>NZ_JBIFXS010000002.1:0-485670 GCF_043558645.1 Mariniflexile sp. HNIBRBA6329 | reverse complement strand
TTAAAACGCTCATTGAATAAAGCTAAATCAGCTCCTAAATTAAATTTACGTACAGTTTCCCATTTTAACTTTGGATTTCCAATATTCCCTCGAACCAAACCTTGAATACCTAATAGGTTTTGAGAAACGTAAAGTTGTTGAGCGGTATAGTTTCCAATGTCATCGTTACCACTTACTCCAATACTTGCACGTAGTTTAAGTAAATCTATAGCGCTTGTGTTTTTCATAAACCCTTCAGAAGATACTAACCATGCAGCAGATAAGGAACCTAAAGCAGCAAAATTAATGTTCTCTCCAAATCGACTAGAACCATCATAAGATGTGTTCATGGTTAAAAAGTACTTATTTGAATAATTATATTCTGCACTTAAATAACTGTTAACCCAGTTCCATTCACCTAGAGCACCACCTACTTGTCTCAATAGGTTACTACCTGCGCTCACTGTTGTAAAATCGTCTGTAGCAGAGTTAAAACCTAAACCAAGGTCACTTTCAGATTCGTTTGACTGCGTTCGTAACCCCAATTTTAAATTAAAGTTATGCTTATAATCAAGGCTTTTAGTGTAGCTGAAATATCCATCAGTGAAAATTGAAAAGTATTGTTGTACTTCACTACCACTACGGTTTTTTGCAATTGCGGTTGGCAATATAATATCTGAAACACCAAAATCTGGAATAAAAAAGTTTTCACGTTCTTTATTAAAGTTAAGACCAACTAAAAGATTAGCCTTTAAAGATTTATTTATATCGTATTGGAAATTTAGATTTCCAGAGAAACGATAGTTTTTGTTAATTCCGATACTGTTATTTATGATAGCTACAGGATTACTTACATTAAAAATATCTACATCTGCTAAATTTGGCGAAACTTCACCAGTAGCATTAATAGCGTTTATAGCTAAAAATGGCGATTTTGTAAGAGCTAAATGCATCGGGCTAGTTTTGTAGGCAAGCCCTTGGTCGTTTTGGTTTTCTGTGTTGTAAATAAACGACAAGTTAGCTTTAACCGAAAGCTTTTCTGTTAAACGTAAAGCTGCATTTAACCTTGTATTGTAACGTTGTAAATTAGTATTGCCCACAACACCTTCACTATTTAGGTAGCCTACCGAGATGCCATATTTTGCAATATCGTCTCCACCTCTAATTTTTAAATAATAGCTTTGGTTTTCACTGGCCTTAAATACTTTATCTTGCCAGTTTGTTTCATTATGATATTGATAGTAAGAACCACTATCAGTATTATCTAACATCCATGGTCTATTTGCAATTTGTTGTTGCGTGTCTCCTCTAGTTGCCAATAACTGCGATAGATAGGTTCTATAAGCGCCTGACTTCATAACAGGCAATTGATGTGGGTCTTCATTAATGCCACCATACATGGTGAAATCAATTTTTGTACTTAAATCTACAGGACGTGTTGTTGTGATGATGATAACACCATTTGCACCTTTTGTACCATATAATGATGATCCATCTTTTAAAACGGTAACATCTTCAATATCTTTAACATCTAACATTGAAAGTGGCGAAGAACTATTGAACTGTATAATACCAGCACCGTAATCTTCATCGTCATATATCATACCATCTAAAACAATTAAGGGCTTGTTTGTAGCGTAAAGTGAGTTAAAACCTCTTAAAGTTAAATAAGCACCGGACCCAGGTACACCTGAATTACCAACACTATTAAGTCCTGCAACACGACCTTGTAAAAAGTTACCGATAGATTGGTTAACAGGGTTACTCCATTGGGTTTCTTTAAAATCTACAACATTTGCTGCATTTGGGTTATTATATTGTAATTTGGAATTATCAGGTAAATTAGCACTTTGATAAAACTGAGAATAACTCGCTTCAAAAAGGATAATTTCTAATCCAGCATTTTGGTTTTTTAATGGAAAAACTTTAGTTTGGTAATCTTGTCCACTTACAATAAGCAAACTGCTTAAATGTGGAACACTAATAGAGAAAGTTCCATCTTCAGCAGAAATTGCCGCGGAAAAATCTTTTACGGCAATGTTTATTCCCGAGATTCCTTTTCCTGTTTTAGCACTTTTGATGATACCTTTAACTTGAATACCATCTTTGGTTTGTGAAGCAACATCTGTAGACTTCGAAAGACTTTGGGCATAAAGCCCCGTGTCAATCCCACCGAAAAACAGTATACATAATAGACTGGTTAGTTGCAATATTTTGAACATAATAGTTGGTTTAAAAGATATTTATTTAATTACAGGAACTAGTTTTAAGTAATCTAAGCTTAGCGTGTTGTTACCGTTTACCGCTGTGTTGGCGGCAATGAGTGAAATAAGATCAAGCCTACCTGCTTCATTAAGCGTAAACTCTCCTATAAAAATTTCATCATATATATTTGGTGCTACATCCATAGGGCCTAGCTCTGCTATAGGGTCTGCTATAGTACCATCCGGCAAAATACCACCACCAATTCGTAAACTTTGTTGAAAAGTGTTTGTCTGAATATCATTAATGGCTCTCCAATACACATTGTAAGTGGTACTGTATAAGTTGTTTGCACTGTAATTAATGGCAAATAAAGGCACACCATGATTTTGAACCATAATGTCAAAGAACATTACCCCGTCTAAATCTTCTCTTTCTCTATAGAACGTATTTGCACGTTTATCTCCTTGGCTGAAACTACTTGGAGCTTCACCTTCTATTATAGTTGTCAATAGGCGCTTTTCAAGAGGAACATCTAGAGAACTCATGATATATACAATACCATTGCTTAATTGAACTTCTTCTACTATTTTGGTTTCATCAATATCAACTTCAACACCGAAACGAGAAACAAAAACGGTTTCTGAAAGTTTTTCACGAGCTACAGCTTTGTGAAAAGCAAAATCCCTTACCGCAAAATAGCTTGCATAAGTAGTGGTAGAGTCTTGATTGCTCTTAGTTAAATATGGTTCTAGTTTTCCAACCTCAGAGTTATAAGCATCATCTTCTAATAAGAAAAAGGTATATTTGTTTTTCTCATTATTTAGATTGTAAACATTTTTCAGATATGAATTTGTCAAAGAATCTGCATAAATCTCATGAAATTCGAAAGCTTTAGCAATGCTATCTGATTGATATATATTGAATTCATTTAGCGTTGATAAATAAGAACTCATAGCATTACTGCCTGTTTTTTCTTTTAAATACTGCCAAATGTTAGCCTTAGGTTCTAAAGCCTTACTGATAATATGAAACAAACCATTTGCTGCATATTGGTCAGCGGTTACTACATTGGCATCTGCCATTACAGTACCATTTTTAAATTCTAAGTATTTATTAGATAGCATTTGCACTGTAACGGTGTCTTGTTCGGTAACCGATGAAAATGCTGTTAAGGCAATATGGTTTTGCACAAATAAACGTTTACTAGCTAAATCACTTAACAAGTCTGGATTTACCTGAGCAATAGCGGCATTGGTTGGTGCCCAAACAGTATAAGTTTTAGAATTAGACAATTCATCATCAAAACCAGTTTCTACTAAAAGTTTCCCAAATTCTGAAGTTTCCGGGGTGTTTTTTATGCGTTCGCTAAGTGTAAGTTTAAGGTTGTCGTCATTCGTACTGCTATGATCTTCCCATGTATTTGAGCAGGATACTGCAGCAAGAAGCGTGATGCTTGCAAACAAGCTTTTTATGTATGTATTAATTGATATCATCCTTACTGGATTAAGTTTAACTATTATTTTTGTTAATTGTTTTAATTGTTTATTCATAGATTAGACCATCACCACCTGCTTGAAATTTAGGATATAATTGATCCATATCTAAAGGTCTAAATTCTACTATATCAATCCAAGTTTGCCCATTACTACTGTCTTGAATAGCCTCGAATGTTAATTTATGTCTTCCTGTAGTTGGAACATCTACAATACCAACCAATCTACAATTAAATCTATTTGTTGAAGGTTGTATATGTCTTTTATAACCTTGAGACTCTAAAACACGTTCAGGTTCTGTTGTATTACCATATTCTCTAAAATTAATCATACGCGATAGAGGTTCACCATTAAATGACACTTGCGTGGCAGCTGAAGATCTTTCATTGGTTCTGTAAGACACCCAAACTTTATATTTACCTTTTATAATTACTGGAGTATCAAAAGTAATAGGGTCTAAGAAACCATTTCTAAAACGGGCTAATTCAATAACATCGCCGTGCCAAGCTCTATCAAGATAAGCGCCGTTTCCAATTTCGGCAGCAAGATAGCCTAACGATTGGTCATCTGGCCAGTCAACACCACTAAGTTCGCTCTTTTTCAATGATACAAAATTACCAGGCTTTCTAAATACTGAACTTAGTTGTCTAATTTCTGGCTGATCACCTAAATCAAAATATACAGGCAAAGGGAATCTTTTTTTAATGAAGAAGTTCTCTTTAACAAAGTGTAATACGCCGTTAGAAGCTGTTACATCACTAGTGCTACGATTAATTTCTACGCCTTTTTCCAAAATACCATTAAATGTTTCTTGATTTATTAAAATGCTATCCGAAACCAATTTAAAAGATATAACTTCCAGTGGTGCTTTGGTTAGTGCAGCTGGCGTTACCGCAAGGTCAGCTAAATAGTTTAATCCTGGTAATATACGATAAGCAACAAATAGATTAAGACTATCTAATGGATTCATTGGATCGTTTAAATGACTGTACCTGGTTTTTAAATCATCAAGAGTATTAAAACCGCTATTTTGAAACACTTCATTAGTTTGAACCAAAACGGTTAGGTGACTTGATATACTGTCTTTGTCATAGGTAACAGGTAGGTCTAGTTTATCATACCATCCTGTTGCTTTAAGAGCTTCAGTGAAAAGTGTAAGAGAAGAATCTTCCTCTATGGATTTAGCCAAGGTTTTATTTGCTACACGAAGCACTTTATCCAATACATGTATAATACCATTCCCAACAATTATGTTGGATTTTGTAATACGAGATTCTTTATTAATAGTAATACTTGATGCACCATCTAAAAACGTTGCTCCAGTGATAAGAAATTGACCTTGTAGACTTGGGCTTGCAATTTTACCATCTGTAAAAGATGTTGTGTTTACTGTTTCTGGCAAAATATGAAGCTTTGCTAATTCTTTAAGATCTTCTAGAGGTATGTCTTTTACAGAACTTACTCCTAACTCATTTAATAAATTTGTAACAGCTTCATTAGTTGGCAGGAACAATGTATAGGTTCCATAAGTATTCATAAAAGAAGCGTAATTGGTAACTTCTAAAATATCTAAAAATAGCGAGTAATCTGCTTCGTTAGCTTTTAAAAATTCCGTAATGTTCAAAGTCTCATCTGTAGACTCTTTGAATTTTTCTGACGTACAGTTTAGAACAAAAATAGTCACAACAACTGTAAGCGTAAGTCTCAATAAATTGTGTAAATTGAATAAATTTTTCATGACTTTATTTTTTATTTGTAAAACGGATTCTGTACTAATGCTTTGTTTGTGAATAGCTCATTTTCATTTATAGGAAGATAATGGCTATTGGTGTCTTTTAACTTGGTAGTTATACTTTGTTGTTGGTTTGCAGGGGCGCTTTGTAAAGCGATACCTAGTATAATGTCAAGATATGCATAGTTGTCTTTACGTGAATTGCGTAAAACATCAAACCAGCGTTTCCCCTCAAAGGCAAATTCTCTTGAGCGTTCTGCAAGAATGTAAAGCCTAATGCCTTCTTTGTCATCAAAAGCTAATTGTTGAGCGGTTTCATCAATGGCATTACGTTTTTCACGAATTAAATCGACAATTGCCAATGCTTCTTCGCCTCTGTTTAATTCGTTCAGTGCTTCAGCTTTCATTAATAACACATCGGCATAACGGTAAACAAACCAATGTGTATCTGATTCTTGTAAAGATTTGCGTTGTTCTTGGTTCAGTCCGGTATATTTGTAAATTTCGTTAGTACCTGGTACTAAGGATGCTCTTTCACCACGAAAATCTTTGTTTAAAGCATCTTCAAAGTCAACACCAAAAACACCTTCTAGTACAGTTGGTGCAGCTAAATATTGTGGGCGTTGTAAAAAGATTGAGTAAAAAGGATTTAGGTTTTGAGTTGTGTATTGAAGTTCAAATATGCTTTCGGTTGAATTTCCTCTTGCAAAAACCGTTGTAAACCATTGTAAACTGCCATCTATTAATGCAAAATCTCCAGAATTTATTACTTTATCGGCAGCAGCTAAAGCAGCATCATAATTTTCTTGCCATAAATATACATCAGCAAGCATGGTATTAATAGTGTTTTTTGTAATTCGACCTTTGTTTTCGGCAATAATACCATAATCTTCTACTGCAAAACCTTCAGCTTTTATTAGGTCTGTAACAACTTGGTTAAAAATTTCTGCTTGAGGTGTTTTAGCTATTTGGAAATTATCTTGATCTGAAAGCGTTGCTTTTAATTTTAGAGGAACATCTGAAAATGAACGTGCCAATGTAAAATATAGATAAGCTCTAATTGCTAAAGCCTCAGATAAATAATTGTTAAGTTGTGTTTGGGTAAGCGTAGGGTCTTTAGCCAAAACACCAGGAGCAAGGTCTATAACCGTATTACAATAATTTATGATACGATAAAACTGCGACCATGAAGTATTCCCATTTGAAGGTAGGATATTTAAAGTAAGGATGTCTATTTGATCATCAGACATAAATCCACCAGGGCTTACCATGCCACCTCTTAACTCTCCATACATAAAAATGTATTCTGCAAGCGTAAGGTCGTTTTCAGAAGGAGGTGTTGTTAGCATTGCGGAATAGATACCTATTACGGCTGCTCTAACATCTTCTTTTGTTTTCCAAAATTCTTCACGAATAGTGCCGTCTTCAGGTTTTAAATCTAAATAGCTGTCGCAAGATAAATTTAGTGTTGCTATAAAAATAGCTATTATGTATATAATTTTAGTTCGCATTTGTCAAATAGTTTAGTATTAAAATCTGGTTCTAAGGCCTATTGTGAAACGACGGGTAGGAGGTGTTCTTGAATAGTCTATAGCTATTCCGAAAGGATCTCCTCCTCGCATATTTACTTCAGGATCTTGACCACGGTACTTTGTAAAAGTTAAAATATTATCTGCAGTAAAATAAATATTCAAGTCTTCAAGTTTTAAGTTTTTTAGAAACTCTTTGTTAAATTGGTAACTAAAGGTAGCAGATCTAAATCTTAAGAATGAAGCATCTTCTACGTATCTATCAGATCCAAGCCAGTTATATGCAGCACCATAAACGGCACGTGGCATATTTGTTACATCACCAGGGTTTCTCCATCTAGACAAGGTAGCCGTACTTTGATTATCAAACGAATACATATTTGTTGTTAGCATATCGGTGCCATTTACAATATCGTAGTTTAAGCGATAAGTAAAAAATAACAATAATTTAAACTGCTTGTTAAAGGTAATAGAGGGGCCAAAACCACCCGTAAATTTAGGGTTACTATTACCAAGATAAACCACATCTCTACTATCAATATTACCATCATGGTTTACATCTTCATAAATAGCATCTCCAGGTTGAAATAGATAATCTGTATTTGGGTAGTTAAAGCGCATGTATACAGTTTGTCCATTAGGCCCAGTAATTATATTACCACTGGCATCTCTGGCTTGAGTAGATGCTAAATCTGGATACACCCCTTTAAACCTGTAACCGTAAAAAGAACCAAAAGGGTTATCGGTTTGTAAAAAACGTTTAAACTGTCCGTTACGGTCTACAAAACCACTTTCACTTGGATAGAATTCTGAAATTTCACGAATTACGTTTTCATTTCTAGAAATATTAAAGTTGAAATCAACTTGCCATTTATCAGATTTAAAAGGTGTTGTATAAAGCCCTACTTCCCATCCTTGGTTGTCAAGAACCCCAACGTTTTGGTCTGAAATATCAGAGTATCCAGAAATGGTAGTTACATCTAAGTTTTGGAAAAGAAGATCCTTAGTTCTGTTTTTGTAAAGATCTATGTCTATTTGAAAGCGTTTGTTGAATAACTGTAAATTCATTCCTAGGTTTGTACCTGTTAAGGTTTCCCATCTTAAGTCGGTTAATTCCATATTTTGAGGATATACACCGTTATATCCTAAATATTCTGAATTAAAGTTTCCATAAACATTAAAGTAACGATAGTCATAACGAGGCGCTCTACCAGACTGACCTAAACTGGCACGAAAACTAAAATCATCAACAAAGTCAAATTTTTCCATAAAAGGTTCGCCAGAGACTCTCCATCTTGCCGAAACAGAAGGGAAAAGCGCGTAACGATTGTTTGGGCCAAATTTTGAGTTTCCATCACCACGAAGACCTACATTTACAATATATCTATCCAATAAACTGTATTGGGTGTTGATTAATGCTGCAACGCTACGCGATTGGCTATTGTTATTAAGTAATCTTAACTCTGAATTCTGTGTTCTAGAAGGAACCGATGGATCTGTTAAAAATACCGATGCTGAATTAGAAGTAAGCACTTGATGTGACTCATATCTAAAATCGTTTGTTTGTATTGATAGAATAGATTGAATATTGTGTTTCTCTCCAATATCTGGTGTGTAAATAAAATTGGTTTTAGAGGTTACGCTAGTAGCATCCACATCGGCATCCGACGCTTGGTTTACAACAGTTTCCGTAAATGGTCTTCCAGTTGCATTTTGTGGTAAAAAGGCTTTGGCCTTAGTACTATTAAAATCGAATTGAAGATCGAATGTTGAAATTAATCTATTAGGGATTAAATCTACTTTTAAATTAAAGTGAGGTACAATACGATGTCCTGTTTGTTCATTAGAAGCGTACTCTGCTAAGGCAACAGGGTTATAAGTACGGGAATAACCACCTTGGATATTTTGTGCAGGTGAAAAATAATTAGGTGTTAAGTCTCCTAAATCATCATATTCATAAATACTCATGTTGGGCATTTTAGAATATGCTACACTTCTAACACGATCGCCACTACCCGTACCATTTACATAATTACGTTGTGTGTTTGTGTTTGTGTAGGATATATCTGCTTTAAAGCGAATTCTATCAGAAACGATATAGTCTAAGTTTAAACGTCCATTAATACGATCGAAGCCAGTACCTTTTGTTACACCTTTAGAGTTGTAGTATCCAATAGAGGTAAAGTAGCGTGCTTTTTCACCACCTCCTTGTAAAGAAAGGTTGTGTTCTCCAGTAATACCTGTTTGCGAAATAGCATCCACCCAATTGGTGTTATTGCCATAATTTTTGTACCAATATACTTCTTGCGGATCGTATTGAAACTCTTTAACGGTAAGCGTGTTAAGGGGCGATCCATTACGGTTCATGAAAGCTTCAGGGATTAATTGAGAATACTGGTCTCCACTTAACATAGGTATGGTACGTGGAAGCTTGGACATGGTACCTGTATAACTATAACCAATTTTTGGCGCACCTACAGATCCTCTTTTTGTGTTAATAATCAACACCCCACTAGCGGCACGAGCACCCCACATAGCGGTTGCAGCTGCATCCTTTAATATGGTTATACTTTCAATATCGGAAGGCGCTACGTTTAAAAGCGCAGCATAACCTTGTTCATCTGCGGCACCAAAGTTGAAATCCTCAGGGATGGATGTTTCGTAAGGCATGCCATCTACTACAACTAAAGGGTCTGATGATCCTGTAATGGAAGAAGTTCCTCGAATACGTATTTGCATACCAGCTCCAGGATCTCCAGAAGTTGCTGTAATATCAACACCAGGTAATCTTCCTTGAAGTGCTTCATCAATAGAAGCAGCTTGTGTGTTTTCAAGATCTTTAGCTTGAATTGTAACGGTACTTGTTGTTAAATTTCGTTCAGCAATATTTAACAATCCATTGTCAGGTGTTTTGGTTGCGCTAATAAGAACTTCATCTAAACCTTCAATGGAAACTTCCATGTTAAAGGTGAAGTTTTTTTGATTGCCAATAGCAACAGTTTTGGTTTTGTAACCTATGGTCGAAATAACCAGTTGGTTTTTGGTGCTTTTTATACGAATAGCAAAATTTCCATCAAAATCTGTTACAACACCGGTTATGGTACGTTTTTCGGCATCTTGTTCTATTACGGTTGCACCTGCGAGGGGTTCTTTGTTTTCATCAAAAATTTGACCTCTAATAACATTGGATTCTTGAGCAGAAAGCTGTAAAGACGTCAAAGTGATTAATACAAATGAAAGACAGTAAAAAAAGTGGGTAAAATTATATTTCATTTTATTCCGTGTATAAAAGATAATTATCAACTAAATGGACTAGTGAGCGGTCGGCTAAGTTATTGCTTGCACTTGGAATATAATTTGAAATTCTGTTTGCTGAATCTACAAATAATAGATCTCCAGGAGCACTACTAACATTTACATATGTTTTTTCGCCTAATCCATTTTTAAGCAAAGTTTCTGTTTGACCATTAATTAATCCATCATCAGATGCTGTACGTGTTGCTAAAATATGATATCTAATAAAGTCAATAAGTTTTTCTTTCTCTTGCTGATCAGTAGGTGTGTAGTTAGGAACTCCAGTTGAAGCGTTTCCTGGGATAACACCGTCTTTAGTAGCTTGTGTAACAGCAGCATTATTAGGAATAACAAAGGTATATGATGTGCCTAATTCTACGCCAGCTATGGTTCCAGTTGTACGATCTAGTAAACCAGCCCCTAGCATTAAACGTACAAAAGATTGAAATTGAGTGTTTTGTACTGCAAGGTCGAATATATCGGTTCCTTGAAATTGTTCGCTAAATTCAAGAATATTATCGATATAATAAGTACGACCATTTCTTTGGTCTTCATAACCTAAAATATTTACTTTATTTCCTAACGCTTCGTTTCCTGCAGCCCAAACCTGATTGTTTCCCCATTTAATATATTCTCCAGCTAAGTCAAAATCTCCAGAGCGTATAATGCCAGAACCAGACAAATCATCTAATTCACCATTAGGAGTAGGAACGATTCCATTATAAAGTATGCGTAATAAACGGGTTCTTGCTAATGTTCCAGCAACTCTGACACCAGTAGTAGGTGATTCATAAGTCCATTCACTTCGATTAATATCATAACCATAACCATGGCTAATTAAAATCTCATCAGAGGGTAAAAACAAGGTGTATTTACCTGTAAGGTTGCTTATTATTTCACGATATCCTGACCCGTCATTATAAAGGCGAGTAGCTAAAGTAAACTTAGGGTCTAAGTAAGCTGATGTATAAACACTATAAAATAGATTAGATTCTTGTATTTTATTGGTTCCGTAGAAAAAACCATTACTCAAAACTTCTGCTTCATTTACATCTGTATTTATGTCTATTCGAATATCTTCATCCAACCCATTACTGTATGATGCAACTTGAGAAGGCCAAACAGCATTTCTAACCATATGAGCATTGAAGAAGTCTTCAAATATATACTTAGGCAATTTATCTAACGCTGTATAGTTTTTTAACAGAATGTCGTCTATAAAATTTTGAAGTACTGCGTTTTCAGGAACAAACATGGTATAGGCATCATTTTGACCGTCGTTATCTGACTCTTTTATATAATTTTCGTTATTTGGAGAAAAGAATAGTGCAGGATCATAAACTTTAACATAAGCTTTATCTGTTTTTCTTGTGAAGTTTTGATAAGTAGTTGTAGCATCTTGATCAAAAACATAGTTAACTAAATTGGTTTCTAATAAACTTCTAAAAATGCTGTAGTTAGGGCTTTCTTCAAGTTTTTGATCTAAATTAATCAAAGGAAGTGATACCTCGTCTACCTCATGGATAATTCCGTTTTCAGCAACAATATCTGCTTCTACAGTTTTTCCTTTAAGAACATTAAAGCCTGTATAAGTTGAATTTGGATAGAAGTAATTGTAGTCATAAGCACTTAATCCTAAAGCATCCATGTATTCCTGTACAAAATAAGTTAAATACTTATTGTTGTTGTCTCCCGGAATATAATAATCGCCTCCTGGAGTGTTGTTTCTGTTTGAGCCTGCTACTATAACTGAGGAACCTACAGAAACTGAAGCTTCGATATTTGTTGTATTATCAACAACTTTGGACTTAAACCCATCATAATAAGCTGTTCTACGTCTAAACGCATTATCTTCTTCCCAACCTGCTCGCGATTGGTAGTCAGAAAGTCTTTCAGTACGAAAAGCATTGTAAATAAGTGCATATCTAACAATTTTAGATGCAGTTGTTGAATCTACACTAGAAGCGTTTGCAATTCCTTGTTCTTGGAAAAATTTAGTAAATGCTTCGTCATTAGGAGCCATCATGGTCCAATAACCAGCTTTACTCAAAATGTCTTTGTATCCTGCTTTTTCAATAAGTGTAGTAAGACTACTAAAGTTACCACGCGCTTCAAGCTGTTGGTAGATAGGAGACTCAAGATAATCTGGTCTTGAATAATACTTATCAAATTCCTCTTTGCTACTACAATTAGTAAGAACTGATATAAGAGGTAAGAAAAGCAAATAATAGAGTACTTTTTTCTTCATTATTAGTTGACTTATAAAGTTGTTTAATTATTAGTTGATTGTAAGACTGTTAAAATAAAAATTTAACATTTTTTTATATAATTATTAACACTCAAAAATATTGGTATGCATTATAGTTTCCATCCTGTACCATCCTGTTTTAGTATGATTTTTTAAAAATTAGAGTAAAAAGCAAGCTCTTATAGATGGAAATTGAATAACAGTTCTCTATTATTCGAAGTATAGGGATTACAAGTTAAATATTTTTTTTTTGAACTATTAAATTTAATTATTCGTTTAAATTAATAAAACCTCTTAAACCTATTTCTTTTGAATTTTTAAGTTTTTTTGCTATTATCGATGCAGTAAATGTCGCTCCTTCCAAATTAGTGTGCGTGTGGTCTTGAGGAAAGAAGTCTTTTACTTTGTCTTTTCCTAAAGTTTCGTATGCTTTGGCTACTATGTCGTTTACGTCTATATAAAAAACATCTTCAGAAACAGCAACCTCTTTAGCCCATTTTGCATAGGTTTCTGTTCTTCTTTCAACCATATTATTTGGCCATTCATTGCGTGGTGTTAAGCTTAAAATAATAGGAGTAGCTCCTTTTTCTTTGGTTTCTCTAATCATTTTCTTCATATACCAACCATAAGTATGTACAGTTTCTGTAATACTGCTGTCTCTGGCTACCGTTTGCATTTCGTTTCCAATGCCTTTTAAAGAGCCTCTGTATTTGGCTTTATCTATATTTCCTGCGTCGTTATGTCCAAATTGTATAAATACGAAATCTCCTGGTTGAAATTCTTTTTTAGCAGCATCCCATAAACCTTCAAAATTAAAGGTTCTAGTGCTACGTCCGCCTCTAGCTTTATTAACAACATTTACTTGGGTAGTGTCGCAAAATTGAGGGAAAGGCATGCCCCAACCAATGGTGTTAGGGTTGTTGCTACTTGCCATTGTAGAATCGCCTATTAAAAAAATATTTTTCTTTCTAGGAAGATTTACTTCTACATTAGAGAGTAGGTGGTTTTTTAACGAATTGTTTGTTTCTTTCAATTCGTTTGTAATAATTGAAGCGGCCATGGCAGCACCTCTAGCCGAAGGGTGTGTATGATCACGTTTATAAAAATAAGTGCCGGTAACTTTTTCTTCTCCAAAGCTTTCTAATTTGGATGCCATTTTATCATTTAAATCAATAAATGTAACGTTGTTTCTTTCAGCTATTTGTTTTGCCCATAAACCATACGAGGTATTGTTTCTTGGTACTTTACCTTCTTTCCAATCGTTTCTTGGTATAGGCGACATTATTATAGGAATAGCGCCTTTTGCTTTAGCATCTTTTACAATTTTTTCAATATACCAACCATAGCTATGCACGATCTCATGCTTTTTGGTAATCATATTGTCAATTTCTTCAGTTTCATCTCCAATACCTTTTATGGTGCCTCTGGCTCTAATGGTATCGTTTATGGAGCCATTATCATTATGTCCAAACTGAATTAAAACATAATCACCCGTTTTTAGTTTATTGTTTACGGTATCCCATAACCCTAAGTTTTGATAGGTTCTGCTACTCGTGCCACCTAAGGCGTGATTTTCAACTGAAACTTTAGTGCTGTCTAAAAACTGACCTATGAAATCTCCCCAGCCCCAAAGTCCACCAGAACCGTCTCCACGTCCGTTTTTTACGGTTGAATCGCCAACAGTATAAACGGTTGGTTTAATTATTTCTGAAGTTGCTATATTGGTAGCTGATTTACAATTGATAAGTAAGGCGGATAAACAACTTAAAACTAAAAATTTTGATTTTTTCATTGATATAATTTTTTAATTATCTCTAAAATCAAACCATAAAGTCATTGGAATGCCATCATCTCCACTTTTAATACGGATATTGGTTGGCTGACTCTCCGGTCCTTGATGTTCTAATGGTTTAAAAGATCGCATGGCGGGTATTTCATACATGAATGATATGTTTCCTTCTGGGAATTCTGGTTGTGGGTACGAACCAGGGAAGCCATTTTTAGGTAAATCAGGAGTGAATAATCTTAAAAACAATTTATCATTTTCACTAAAAAATTTAATGTCGCCATTATTGGTTTTAAGATTGGCTCCTATTAAATTGGCATGATACCCTTTAAACTCTGGATACACCAAATTTTCAAAACTTTCTCCAGTTATGGTATTGTTGTAGTCTTTCTCCCAAAGGCCAAATGTGGTGCCTTTTATTCTGTTTTTCCAAACATGATAAGGGCCATTTCCTAACCACTTCATACCTTCTACGCCTTCTTCTGGATAATCGAACGTAATGCCAAGTTTACTGATTTTATCTTCAAAAGCCGATCCATCAAAACCATCATTTCTGCCAGCATCTTTTAATATAATCATTTCCAACTTTAGTCTTCCATCGTTAAACAAAGTCCATTTAATAGAATGAATGCCGCCAAAATAGTTAAAAAAGCATACCGCACCATCCTTGGTTTGCTCTATAGAAACGTTTTCAACTTTAGCTTTCATGCCAATAGGTTTTGGACCATTAACAAAAGGTACATTTCCTTGATTGTTTTCAATACTTGTAATTTCGCCAGTTGTAGCGTTTAAATTAACACGTAGTTTTTCGCTAGAAAGAAGAACATTGTCTTGCGATTTTGAAGCAGTAGCCGTTTTTGTTGAAGTTTCTTTAGCTATTAACTTGTTGGCAAGATATGGTGCACGATGAATTGGCCACGACCAAGTGTAAATTTCTCTACCATGCTTGTCGTGTGCGGTAATTTCTAACCAATCGCCATCAAAAAAGTTTTTGGGTACTTCAAAATGAACTTTTCTGGTTTCTCCTGGTTCAACACTTTCAATTTGAATGGTGTTTGAATCAATAACTTCAGCTTTGTCGTTGGTATAAAGGATGTTGTTTGCCGTTTTTAATACACGGTATTCTAACTTACATTCGTTTAAATTGGTGTAGATGTATTCGTTTTTAAGTAAAAATGAACCGTCAAATTTGGATGTTATTAGTTTTGGTTCAAACTGAATGGGTGACCAAACTTCTTTTACAGTAAAGAAACTACCTTCTTTTTCTCGATGAGGTCCTAAAACACCATCTGCAGCTAATGAGCCTTTAGAGTCGTATTTCTGTTCACCTGTCCAATCGGTTCGTAATACGGCCTCGTCTAACATAGCCCAGATAAAGCCGCCAGCAAAAAGAGGGCTTTGTTTATAGCGTTTCCAAAAATCTTCTAAACCAGCACCAATACCATTATCGTATGTACCGTGCATAAACTCGGTTGGTAAAAATACATTTTCACCATTATTAAAACGGTGCATGCCTGTTAAATAGGTTGGGTAGTGGTGTGTATCCCAGCCATTAAAATCTGCCCAAGGATGAATAACAATTCGCTTTTGTGGGTCGTATTGATGAAAAACGTGATCTATATTATAGTTCCATCCACCTTCATTGCCATGATTCCAGATTATTACAGATGGATGATTAACATCACGTTGAACGGTTTCTTTAATAAGTTTAGTACCTGTTTTGGTATCATAACCGTTTTGCCATCCTGCTAATTCATTCAATACAAAAAGCCCTAAAGAATCGCAAACTTCTAAGAAATGCGTATCTGGAGGATAGTGAAAGCGCACCGCATTCATATTCATGTCTTTTAATAAGTTGACATCTAAAACACTGATGGCTTTATCGGTGCTTCTTCCAGATTCTGGCCAAATAGTATGTCTGTTGATGCCTTTCATGATAATTTTTTTACCATTTACATAAATACCATCCTTTTTAAGGAACTCTAATGTTCTGAAACCTATTTTTGTTTCATAGGTGTGAAGCGTTTCGTTCTTGGTTTTTAAAGTTAAAGTTAGCGTGTATAGATGAGGTGATTCTGGATCCCAAGTGTTTACTTCGTTCCACTTAGCATATATGGTTTGAGAATTTTCTTTTTGATTTAAAGGGATGTTAATGGTTGGATATTTTTTGTTATCTCCAATAGGGGTGATACTTGCTTCGATGCTGGCGTTTTTAGGCAAATTCACAAGGTCTAAAACGGCAGTAAGTGAACCATCCATTTTTGCATCAACGGCAACATGTTCTATATAAGATTTAGGAGAAATTTCTAACCAAACAGGACGGTAAATACCGCCAAACAACCACCAATCGGTCTTGCGTTCCGCATTATTTACCGTGTTGTTACTTGAGTGTTTGGATACATGAACTTCCAACAGATTTTCTGCACCATAATTAAGTAAAGATGTGATATCAAATTTAAATTCATAAAAGCCGCCTTGATGCGTTTCTCCTGCCGATTTCCCATTTATTTTTACTTCGGTGTCCGTCATGGCTCCGCCAAAAATAATGGTAACGTTTTTGCCTTTGTAGTTTGCAGGAACATTGAATTGATATTTGTAAAACCCTTCTTCTTTGCTGGGTTCTTTTTCATTTAATTCCTTATACCATCTGCCATAAGTATAGGTTCCAAAACCCTGTAGTTCCCAATTTGATGGCACATTTATAGTGCTCCAAGTTTTGCTATTGTTGCCATCAGTACACATAAAATCCCATTTCACAGGGTTTTTAAAATCTTTACCAGATAAATATATTTTTTTGGTTTCTTGTGAATGGAAATTCAAAGAAATTAGAAAAGCAAAAGCAAAAAATACAATAAGCTTATTCGTGTGTGTTTTTTTGTATATCATAATCTTTTAATTACCGTCTGGTTTGGTTATTTCAAATCGAGTGCTCAAGGGTAAGGTCCAATTGTTGAAATTGTCTGGGTTTTTAGGATTGTAATTTGGTAAATTAGGTTTTAAGTATTCAGCAATATCTAATTTTAAATTTTTGATGCTTTGCATAACACATTTTGCAATTTCATTAGCGCCAAAACTATTAAAATGCGTGTTGTCTTCTAGTTTTTCAGTTTGCCCTGGGAATGTGTTTGCAGGATATTGCACAAACGCTTTTCTAGAAGCATCGTCACCCCAACTTTCGTACATAAAGGTAGTCATTTCAGTTATGTCAATTAATGGTACTTGTAAATCTGTTGCTACTTTGCGCATTGCATCTGGAAAATCACCATGTGTTGGTTTTAAAGTGCCATCATCATTAAAAGCTCTACGCTGTGTTGGTGTTGCTAAAATTGGTATGCCACCTTTTTCTCTGAATTTTGTAATGTATTCTTTTAAAGAGTTTGTATATAATCCCCAAGCGCCGTTACCGGCTCCTTTTATTTTTTCATCATTGTGCCCAAATTCTATAAAAACATAATCATTAGGTTTTATAAGAGCTAGTATTTTATCCAAACGGTTTGTGCCTTTAAAAGAACTTAGTGTAGCCCCCGATTCGGCATAATTGGCAATTACAACATCGCTTGAAAAATAATTGGTAATAAATTGTCCCCAAGAAGCCCAAGGTTCTTGGTCTTGGTCGGTTACGGTAGAATCTCCTGCTAAAAAGATGGTTTTTACATTAGTTGCAGGAGAGATGTTTATACTTTGTATAACGGGTGAGCCTGAAAACTCTAAAGTTAGTTTGTCATCCCAGTTTAACTGGTTTTTATCACGGTCTTTAATTTTAATAGATTCGGAATCATTAATTTTTGGAGACCGGACATTTACCGTAAACGAGTAATTAGCCGTTTCCTTTTCATCTAAAACTATCTCTTTTAGCATTAATCTTCTGGATTCAGCTTTTATAGTGGTATTTGAACTTGTTTTTCCTCCTATAACTACATCTATTTTGTAATCGCCTTCGGGTAGTTTTACTGAGAAGTAGATACTTTTCTTACCAGTAACAAAGTTTCTTTTTAATATTATATTTTCGGTAGATTGAAAATCAAAACCATAACCTGTAGAATTCGAGTATGAAATTGGGTTACTTATTGAAATACCATGGTTTTTATTCGCTTTAGTGCCAAAATAAAAACTTTTACTAAGTTTGTTCTGTGCTGTAGCATTAAAAAAGATGGTAATGTTTATAAATATTACCAGAAAGATTTTTAAGTATTTCATTCATAAAATTTTTACTAAAATATCTTCAAAAAAAAAAAGAACCATCCTGTACTATGATGCTCTGTGATGAATTTGTAAAAATTTATTAAGAAGAACCTAAAGCTAAACGGAGTTGCGTTTTATATATTCAAAAACGTTTTTTACTTTTTCTTTTTTATTATTTAAAACTAGGTGTGCGGCAGTTTCTCCCATGGCTTTAAAATGGGTGCTTACTACATTTATGCCTAAAAGATCTTTTAATGGGGTGTCATTATAAGAGATAATACCAATATCTTTTCCCAATGTTAGATTTTTGGCTCGTACCTGTCTTACCAAATTTACCAAATCATTCTCTTCAATAATAATATAGGTGTCTTTACTATCTAAATCCATATCATCATAAATTTCATTTAAAATTTCAAAATCGAAATGGTATTTTGAACAGAATTTTCTAAAGCCATGAACAATTCTTAAAGGATATGGGTAAACAGATTTAACAGGATACACCAAAACCAGTTTATCATATTTTTTAAGTCTTTTTAAACCTTTTTGAAGTGCTTGGTAAATGTCTTCTTGAAAATCTTGATAAACAGCGCCATAATTGCCTTTAATTTCAAGTTTATTATTGTCAATAATGATTAATTTGTCTTTAGGTATTTTTTCTATCATATCTTCTACCACATTGGTAGTGCTTATATGACTCAAATCTTCTGTTTTAAAATGGGGCATAATCACATAATAATCAAAAGCTCCAAGGTTTCTTTCTAACATTCTTGAAAAAAGAGATTCTTCACAGTGATAAACAGATAGTGTTACATGCCCATTAATGCCAATGCTGTTTACAAATGAGTTGAAAATCATCATTTTATAAGAGCTTAGTTTGTTGATCATAAAGAAGATTTGAATTTTAGAAATCAAATCGGTCTTTGCTGTGTAGTAGCCCTTTCCTTTAACAGATATAATAACTTTTTGTTCCTTTAGTTGTTTGTATGCCTTTTCTACAGTATCTCTAGAAAGGTAACAAGACTCACTTAACTCGTTTATGGATGGGATTTTTTCACCAATTCTTAATTTCCCTTTTGAAATATCATTAATTATAGAATCTACAATTTGCTTGTATTTAGGTACACGCGAAGATTCATTAATTTTTATTTCTATTAATTGGGACATAAAACGAGACTGTTTTTTTTGATTGTACGTATAAAGTGAATATAGCAAAATTACTATAAATATGCTACACAATTGCAATCAATTTTGTTTTTTAACTAAGGATCAATTATGTAATTAATCATTAAGCCCAATTTATTGTTATTTGAGTTCAATTGATATGGGTTTTTACTGAGTTGTTTTTTATATATATCATGTATGTACAGGATACGTTCTCTTTATCATTATTATAAATTTACCTTTCATTACAATACTATTTATGAGGAATTTAAAATTAGCATCAGTTCTATTAATTGGATTTTTGGCATTTTCATGCAAACACAATGTTAGTTCAAGTAAAACAAAAACAACGTTAAGTAATTCATTTAAGCCAGAATGGGTAGACAACGTTGGAGCAAAATCCTTTAATGTTAACCAAGCAGTTTATTTTGTTAATGATTTTGGAGCTGTTAATGATGGTGAATATTTAAACACAGAGGCCATTCAAAAAACCATTGATGCTTGTGAAAAAAATGGAGGAGGTACCGTTACATTTAAACCAGGTATTTATTTAACAGGTTCAATTTTTATAAAAGAAGGCATCAAATTTATCGTGCCTAAAGATGTTGAAATTAGAGGCAGTGAAAATATTAAGGATTATAAAGAAATTGATACACGGGTAGCGGGCATTGAAATGGTATGGCCAGCAGCACTAATAAATGTTATTGACCAAAAAAATGTGATTTTGGAAGGAGAAGGTATTATTGACGGACAGGGAAAAGTGTTTTGGGATTATTACTGGGACTTAAGAAAAAATGATTATGAACCTAGAGGCTTGCGTTGGATTGTAGATTATGATGCCAAACGCCCAAGAACTATTTTGGTGTCCAACTCAAAAAATGTATTTGTAAAAGATTTAAATGTTCAAAGAGCTGGTTTTTGGACAGTTCAAGTATTATATTCAGAATATATAACGGTTGATGGTTTAAAAATTAAGAATAATATTGGAGGCCATGGCCCAAGTACTGATGGGATTGATATCGATTCTTCCAAGTGGATATTGGTGCAAAATTGTGACATCGATTGTAACGACGATAATTTTTGTTTGAAAGCTGGTAGAGATTGGGATGGCCAGCGTGTAAACAAACCAACCGAGTATGTGGTAATTAAAGATTGTATTGCAAGACAAGGCGCAGGTTTATTTACTTTAGGAAGCGAAACTTCAGGCAGCATTCGGCATGTTTACGTGTCAAATATTCAAGGATTGGGTACTAAAAATGGCTTAAATATAAAATCGGCAACCAATAGAGGCGGTACGGTTGAAAATATTTATATGGAAAACATAACAATGGATAAAGTAACTACTTTTATGCAAGTTGGTATGAATTGGAACCCTAATTATAGTTACTCAAAATTGCCAGACGAATTCAATAAAGATTCGATTCCAGAGCATTGGAAAAAAATGCTTCAAAAAGTAGAGCCTGCGTCAAAGGGTATTCCTACGTTTAGAAATATCAGTCTCAACAACATCCATGTAAAAGGGGCTGAAACGGCCATTAATGTAAGTGGTATGGAGAGTTCCATGATAAACAACGTTACTCTAAATAATGTGTTTATTGAATCTGACAAAGCGGGTCAAATAGAATACAGTTCAAATTGGATACTTAAAAATGTGAAAATAAAATCTAAAGACGGATCTAAAGTCTCTTTAGAAAATACATCAGGAATTGATTTTCCAGAATCTGTTTATAAATCAGAAGAATAATAGGTTAATAAATAAAAGTATAAGTGATGAAAAAACTAATAAATAGAAGTTTAGCCATAATAATTGTTGCAGGACTCTTAGCATCATGCAAAACTTCAAAAGAAGAACAAACCAGTATCAGGTTAATAAACAGTTCAGATATTAAATTAACCGATAAAGCTGTTTCAATAAAAAGAAATCAACTTAAAAACATAGATGGTATTAATAAATATCCGTTGGTAGTTTCGGGAACAGATACCATTCCGTCACAATTGAATGATACAGATGGTGATGGCAATTGGGACGAACTATTTTTTGTTTCTAATTTTTCTTCAAACGAAAAAAAATCAATCCAACTAAAATGGACTCATGTCCAGCCAAATTATATAGTTAGAACAAGTGCCCGATTTGGGAAACGTTCGGCTATCGATAGTCCAGTGCAATCAGCTACCGAAGAAGTTTTGTTGGCAAATGATTTGCCCAAAAGTTTAGGTTATCAGCGATACCAAACTGATGGACCTTCGTGGGAAAACGACAAAGTTGGTTTCAGACATTATTTAGATGGTAGAAACGCTAAAGATTTGTTTGGGAAAAAGACTTCGCAAATATCACCAGAAACAGTAGGTATTAATTCTAAAGGCGAAGTAGAGGATAATTACCATGTTATGGAAGATTGGGGGCGCGATATTTTAGCTGTAGGAAACTCGGTTGGACTTGGTGGTTATGCTTTGATTACTGATACGGATTTAATGCGTTTAGGTGTTACAGTGAACGATTCTATTAATAATGTTGAAAAAACCACCTTTAAGATCCAAACCGAAGGTCCAGTTAAATCTGTTTTAAACTATAACTACGAAAATTGGAAACCTAACAGCAATAGAACCTATTCGGTAGAAGAAAAAACGACCATTTGGCCGGGGATGTATGGCTATCAAAATACGGTGGCGGTATCAGGGCTTCAAGGTGACGAGAATTTAGCGGTTGGATTGGTAAATATTAACAACAATAATCCGTTATCTATTTTGGATGAAAACGAGGAGTTCATAGTTTTATATACCCACGACAAACAAACATACGACAAAGGTTGGTGGTTGGGCATGGCATTAATTCTTCCAAAAGGCAAGTATTTAGGTTATACCGAAGCACCAAAAACAGGAAACCTAACCAATACTTTTTTAGCGAAACTTAAAATCACAAATAACGAACCGATAGATTATTACGCCATTGCTTGTTGGGAACTTAGTGATGCCAATTTTGTAGACAAAACCTATTTTGAAGCTTATTTAAAACAGCTAACCGATCAATTATCTACCAAGATAAAAATTGAAATAGCAAACTAAAAGGTTAAGGCATTATATGAATTTATTGAACTCTATAAAACGCATTGGTTTACTTTTTTTAGTTGGTGCATCATTGCAAGTAACTGCCCAAGAAACACCAACTTTGGATACTAAAATAAGAAAAACCCATTATATTCCAGATGGAGAAAGTTTCGTTTTACACAATGGTTCCAGAAAATTCAATAGAGCTTTGTATGGGACTAATACAGGTTTTAGGGTAGAAGCGGGCGATTTACCTGAATTCGCACTTTATATGCCCGGTATGGGTGGCAATTTTAAACTTGGAATTGTAACGAATTCGGGCAGCAAATGGATTGCAGAATGCGATTCGATTAAAACACGTTACATTCAGGGCATGATGCATTATGAAATTAGAGATGCATCTTTATCAAATGGAATAATCAAAATACAAGTGGTTGCCCATGCTGAAAACGAAGCCATGGTTTTAAAAGTTGAAACCGAAAATATCCCTAAAAATGTCGATTTAGTTTGGTTATATGGAGGTGCAAGTGGTAAAAAATTTAGTCGTGATGGCGATATTGGAGCCGACCCAGAATCGGTGTTTTACTTGCAACCAGAATATTGTATTAATAATCAATACACTATTCAAAAGGATGGGTTTTTGTTGAATTTTGGATCAGAAAACAACAAACAAAAAACAGGAAATAACAGAGCAGTTTCGGGATATTTCCCTAAGTCCGATATCAAGTTAGTTGAGGTAAATTCTGAAAAAAATCCTAGCGAATTATTTGAATCTAAAGTTGATAGATTACCTGTTGTCATTGGTAAAATTCAGTTGAATTCAAATGATACATTACTGTGGAAATTAGAAAATAATGAAGCTGTAGTTCCAACCACCCAAGCACAATTAGAATCTGAATTTGTTCAAGCGATGCAACAGGTGAAAAAACTAGCATCGCGACTTACTTTAAAAACACCAGATCCTTACCTCAATACGTTAGGCAGTGCTTTAGCCATAGCAGGAGATGCTATTTGGGAATCGCCCGCCTTTTTACATGGTTCCATTGCATGGCGCATGCACTTAAACGCATGGCGAGGTGCTTCTGTTGCAAATCCATTAGGGTGGCATGATAGAGCAGAAACACATTTTAAAAGCTATGGGAATTCACAAGTTATAGAACCCGAAACAGGGCCTGTGGTATTGGATACATTCCGAAATTTTGCCAGACAAAAAGAAGTTCTTGGAACCTCCATGTTTAGTAGTGGTTATATCAGTCGCCATCCAAATAAGAATACGGTGGCGCATCATTACGATATGAACTCGGTATTCATAAATCAAATACTTCGTCATTATCAATGGACGGGCGATGTGGATTTCATGAAAGATATATGGCCTGTTATAAAACGCCACATCGCTTGGGAAAAGCGAAATTTTGATGCAGACAACGATGGACTTTATGATGCTTATGCCATGATTTGGGCAAGTGATGCACTGCAATATTCTGGCGGAGGTGTTACTTATGCTTCGGCGTATAATTACAGTTGCAATTTGTTAACAGCAAATATTGCTAAGCTTTTGGGTGAAAATCCAGAGCCATATATCAAGGAAGCTAAGCATATTAAATCGGCCATTGACAGTAAGTTATGGATACCCGAAAAAGGTGTTTTTGCGGAGTATAAAGACTTGTTAGGAAACCAATTGCTTCATGATACTCCGGGAATTTGGACCATTTATCATGCTTTAGATGAAAATATAGCAAACTCATTTCAAGCTTATCAATCTTTAAGGTATATAGATACAGAAATTCCGCATATTCCCGTAAAAGCTGAAGGATTGCCTTTTGAAAATTTACAACTCGTTTCAACCACCAATTGGCAACCTTATACGTGGTCTGTAAACAACGTTGCTTTGGCTGAAAATTTGCATACAGCTTTGGCTTATTGGCAAGGTGGCAGAAGCGAGAAAGCGTTTCGGTTATGGCATAGTGCCTTAATTGAAAGTATGTATTTAGGCGCATCACCAGGAAGTTTTCAGCAGTTGTCTTATTATGATGCGATTCGTGGCGAACTGTACCGTGATTTTGCCGACCCCATTGCTATGGCAGCACGTTCTTTGGTGGAAGGTTTGTTTGGAATTCAACCAAATGCTATTGAAAACACCTTGTATTTAAAACTAGGGTTTCCAAAAGATTGGAAGCATGCTTCGTTAGATATTCCAGATATTAAAATCGCTTTCTCGGAAGAGGATAATAGTTTAAAATATACTATCGATTCCAAATTTAACAATCACATGAAACTTCATTTTTCTGTGAATGTTTTAAATGAAGGTATTGAATACGTTAAAATAAATGGAAATAAAGTTGATTGGAAGTTTGATGAAACTGCCATAGGCAATCCTAAAATTGTTATTGAAAGTCTGTATCAAAAACAATATATAATTGAAATCAAGTTAAAAGAAGGAAAGTTAGAACAACCTAAATTTGAGTTTGAAGGATATCAAAATAAGCAACTTCAATTTAAAACTTCAAAAGCAGAAATTGTTAAGGTTTACGACCCACAAACTTCAATTTTAGAAGTAAAAAAAACAAAGAATCAATTAGATTTTACAATTAATTCAAAAGAAGGAAATAAAACATTTTTTGTTCAACTGAAACAAAATGGCATGGTTTGGTGGCAACCGGTTCATTTAAAAGTAACTTCTGAAAAAGATGCTATTTCCAAATTCCAAAATTGGGATGAAAAACTATCTTCTGAAACCAATTTTGATAAAATCAACTTAGAAACCCTTTTCAACAGCAAAGTAACCGATGTTTTTGAACAGCAATATTTAAGTCCGAGACCAACATCGCCAACTTTACAACTCCCAACGCAAGGAATTGGGAACTGGTGTTATCCGTTTATAAAACCAATTATTGACGATTCCGGTTTGCGTAAGAAAGCAGGCGAAAACAATACGATTGTAAGTCCGCAGAATATTCCTTTTAGCACACCTTCAGAAACCGAAAAAAGTAATATTGCTTTTGTATCACAATGGGATAATTTTCCAAAGTCCATCGAAATACCGCTTTCTGGTAAAGCAACCCATGCATATTTTATGATGGCAGGAACTACAAACCCAATGCAAAGTCGGTTTGTGAATGGTGAAATTATCGTAACATATACTGATGGAACCATTGAAGCTTTAGAACTAAAAAATCCTGAAAATTGGTGGCCTATTGAGCAAGATTATTTTGTTGATGGTTTAGCCTTTACAACCGATGCGCCAAAACCACCACGGGTTTATTTAAATTCTGGAATCATTACAAGAGATTTTAAAGATTTCACACCCATAAAAGGTTTTACCGATTTTGGTATTAATGGCGGAGCAGCAACCATTTTGGATTTACCGTTAAATGGAAACAAAACGCTAAAAAGTCTTGAAATTAAAGCTGTTGCAAATGAAGTGGTTATTGGTTTAATGAGTGTAACTTTAGTAAGGAATTAATATTGGTTTTTTAATTATTGGTGGCAGGCTTGTACATAACTCTTAAAGCAAAACTAATTATAGCTGAAACTATTTATAAATATTGAAATAATATATGACCCATACGAAACCCTTAAAAAAAATAAACGTTATTCTACTCTTAACAGCCTTGTTGTGTTTTTTCTCAGCGTTTGTTTTAACATCACAAACGTTAAACATTAAAAATGACCGGTTTTGGGATACTAAAAGCGGTGAGCCAATTTATAGTCAAGGTGGAGGAATTTTTAGATTTGTCGATCCTGTTACCAATCTAGAAAAATATTACTGGTATGGTGTTCATTATGAAGAGGCAGAACTTTATAGAAATGACCCATCCATTACACAGCCTAGGTCTCGTTTTGTTTCGGTAACTTGTTATACCTCTACAGATTTAGTAAACTGGGAATCTGAAAAACCTGTTCTTACTAAAGAGGAAATCAATAAAAATTACAGTCGCACTGGGTGGATGGGGCGCTTAGGTGTCGCTTATGTGAAAGAGTTGAAAAAATACGCTCTATTTGTTCAACACAATGATCAGGTTTTAATAACTGTTTCAGATAGCCCAACGGGACCTTTTAAATGGCATCAAAGAATTAATATGGAACCTATGATAGGTACACCAAATACTGGTGATCAAACGGTTTTTACCGATGAGGATACTGGTATTTCCTATCTTGTATATTCATACGGACAAGGCCGCCATAAAATTTATATCTCTGAAATTGGTGTTAAAAACGGTATGGTAAATCTGCTGGATTGTACTGAAGTTTTTAAAGGAGCTGGTAGAGAAGGAAACTGTATGTTTAAATATAATGGTAAATATTATTTGTACGCATCAAACCTTTACGGTTGGGATTCATCTTATGCGTATTACCTGGTTGCTGATGATATTAGAGGGCCATATTTACCAACAAATAAAATGCTTATAACACCCGGGTCTATGGATGATTATGCTCATATCTCACAAACTGGTTTTTTTACTTCACTTAAAACAAAAAATAAAGAGTTGGTTGTTTATTGTGGTGATAGATGGTCCAATTTTGCAGGGAATGGTTTGGGTTACAATCAATGGTGTCCCATGAGTTTTGACGGAGATGTGCCATACTTCAATTCTCTGCATTCATGGAATTTTAATCCTCATACTGGAGATTGGGAGGTAGCAAATGATAATAATTATGTTAAAAATGGGAGTTTTGAAGCAGATAGAAGGCATATTCCAAGTCCAGTAAAACCAATACAAGAACAGTTAAAAGGATGGTTTACAAAAATATATGAAGGAAATGAAATTGTAGTTGGGTCTGATGATTCTCCGGTATTAAACTATTTTAATACAGAAGAAGACCGAAAACAGGTTGTAGGCGAAAAAAGCTTAAATATTTCGGATACTATAAATTTTAAACGAAAAGTTTTTCAAACTATAGAATCTACCCCGTTTGTAACATTGGAAGATGGGTATTATAAACTATCTGCTAAAATTAAAAACACAAATGGATTCAATGTGCTAAAGATGTACGCAGAAAGTGGGGGTAAGCAAAATATTTTAACTATTTCAAAACAAAACCCATCATGGAATCTTATAGAAATAGATGGCGTGCTTGTGTCAAATGGAAAAGTTGAAATTGGTTTTGTAGCTGAAGGTATTGCAAATGCACAATGTCAAGTTGATGATGTTACTTTTGTGAAAAACACAAACACTTTTTAAAATAAACTAAATATAAATAGATATAATAATGAAAAATACAAATCTTCTTTTACTCCTAATCTTAGCTTTTTTAAGCATGAATTCATGCAAAGAAAAGCCATCATCTCAGCCAGAAAAAATAGATAGAAAAGCCGTAGTTACACGTCATAATGTAAAAATAACAGCCATTGATACGCTTGGGTCACTAAATGTTGGTAATGGAAAATTTGCTTTTACCGTAGATGCTACTGGATTGCAATCGTTTACTGAATTTTATGAAAATGGCGTGCCTTTAGGAACACAATCGGAATGGGGTTGGCATACATTTCCAAATACCGAAAATTTTGAATTTAGTGAAACTTTAAAGGGTTATGATTTTAACGGAAACCCAAATAGTTTATATGCCATACAGGATAGAGCTAATGATAGAAACATGGCTGCAGCCGATTATTTTCGAGCAAACCCACACCGTTTGCAGTTAGGAAACGTAGGGTTGGAAATTCTTAAGAAAGATGGAACAGTTGCTAAACCAGAAGACTTAAAAGACATTAATCAAGAACTAAATCTTTGGACAGGTAAAATTGAAAGTCATTTTACTGTTGAAGGTGTTTCTGTAAAAGTAGTAACCTATGGAGATTCTAAAACTGACGGTATTGCAGCAAAAGTAGAGTCGCCATTATTAAAAGAAAATAGAATTAAATTAAAATTCAGATTTCCATATCCAACCAATCAGTTTGCTGATAGAGGTGTTAATTACACTAACAGTGATATGCATCAAACAACCGTAAATGAACAAACAGGAAAAAGATTTGTTTTCAACAGGACTTTAGATAACGATCGGTATTTTGTGGAAGCTCGTTTAAATACTGAAGCTTCAGTAACAAAAATAGAAGAGCATTATTTCACTATGCAACCAAATACAGAAGATAGTTTTGAATTCGCTGTAATTTTTTCACAAGAGAACAATAGCGAAACCATTACTTTTAACGAGGTAGAAATCAATAGTATAAATACATGGGAAGACTTTTGGCAATCGGGTGGTGCGGTTGATTTTTCAGAATGTACCGATACCAGAGCTTTTGAAATTGAAAGACGTGTGGTGCTATCGCAATACTTAACACGCTCACAATGCGCAGGAAACTACCCTGTACAGGAAACGGGTTTAACATACAATAGCTGGTATGGCAAGCCGCATATGGAAATGTATTGGTGGCATTCGGCACATTATCCACTTTGGGGAAGAACCGATTTTTTGGAAAAAAGTATCGGTTGGTATTTTGTAGCCTACGATAAAGCGAAGTTGATAGCCGAAAGACAAGGTTATAAAGGGGTGCGTTGGCAAAAAATGACCGACCATAATGCCGATGAAGCGCCATCAAACGTAGGGTCTTTTTTAATATGGCAACAGCCACATGTTATTTATTTAGCTGAACTAATTTATAGAAACAACCCTTCAAAAGAGAATTTAGAAAAGTATAAAAAGCTCATTTTTTCAACAGCCGATTTTATGGCGTCTTACCCAAATTACGATGCTAAAAACGATAGGTATATTTTAGGAAAAGGCGTTATACCAGCACAAGAGTGTTTTGATAAATTGGAAACATTCAATTCGCCTTGGGAGTTGGCATATTGGAAATGGGCATTGCAAGTGGCACAACAATGGCGTGAACGTTTAGGGTTGGAGCCTGAAACCGAATGGCAAAACATTATAGATAAAATTTCTCCAATGGCTCAAAAGGATGGTGTGTATTTAGCAGCTGAAAGTGTACCAGATTCTTATTCGCCTACAAGTAAACACACCATAGATCATCCAGCGGTTTTGGGTGCTATGAGTATGTTGCCACATAATAATTTTGTTGATGTAAAAATAATGAACAATACTTTTGATATTGTAGATAAGGTTTGGACTTGGAACCATACTTGGGGGTGGGATTTTCCATTGGAAGCAATGACGGCAACGCGACTTAACAGGCCAGAAGATGCGATAAAAGCACTTTTAAGGGATGAAATAACCAATACCTATTTACCAGGTGGGCATAATTACCAAAATGAAAGATTAACATTGTACTTGCCAGGTAATGGAGGTATTCTTTCGGCAATAGCTCTTATGTGTGCAGGTTATGATGGTAATACTGTTAATAACCCTGGGTTTCCAAAAGATGGCAAGTGGAACGTTAAATGGGAAGGTTTAAAACCAATGCCGTAACAAAGAATCAACGGTTTAAGTTTAACTTCAAAGACCAATCATTAAGCTGGAACAGTTTTTGAGGTTAATTGTTTGTATTAGTTTAAAACATATTGAATAAATTTTCTTATTTTTTTTATGTTAATTAGTACATGAAAGGGTAAATTTCTAATAAATAATTTTTATTAATAAATTTATTTGCATAATATTGTGCAATCGATTACATGTTATTTTGTTGATAAACAGTAATCTGTAAAAAAAAATATAAAAAATATGAAAAAAGTGAAAGGTTTATTAGTCTTTATTTTTTTAGTTAGTTTATTTGGATGCAGTAGCGATAGTCCTGAAGAAGAAACTTCTAAAAATATTTTGGTTAACAATGTGATAATTAATGGCAGTAATATTACTGACGGAAAAGCTAAACAACTTGCCGTTGTTGTATTACCAAATAATGCTACCGACAGGACAGTAACTTGGAGTGTATCAAATGAGTCAGTTGCTGTTATATCAACTTCAGGGCTTTTAACCCCTATGGATAATGGAACGGTAACCGTAACTGCAACTGCCAATGATGATTCAGGAATTTCAGCAGAAAAAGTTATTACAATATCAGGCGTTACAGGTCCTCCGGTTTTTGTTGAAAGCATATCTATCACCGGAACAGATATTACCGATGGACAGCCGCAGCAGTTATCAGTTGAGGTTTTACCAACTAATGCCACGAACAAAGCAGTTACTTGGGCGGTTTCAGATGGGCTTTATGCTACTATATCTACCACGGGTTTGTTAACTCCAAAATTAAATGGGACAATAACCGTAACAGCAACAGCCGCGGATGGAAGTGCTAAGGTGGGTCAACTTCAAATAAACATATCTGGTGTAACGCCCGTTTATGCGACTACTTTAAAAGCTGAAAATATGTTGTTGTGGCAACGTAGCAATGGTGGATGGTCAAAATATCACAATGATTTTTCTGGTTATGATCGCACACAAACTTCATCTGAAATAACTACAGCAAATAATACTAAAAATAACACAGATACAACTATAGATAATGGCCATACAATAACAGAAATTAGATCTTTATTGAGTGCATATAAAGCAACCCAAAATCCTGATTATTTAGCTGCGGCAATAAGAGGAATTGATTGGGTTTTTGAAGCACAATACGATAATGGTGGTTGGCCTCAAGTTTATCCGATTGAACCAACTGATTATAGCAGACACATTACTTATAATGATAATGCTATGGGTAATGTTATGAATTTAATGAGAGATATTTTTTTGAAGAGAAATAATATGGATTTAATAGATCAAAGCTATGTAAGTAAAGCACAAACAGCATTTGATAAAGGAATTGATGTTATTTTACAAACTCAAGTTGTTATTAATGGAGTTAAAACCGCATGGTGTGCACAGCATAATGCTGTTACTTTAGCACCAGCAACGGCTAGATCTTATGAATTAGCTTCAAATAGTGGGTCGGAATCTGTTGGAATAGTACGTTTATTAATGACATTAGATAACCCATCGTCTGAGGTTATTAATGCTATTAACAGTGCTGTAGCATGGTTTGAATCAGTTAAAATTGTGGGATACGAATTAAAGTCTGTAACTGGAAGTCAATACGAAAATGGATACGATAAAATCTTAGTGGAAAAACCTGGTAATGTTATGTGGGGTAGATTTTATAGTTTAGAAGATTATACAGGTTTTCCATATGCTTCATATTTTAGTTCTTTTGGACCAAATGAGGCATTTTTCTGTAGTAGGGATGGAATACCTAAAAAAACTATTGCTGAGATATCACATGAAAGAAGAAATGGATATTCTTGGTATGGTAGTTGGCCTGCTAGTTTAATCGGTTCAGAATATACAAATTGGAAAAACAAAAACGGTATTTGATAATTATTTGAGTTAGTCAATAAAAAAGGTGCTTATTTATAAGCACCTTTTTTATTTTGAAATCAGTTTTGTTTTATATTCTTTAAAACTTCCAAGGATTACAAGAATTGAAAATAGTTTCTAAGGTGTAGTTTTTTGCTTCTTTATCACTTAATTGACGAGACCATTTTACTCTTTCCGTTGGCTTAAAACCTTCTCCTGTACAATTATATTCTGCAAAAAATGCTGTTTTTTCATTTTCAATATTACCCCAATTATGCCATCCTTCAGGAGCAATTTGCTTAGGGTATTGGCACTTTATAAATACAGATTTAGCCCAATAACGCCATGGTCTTCCTAAGTAAACTTTAGTGACATCGTTAGCTGTTGTTATATTGCAATCTAAAAACACAAAACCAAACGTCTTATCTTTTGTTGTATTTGGTGCTGTTATATACGAATTTGATTTGCAATGAATGGTACAGTTTTTAAAAACGGTTGTTGCAGGACCAAAAATAAAATCGGTAGTGCCTTCTATATAGCAATTTTCAAAAAGTTGTCTGGAATATTCACCACCAAGGTATATGGTGTCTTGATTTCCAAGAAACTTACAGTTTTTAAAAACAGCTTTGTCGGCATCAACATACAGCGCTACTGCTTGCCCAATGGCCCCTGCCGAATTTTCAAATGTGATATTTTCAGCTTTAAACCTATTTCCAGATATTTTTGCGGTATGGGAATTAAAAGTGCCTATATGCTGCCCTCTACCAGAATAATCATTGAAAGTTATGATGGTTTTATCTACACTTTCACCTATAAAAGTAACATCTGTATTGTTTTCAGATAATTCAATTTTTTCAGTATATATCCCGTTTTTAATGTACAAGGTGATGGGTGCTAAAGGAAATACCCGCATGTCATCAATAGCATCTTGAATGTATTTGTAGTCGCCGCTACCATCTTTAGCAACAGTGAATTCATATTTGTATTTATCTGGGTTTGATGTTTGAGCGAGAATTGATGGAGAAGCAAAAATAAGGAGCAAAATAAATTTTAATGTTGCTAATTTTTTCATGAAGTTTAAGGTTTAGTTATTTAAAACTTTAATTAAAAAATTATCTATATAATTAACGGTTTGGTTTACCCATGGATGAAATAACCAAAAGGTATGGATTTCTTCGTTAAATTTATGGACTTCGGTGTAAATACCCCAATTGTTCATCATGCCAATTAACTCATCTTGCCCTGCATGAAATCTGGGAAAACCGCTGTTTAAAAATAAAATAGGAGGCGATTTTTCATTAGCCCAATAAATACTAGAAGCATCTTTCCATATTTCAGGTTTTTCATAAAAAGAACCACCTAACCATTCAATATCAGGCGAATTTGGTTTTCTGTTTAAATTTAAAGAAGTTGGAGCCATAAAGTTTACAACCCCATCAATATCAATAATTGCTTGAATATCGCTGGAAAAATCCAAATTACCGTGATTACCCTCTTTGTCGTCAATACCATTTGTTAATCCTGTAAGCATGGCTAATTGCCCACCTGCAGAACAACCTGAAATAGCAATTTTGTTTGTGTCAATCCCATATTTGCTGGCATTTGCTCGCATCCATCTAACAGCACTTTTTATATTGTAAACAGCCGCAGGATATTTTGCTTCCATTGAAAGTTGATATTCTACACAAACTGTTACATAGCCTCTAGCTGCAAGTTTTTGAGCCATTGGTATTTGTAATGATTTATCACCAGATCGCCATCCACCGCCATGTACCATCAATAAAGCGGGATATTTTCCTGATTTTTTTGGTGAAAAAATATCAACATGCAAGTCTCTATCACCAAAAGGGGTATTCTTTAATGTGGTGTAAACTACTTCTCTGAATTGATTCACATTATTTGGTAATGAATCTTTCGCAGGTTTTATGTAAGGGAAATATTTTAAATATTTTTTGTATTCAGAAGTTACTTTATAGGTTGTGTCTCTTGGTATTTTGATATTTTTATTTTGAGCTTTAATTGTTGAAATATTCAAACATAAAAAACAGGTAGCTATTATACTTAAAAAAGGTTTTTTCATAATTTTAAACTTGATTAAAGATTTGGATATTATTTAAAAAAATATTACCGCATGTAATACACATTTCTATGTAGTACATGGGTAATATTTAAACTAACTCAAAACAAACTAAACTATAATGGATATCCTGGATTTTGATCCAAGTTTGGATTTGCTGATCTTTGTATATTGGGAATTGGATAAACACCTCTAAAAGCCTCAGTTTGTCCGGTCTTAAAAGACCAAGTGCCTGTAAAGTAAGTGCCAAAACGAATCATATCTCTTCTTCTGTGGCCTTCCCATAAAAACTCTCTTGCTCTTTCGTCCTCAATATCCTTTAGCGTTAAACTACCAAGTGGTGTAGCATTACTGCGTTCTCTCACTCTATTCACCAAACCTAATGAAACACTAGGTGTTGTGTTGCCATCTCTAAATAAAGCTTCAGCTTTTATTAATAGTATTTCAGCATAACGCATTAAAACAAGATCGTTGTCAGCATTAAACCCAGAGAATGATGCTCCAATAGGGGTGTATTTAAGTACTTTATAGCCCTCATTATCTGCAGCACTTACTAAATCTTGTACAGGAATAATGTCTAACTGTGTGCCGTCTGGGTATGTTAATGGTGTCACACCATCTAAGTAATATTGTGGGCCATATTCAATCAACAACAAACGATTATCTTGATCTTCGTACCTGTTAAGCGCTTCTGGAAATGTACTAAATCCATTTGCTGGAGTAAATGGTAAGTTGTATTTTGTTTTGTCTGGAGAGTGATTCGTGTACAATATAAATTGATTGTTCCCAGCATTTTGAGTTGGGTCTATAGAAAATGATGCAATCAACTCCACTGAGTTTTCCTCATTAGTAGATTTAAAATTATCAACTACATCTGCTTCCAAATCATAAGCGTTTGTATTTATAATGTTGTTACACATAGCGACAGCATCGGACCATCTAGGTGTTCCCGTATACACTTCGGCATTTAAATACATTGACGCTAGTGCACCTTGTATGGCTTCTTTGGTAAATCTTGGATAGTAGCTGGTTCTATTAACCTCGGTAACAGAAGGTAAATCTTGAATAGCTGCTAACATTTCGCTCTCAATAAATTCAAATACCTCTGTTCTTGGCCTAGTTGCGGGTAGGTTGTTGGGGTCTATCCTTGCTACGGTTACTATTGGTATATTACCCCAAAGATCCATAGCAAAAAAGTATCCATATGCTCTAAGGGCTCTAGTTTCAGCTATTAAACTTTTTAGGTTTTCACTGTTGGGAGATGCTTGTAAGCTTTCTAAAACAGCATTTGCTATGCCTATTTCTTGAAAAAGTGAGTTCCAACCTCTATTTACATCTGCATTTGCAGGGGTTGTGGTGTGTGTAACAATGTCGATAACATCTTGGTCAAACCATCCACCACTTGCTCTTCCTGGAATAACAAATTCATCTGTTCCATATTCTTGTAGTCTCCAAGGACGATCAATACTGGATACACTAGATAATGCTTGATAAACACCAACTACTGAAGATAGTGCTTCGGCTTCTGTATTATAATATGTGTCTGGAGATAAGCTTCCAAACGCTTCTTCATCTAAATTTGTACATCCGGATAAGCACAATGTAAAAACAAATAAAGTGAATATTGATTTTCTATTATATATTTTCATGATATTAATTTATAATTTAAGTTATTCTTAAAATGATACATTTAAACCAAGGCTAACTGTTTTAGCTTTAGGATAAGCTAAATAATCAACTCCTAGAGGTGCTATACCAGTCCCTGATACGTCTGAATTAACCTCGGGGTCTAAACCAGAATATTTAGTAAATAATAACAAGTTTTGTCCCGTAATAAATATTCGAGCACTAGATAGAGCTGGAATTTTTTCAAGATTAAAATTATAGCCTAATGTAACATTGTCTAAGCGTACAAATGATCCATCTTCTATCCAACGAGAAGAATAGCGCTTAGGTTGGCTTCTTAAAACACCACTGGTTAAGGCTTCTTTAAACACATTTCTACCAGGAAGATTACTTAGATATCCAAGGTTATTACCTGTTAAATTAAATACATCATTTCCAATAGATCCTCTAAAATTTATACCAAGTGTTAAATTTTTGTAAGTAAATGAATTTGAAAAACCAAAGGTGAAGTCTGGTTGTGCAGAGCCAATAACTTTATCTTCATCTCCAAGTATTTCTGTACCGTTTTCTATTCTAATAAATTCTCTGCCATAGAAGGTTCCTAGAGCTAATCCTGGTTTAATTAGTTGAGCAAAAATTCCTGATAAACCTTGTCCTTGTAAAGGTGCTATTTGTATATCTTTTCCTTGAAATTGATCGTTGGACAGACTTAATACTTTATTTCTATTTCTGCTATAGTTAAATGAAGATGTCCATGTAAAATCATTTTTATCAATAATATCTGCAGAAATTTCTAGTTCTACACCTTTGTTTTCAACACTACCAACATTTGCTAACTGCGTACTAACAGCTGTAGGTGAAGGAACAGGTAAACGTAATAAAAGATCGGTTGTTTTCTTTCTGTAGTAATCGATACTTCCACGAATTTTACCATCAAGTATGGTATAATCAACACCAGTATTAAATTGAGATGTTTGTTCCCATTTTAAATCTGGGTTGGCGTATTGTTGTGGTAATACAGTAGTAACTCTTTGCCCACCTACTATATAACCTGCATTGGTGGCACCTAGTGTTGTGAGAGAGTTTAAATTTCCTATTTCTTGGTTTCCAGTGACACCATAGCTAGCTCTTAGTTTTAAATCGGAAATTGTTTTTGATTTAAAGAAGTCCATATTGGAAACTCTCCAAGCCAAAGAGCCCGAAGGGAAAACACCCCATTGGTTTCCAGAACCAAATCTACTGGAGCCATCTCTTCTAATAGTAGCTGTAGCTAAAATCTTGTCATCAAAATTGTAATTAACTCTTCCATACATTGAGATTAAAGTATTACTACCTTTAAATGTAGAAACATTACTTATGGTGCTTGCAGCTTGTAAACTATACCATTTGAATTCATCTGATAAGAACCCAGAAGCTACATTGCGCAAGCCTTCATTTACAAAATACTGCCAAGAATAACCCGCAATAGCATCAACATTATGTTTGCCAAAAGTATTATTGTACCTTAAAATGGTTTCAATTAATTTACTATAATCTTCTAGTTTTTGAACACTAGCATAACCACCAAAACCTTCTCCCAATGGATTTGTTTTTCTTATATAAGAATTTCTGTTTATAGTTTGGTGTGTATAGCCTAAGTTGATATTAACACTTAAAGGATCTGTAATATTATAAGTTGTAGACAAATTGCCTAAAAGTCTATTGTTGGTTACTTCATCTATAACATCATTTGCAAATGATATTGGATTAACCCTGTATGGTGGGACATGGTTGTAGTTTCCATCGGCATCATAAATTGGATACGTAGGATTAAAAACATACGACTCATAATTTATACTAGTTCCAACTTCACTTCCTACGGTGTTAGATACCGGAGAGTTGTTTGAAAACGTGTTGCCATAGTTCAGTCTTAAATCAAAAGTTAACTTATCATCTAAAGCAGAATGGTTAACATTAATTCTTGCATTAGCTCTTTCTAGTTCAGAACCATTTAAAACACCTTCTTGATTACCATACCCTAATGATGCTCTATAATTTGATTTTCCAGATCCACCAGAAAATGATAGATTATAATCTTGAGTTTGTGCAGTTTTGTAAATCTCATCTTGCCAATTTGTGTTTGCTCCTAGGTCTGAATAAGCTAGCCCTAAGTCATCGTTGATTTGCCGGTATTCATCAGCCGAAAGAACATCCAGTTTTTTGGCAACTGTCGAAATACCTCCTGTTACGTCAAGAGTAACCTTTAAATTTCCTGAGCTTCCTTTTTTAGTAGTAATAACAATAACGCCATTGGCACCTCTAGATCCATAAATAGCTGTAGAAGACGCATCTTTTAAAACGGTAATGGATTCAATGTCATTGGGATTTATTGTCATTAAAGGGTTAGTAGGTTCTTGATCAAAAAAATCGGTACCATTACCTCTAATGTTTGCAGAACTAACACCTGCTGTTGTAGAAATTGGAACACCATCAATAACATATAAGGGGTCGTTTACGCCAGTTAAAGATGTGCCTCCACGTACTCTAACCGTATTTGAACCACCTGGTTTTCCACTGTTTTGTGCGATAACAACACCAGACATTTTGCCTTGCATAGCTTGTTGAGCACTTAGCTGCGGACCTTTATTGAAATCTTCTGATTTCATTGAAGAGACGGCACCTGTTAAATCTTTTTGTCTTTGTGAGCCATAACCGACCACAACGACTTCATCCAGTTTGGCGACATCTTCTTTTAAACTAACATTAATTACTGTTTTGTTGGCAATGGTTACTTCTTGGGTAAGAAACCCTATGAATGAGAATACTAAAATGTCATTAGAATTCTCAACGGTTATAGTATAGTTTCCATCAAAATCTGTTTGGGTACCATTAGAAGTTCCTTTAACAAGAATATTTACTCCTGGAAGTGGTTGTCCATTTTCGTCCTTTACAGTACCAGATATTTTAAAGTCTTGAGTTTTCTTGTCTTTTGAAATAGAAGAAAAAGTATCAAGTGTTTTTTTCTTAATAACAATATTGTTGTTATTAGTAATTTCAAATAGTACATCAACATTAGAAACACTTTGCTGAAGCAATGTATTAGCTTCAATAGTTCCTTTTTTTAAATGTACTTTGGGCAAGTTTTTAAACAAATCTACTTGGTAGATAAATTTGTAATCTGTTTGGTCGCTAATCATTTTAAATACTTCATCAACGGTAGCTGTTTTATCGGTGTCAATTACAATTTTAACATTTTGTGATAAAATGTTATTGGGGGTAAACCCAAACATTGAAAAGAAGCATAGAAAAATGAAGGTTCTCATAATAATCATTAATAACCGTTTTCTGAATAGAAAACAAGCATTAGTTAATTTAATTTCCATAAATTTACATAGTTAGTTAGTTAAACATTTAATTAATTAATCGCATTAAAGGAGGGAGGATTATTTGCGGTGAGATGTTAATATTTCTTTCCCTCTTTTTTTTTATTTCAATATTACTTTATTGGTGTTTGTTTCATAGTTATTTATATAATTAGTGTTTTTTATTAGTAATAGGATGTCTTCTAGATTTTGATATTTACTTAATTCTCCATTAAATTTTATATCCTCAAGTGATTTATTTTCAATTTCAATTTCAATATCATACCAGCGCGATAATACCTTTATAATATCTTTTAACGGTTTATTTTGAAACACGAAGTCGCCATGAATCCAAGAAATAACCTCTTTAGTGTTTACTTCCTTAATAGCTATTTTGTTCAATATAATATCTAAATTTGATTGTTGGTTTGGAGCCAGTAGTTGTTTGCCTTTTGAAGTGTTAATTTCTACTTTACCTTCTACTAAAGTTGTATAAATGTTGGTTTCGTCTTTATAAGATTTAACATTAAACATTGTTCCTAATACCTCTATCTCTTGAGATTTATTTAGAACCTTAAATTTTGCCCCATTATGTTTTGTACTTGGCGAAACATCAAAATAGGCTTCACCATATACTAATTCTACTTGTCTAGTATCACCTTTTTTGAAGTTTACAGGGTATTTTAATTGTGATTCAGAGTTTAACCAAACTTTGGTTCCGTCCGATAGTTTAATAAAAAATTGACCGCCTCTAGGAATTGTTAGATAGTTGTATTTAATAGTTTTAGAATTTTCTTCTGAATTAGTATATACTATTTTTTCACCATTACTATTTGCATTTTGAGTTTGAAATGTATCTCCTTTTTCTAAAAGTATAACAGATCCATCTTCTAATGTTAAAGTGGCCTTGTTTGTGCCTGCTTCTATGGTGTTTGTAATTTCAGGGCTATCGTTTATGGGTGTTTTTAATAAATTGTCTTTAAAGAAATAGCCTGTTGCCAAAATACCAATAACAATTGCAGCGGCGGCATAGCGTATTTTTTTTCGGGTGTTTTTTAATGTAATTACCCTTTTATCACTTGCAATTTCTGCTAGTAATTTGTCTTTTGCTTTGTTTATGTTGAAAGTTTGCATGTTAAACTCAATAGCATAGTTTATTTTTACAAATTGTTTAAAAAGTACGTCGTTATTAGAAACTTGAATCCAAGTCTCTAATGCATCTAATTCCGATGCGGTTGCCTGATTGCTAAGAAACTTAACTATTAAATTTTCTATACTAGGGGTGATCATTTTATGGTATTATTTATATTAATACGTGTTAACTTTTCAATACCCTAACTTTTTATAAGTTTTTTTTATATTTTCGCAATAAACCATGCTATTTATTATTGTTTTAATATATATTAAAAAATGTATTCTAGTAACTCTCAACTTATTGAAGCGTTAAAAATAGGCGATTCTAAAGCCTATACTTTTTTAATGGACGCCTATTATCATAAATTATGTGTTTATACATATAGTCTTGTTCACGACCAAGATGCAGCAGAAGATATTGTGCAGAATGTTTTTATTAAAACTTGGAAAAAGCGCGAACGCCTTAAACCAGATTTTGAAATTAAGAGTTTTCTTTATAAATCTGTATACAATGAATTTATAGATTATTACCGTAAGCAGAAATCGGTTTTTCCTTTAGAGAATAAATACATAAGTGCACTTTCATCTATCGTAGAAGATGAAGAAGAACAATCTCTGGAACAATTAATAAAATTGGTAAAATCAGAAATACAAAATCTTCCTCCTAAATGCAAAGAAATCTTTTTACTAAGTAAACAAGAAGGACTTACTAATGTTGAAATTGCTGAATATAAAAATGTTTCTATTAAATCTGTTGAAGCACACATAACAAAAGCTTTTTCAATACTGCGAAAAACAGTTGGAGAAAAAACAAGTTGTATATTATTTTTATTATTTGGTGTTCAAACAAAATTAGGCCTAAAAACTAAAGATTAGTTTATATTAAGAATATTCTACCCTGATTAAGATATTTTTTGAATTAGATAACAATAATTAATCACTGTTTAAAATAAGGCTTAACAACATAATTTACCAAATCTAAGTTTAGCTCTCTAATGCCTTGTAAAACCAATTCAGCCATTTTACGAGCACCAAACTCAGAAAAATGGGTAGTGTCATTAAATCCTTTTGGAAAGCGTGGTAGTTCATTTGGTTCAAAAATCATATATAAATTTCTTGAAAACTCGGGACCCATTTTTTTGACCAATTCATGGCTTTTAGTGTTTAAATCAATAAGAGGTACATTATACGCTGTTCCTAATTCAATAACCGCATCGCAATATTCCTTATGCGATTTTATTAATTCGCCGTTAGAATCATATTTTCTTTGAGTAACGGGTGTTATTAAAATAATTGTAGCGTCTTTGGCTCTTGTTTCATTAATATACTTCCCCATATATTTTTTATAATCTTCGGGTGAAGCATAACGGTTTGGATGGTCTTTAGAATTTGCTGAATCGTTATGCCCAAACTGGATTAATACAAAATCGCCAGTTTTTAGCGAATCAACTATAGGTTGCCAACGGTTTTCATCAAGAAACGATTTGGTACTTCTGCCACCTTTTGCATGATTTTCAATTTCTATGGAATCGTCAAAAAAATTAGCGAAAGGCATACCCCAACCTTCCTGTGGAAACCTACTTTCATCATATAAACACATGGTGGAGTCGCCAACTAGGTAAATCTTGGGTTTTTTACTCGCGGAAGTTTGAGCCACTAAAAAGGTTGAAAAAAAGGTTAGAATAATGAACGGAATAATATATTTAGTTTTCATTTTTTAATACGTTATTTAAAAAATTAACGGTATAATTAAGAGTAGTTTCAAACCAAGGATGCATTAGCCAAAAGGAATGCGGCGTTTCTGGAATGGTATGTACTTCGTTATAAATGCCATACTTATTTAAAATTGAAATCATATCATCGCGTCCAGCATGAAAACGAGGTTGAGCACTATTTATAAAAAGGGTAGGAGGCGAATGTTCATCAACATATTCTAATGGCGAAGCTTCTTTCCAGTTTTTAAAATTTTCTTCTTTTTCACCATCAAGCCAAATACCGGCCATTGATACTTTACCGGGTTTAGATTCTGCAGAAGCTTCTGGGTGAATAAAAGATACAATACCATCTACATTTACGTAAGCTTGTACAGCATCTGAAATTTTTGAATTTGGTTCATATAAAGATGAGTTTGGAGTCACGGCTAAAAGTCCAGCTAATTGCGCACCTGCTGATGCTCCTAAAACAGCAATTTTATCAGGATTAATTTGATACTTTTTCGCATTTTTTCGCATCCATCTAATAGCGTCTTTTAAATCGATAACGCCTGCTGGATACGGTGCTTCAAACCCTAACCTATAAGAAACCGATATACCAACATAACCGTTTAAAGCTAGATGTTGCGCCATAACACGCTCATTTTCTTTACTACCAGTTAGCCAACCACCACCATGAATCAATAAAACTGCAGGATAGGTTTTTTTACAATTACCTTTAGGAAGATATACATCTAATTTTAGTTTAGAGGTGGTTGTTTTTTTATAAACTACATCCTCTTTATATTTTATTTCTTTAGATTTTAAAGGCTGAATAGGAGTAATAAACGGATGGTCTTTTTTGAGTTTTTGATACGTTAATTCAATGGTGTACGGAGGGTATGCAGGCCTCTCTTGTGCAAAAATAATTTGCCCACAAAAAATAAATAAACTAAAAAAACTTATAAAAAACCTCATGTTTTAATATTTAATATTGGTACTTAATTCTTTAAGTCCTTCAAATACTAATCTAGCGACTTCTGTTGCACCTTTTGGTTGAAAATGTGTGTTGTCTTTTTGTCCTTTAGGATACGCTTCATATTTTCCTTCTGGGAGATTCATAAAATAATTTTCCGTAACAAAAGATTCCCCTTTTTTAGTGAAAAAGTCTCTAGATTTTTGATTTAAATCTATAAGCATGACGTTTAGTTCTAAAGCGACATCTTTCGGTGCTTGGTCGTAATCGCCATGTACATCATGTAAAATACCGTTTTTCCAAGGGTAGTTTCTTGCTACCGGTGTTAAAATAATAGGCGTAGCTCCTTTTTCTCTGGTTTGGCTAACAAATAAGCGTAAAAATTCTTTGTAACCTTCAATATCTACGTAACGTTCTGTTTTTTCTTTGGCTGCGTCGTTATGGCCAAATTGCATGATAACAATATCATCTTTTTTAAGATTTTTATAAACAGAACGCCATCTGCCTTCTTGAAAGAATGTACGCGTACTGCGTCCACCTCTGGCACGATCATCAACAAGTACACTATCTGTTTTTATAAGATTTTCTAATTTATACAAACTATCCTTAGCCATAAACGGTTGAAAAACTTGCCCCCAACCAGTTACAGGATATCTGGTTTTCATATAATCTTTTCCTGGGTCATAATCACCAGTATAATCTGCCATGGTTGAGTCGCCAATTAAATAGACTTTGGTTACTTTTTGATGCTTTGTTTTGAATATATAAACACCTCCTTTTTCTGTTTTTATATCATACAAATGATATTTTGGAAGATTTAAAGCATCAATCTTAGCGTTATTAGAAACTAATGGATCTTTTATTTTCGGATTTTGATAAAATGGATTTTCGTTTTCACCCAAAGCTTCCGCTAGAGGTTTTCCATTATCATCTAATAAAATTTCAGTCGTTCTAACTCTTAAATTTCCACCTAATTCAGATTTAATTTTAAAGGTTTTTAAGGCATTGTCATTCCAATCTAAATCTACTTCAAAACCGCCTCTGGCTTTTAAACCTTTAACAGAGCCTTGTTCCCAAGAATCGGGTAAAGCGGGCAATAGGAATAAATCTTCGTCGTGAGACTGAATAAGCATTTCAGCAATGCCTGCAGTACACCCAAAATTGCCATCAATTTGAAACGGAGGATGCGCATCAAAAAGGTTAGGGTAGGTGCCACCAGATTTGGTGCCATCATCAACTAAAGTAAGTTGCGTTTTTATTAGTTGGTAAGCTCGATTTCCCTTAAGCATACGCGCCCAAAAATTCACTTTCCAACCCATAGACCAACCTGTTGATATATCACCCCTATATTCGAGAGTTTGTTCTGCAGCTTTAAATAAATTGGGGTTTTTAAATGGTGAAATTTGTGCTGAAGGATATAAACCGTACAAATGTGAAATATGCCTATGTTTATCACCTGTTTTGTCCCAATCTTCTATCCATTCTTGTAATTGGTTATGTTTTCCTATTTGCATAGGCGGCAATCGTTTTCTTAATGCTTCTACTGAAGTTGCAAAGTCTGCATCCATATTCAATGCTTTTGAAGCGTTGATAACATTACTAAACACATCGAATACCAATTGATTATCCATGGTGGTACCATACGTTATACCAACGCCATCAATATATTTATTTTCGGGTGACATAGAAGGAGCAACAACCAACCATTGATTTTTTGGTTCTTCTTGAAGCACATCTGCATAGAATTCTGCAGCAGATTTTAAAATAGGATAATATTTAGTCAAGAAATCTTTATCACCTGTAAATAAATAATGCTGCCATAAATGTTGACTTAGCCATGCACCACCCATAGGCCAAAGGCCATAAAAACCACCATCCACAATGCCGGCAATACGCCAAATATCGGTATTGTGATGGATGTTCCATCCACGCGCTTGGTACATATTTTGAGCACTTAATTTTCCGGTTTCAGATAAATCTTCTAGCATGGAAAATAATGGTTGATGTAGTTCTGAAAGATTGGTTACTTCGGCTGGCCAATAGTTCATTTCAGTATTAATATTTACCGTGTATTTGCTGTCCCAAGGTGGTGACAATTTATCGTTCCAAATACCTTGTAAGTTGGCTGGTTGCCCACCAGGTCTTGAGCTTGATATTAATAAGTACCGTCCAAATTGAAAGTATAGAGAAACTAAAGCTAAATCTTCTTTTTTAGCAAAAGCTTCGAGCCTTTTGTTTGTTGGTAGATTATTATTTGAACCACCTCCTATTTCTAAAGACACTCTGTTAAATAGGTTTTGGTAATCTTTTACATGAATATTTTTTAAGTTGGGAAAGGTTTTTTCTTTGTTTTTGTCAAGAAAGGCTTTGGCTATTTTGTCTGCCGAATTACTTAAATCTTTATAGTTTTTAAAGTTGGTTCCGATGCTTACAAAAAGTATAACTTCGTTTGCATTTTTTATAGAAACATTGTCTTTATTTGTTGTTAGTTTTCCTCCGATTAATTTTGGATAAACCAAAGTTGTAAAATTGATCTTTCCTTTTTTATTCTCATGACTTCCCGTAGTTCCTTTAAGTTCAATGATTCCTTTTTTAGCTGAAATAGTATGGTTTAATTGCGGACTATCCATAGAAATATCAAAACTCAAACTTTTTGGTTTATCTGACGATAAGTGAATTACCATAATTTGATCTGGAAAAGACACAAAGTATTCTCTTTTATAATTTACACCATTTACTGAATAGCTAACAGTAGATATAGCATTTTCAATATTTAAATCTCGTCTGTAATTTGAAGGGTTTTCATGATTTTGAAAATGTAAATTTAAGTTTCCAACGGTTTGATAGGGTACACCGTAATTCGTTTCTTTAGGTGTGTCTTTTGGAAAAACTTCAAGTGCCACTCTTTGAGCGTCTTCATACTTGCCACTAAAAAGTAATTTTCTAATATTTTGAATGTCTTGGAAATAATCTTTTGGCACATTATTTCCAGGTTCACCCGCCCAAACGGTTTCTTCGTTTAGTTGAATTTTATCATTCTCAACACCGCCAAATAACATACCTCCAATTCTGCCATTACCAATAGGCAAGGCTTCATTCCAATTATTTGCAGCATGTTCATACCATAAAACATTATTGTTTTGTGCGCTTGAAAATGCTGTAATTAAGATTGCAAATATTAATATTCTGTGTTTTTGGACACCATTTTTCATTTTGTTATTTTCATTTCTTTTAGCCATTTTGTACAGATATTTTTCCATTCGTCTGTTAAAGACGATTCATTATAAATACCAATATTATGCTCACCTTTGGGGAAAATGTGAAGCGAACCGTCAACCTTATGTTTCATCATTTGCTCATAAAACAGTAAGCTATTCATAGCGTTTACAGCAGGGTCATTTTGCGCATGGAACAATATAGTTGGTGGTGTGTTTTCGGTTACATGAAACTCGTTTGAATATGCTTTAATTTTTTCAGGAGATGGGTTTTCTCCTAGAAAATTTTGGAGACTTCCTTTATGGGTATAGTCACCAAAACTAATTACTGGAGACACTAAAACCATGAAATTAGGTAAAAAGGGGTAGCTGTCTGTGCTATCTTTTATTTTTGATACATCTGTTTGATGTGTGGCAATGGTAGATGCTAAATGGCCTCCTGCAGAAGAACCAAAAATTCCTACTTTATTTTCATCTAATTGCCATTTTGAAGCATGCTTTCTAATTAGTTTCATGGCTCTTTGAGCATCTTGAACTGGGCCATTTTCGGGGATTAATAAATCAGGCGAATTGGGCAGTCTGTAAATAAGTACAAAAGCAGTGATGCCCTGAGTATTAAACCATTTAGCTAATTGAATACCCCCTAAATTATAAGTTAATTTGGCATAACCGCCAGAAGGTAAAATTAAAATACTACTACCATTTTGTTCTTCCTTTGGAGGGAAATATGCAAGCATTTTTGGGGATGAAACTTGTGTAATACGTTCGCGTTCTTCAATATGTTCCAAGTTTAGGCCTTTAGAGTTTGGCATTTTTCCTTCTGGCCATAAAGGAATGATATCTTGTGCAGAAAGCATCAAAGACATAAGAAAACTAAAAGCGATTACTGCCTTTCTATTCATTATTTATTGAAGTTTTATAGCTTTTTTGCCCAAGCCCATACCTTCTTGGATTTGCTCCTTTTCATTTAAAATATCCTTTTTATCCAACTGGATATTACTGGTTTTTGGCCCTAAAACTTTAATTGCTGATTTGCTTTCTTTAAAGTTGAACTCACTTGCTTTGATGTTTTTGCTGTTATAAATAGTTAAAGCAAAATCATCTGAAGCTTTTATTTTTACATTTTTCAATGTAATGTCGTCTGAATCAATAAGAGTAATGCCTTTTTTTGTTTCGAAAACAGAATTCTCTATAGATATGTTTTTTAGGTTCATTTCAGGCAATCCCATAAAAAACATGGCTGTTTCAGAATCTGATACATTAATATTTTTCATAGAGATATTTCTAAAAGAAGGCGTTTCTTCGGTTACTTCAACCAATTTTTCTTCGGCTATTTTAGTGTCTGATTCTTGACCTTCTTCTAAAACAGGCGCTTTACCAGAATAGTATAAATTGAAACGGATGGCATCTGTAGGAATGTGTATCATATCAATATTTGAAATATAAATGTTTTCAACAATACCACCTCTGCCTCGAGTGCTTTTAAAACGTAAGCCTACATCGGTACCTAAAAACAAACAATTGGATACATGAACATTTTTAACACCACCAGACATTTCGCTACCAATCACAAAACCACCGTGTGCATGATAAACGATGTTGTTTTTTACAATAACATTTTCGGTGGGAATACCTCTGTCTCTGCCATCTTTATCTTTACCAGATTTAAAACACATGGCATCATCACCAACATCAAACGTATTATTGTAAACGAGTGCGTTTTTGCAGGATTCCAAATCCAAACCATCGCCATTTTGAGAATACCAAGGGTTTCTAACTTTAAGATTTCTTATAATAATGTCTTCACACATTAACGGGTGAATGTTCCATGCAGGGGAGTTTTGAAAGGTTGGTCCGTCTAAAAGAATGCGTTTGCTATTTACAATGCTTACCATTACAGGGCGGAGAAAATCTTTAACAGATGCTAATTCATCATCAGTAATTAAATCGGGTACGTTAAAGTTGGTGCTACTTTCATACCCTTTTTTGGAACCTTCGGAAGGAAACCATATTTTTTTATCTTTTGAAAGTACGCCGCCAGAATTTACTAGCTTTTTCCATTGGCTATCTGTCATTTTACTAACTTTTACAGGACGCCATGCATCGCCACTACCATCAATAATGCCATTGCCCGTTATGGCAATGTTTTCAACGTTATTAGCATTGATAGGCGATATGCATCTTACCGTATTTAAACCTTCAAAACTGGTATTTATAATGGGGTAATCATCAAAATCATCACTAAAAACTATTAAAGCACCATCTTCTAAATAAAGGTTTATATTGCTTTTTAAAGTAATAGGGCCGGTTAACCAAATACCACGGGGCACAATAACTTTACCACCGCCTTTAGAATTAACATCTGCTATTGCTTTTGAAAAGGCATCCGTATTTTTGAATAAGCCTCCATTTATAGCCCCAAAATCTGTGATGCTTACTTCATAATTTGGGAAATTGGTTGTTTTTACTTTAGGCATGTTGAATTCAACACCTTCATATATAGTAGTTTCATTAATAGCTATATTACTATTTTGAGCATTTATAGATGCTGAAATGCTTAAAACTAGAAGCGCAAAAATCGACTTTAATTGTTTTGTTTTCATGTGATATTAAAATTCTAAATGTTTAGTTTTACCTACTATTTTTATACGTTTGGAAATAGAGTTGGTAGAATTTGCATGATTTTTATTAGATAGGTTAGGCTGTTCACCTCCAACAGAAATTGTAAACCAACCTGGTTCTATAACTAGTTTGTTTTTATTATTAATCATACTAAGTTGTCTGGGTTGAATGGTGAATTGAACTTCTTTTTCTTTTCCTTTTTTGATGTTAATTCTTTTAAAACCAGTTAATTGGTGCTTTGGTCTGGTAGTAGAAGCTTTTTCATCTTTAATATATAATTGAACAACTTCATCACCATCTAAATTGCCTGTATTTGAAACAGTTACAGAAACGGTTATTGGTTTGTTAATGTCAATTTCAGAGGGCACTATTAAGTTCGTATAGTTAAAATTGGTATAGCTTAATCCATAACCAAATGGATACAACGGTTCGTGGTTTAAATAACGATACGTTCTTCCTGCCATGTTATAATCTTCAAAAGGAGGTAACTGATCGATGGATTTGTAATAGGTAATAGGTAATCTTCCCGCAGGATTATAGTCACCAAATAATACATCGGCAATGGCATTGCCTCCTTGCTGACCAGGATAGCCAGCTGAAATTATTGCAGGTAGGTTTTCATCAGCCCAATTAATTGCTAAAGCTCCGCCGTTAACCAAAACCAATATTATAGGTTTGCCTGTTTTGGCTATGGCTTTCATAAGGTCTTCTTGTGCTTTAGGTAAATCTAGTTTTGTACGATCTCCTCTTTCAAAACCATCAACTTTTATACTCATTTCCTCACCTTCAAGTCGTTCATTTAAACCTAAAGTTAAGATAACAACATCTGCTTTTTTTGCTATTTCTAAAGCTTCTTCTTTTTGGTTGTTTGTAGGTTTGCTCCACATCATTTGCGCGGTTGCATCGCCATAATAATTTTTATATCTTATTTCAATTTTGTACTTTTTACCTGCTTCAAGTTGAATTTCTTTTGGGTTTAATGATGCATGATGACTGTGTTTTCCACCTCCTTTTATGTCTTCAATAGAAAACTCCATAAACGGTTTTCCCCAATCACTAAAAGAATAGGTTCCTGTTTTTGGAGGGAGTATATATCCTGTCCATTTTATGGAATAATGTCCCATTTTTAAACGAGGATCGGGCGTATTAATATCCCATTGAAACGAAATATTATCGTCAATTCTTTCAAATAAAGGTTCTCCTTCCCAATCAATATTATTGTAATACAGCCCAGTTAAGCCTTGGACATGGTTATCGGTACGAAAATATATTGAAGGTATCACTTCCATGGTTGGGATCCCGTCTGCTAAAGGACTTCCCTCTGCATATAGCACCTCAACCTCTGGACTTAATTTGTTTTTTATGCCTTCTAAAATAGTAACAGGTTTACTCGGTATTCCACTGTAATTACCCCACAACGACATAATATTGTCAGCATTTGGGCCAATAACGGCTACTGCTTTTATGTCTTTTGAAAGTGGTAACAGTTGGTTTTCATTTTTTAACAAAACGATACTTTCTTGAGCTGCTTTTCTAGATAAATTGGAATGTGCCGAATTATCATTAACAGAAAACGGAATTTCTGAATAAGGTGTTTTTAAATCACCATCTAACATGCCTAATTTCATTCTAGCTAAAAAAAGGCGTTTTAAGGAAACATCTAAGTCGTTTTCAGTTATCAATCCTTCTTTTATAGCATCATTTAGAAACTTATAGGAGCTCCCACAATTTAAATCGCAACCCGCTTTTAAAGCTAGGGCAGAAGCAGAAGAGGCATCTTTGGTTAATTTATGGGTTTTCCAAATATCAGCAATGGCACCACAATCTGAAACCACATAGCCTTTAAACCCCCATTTGTTCCTTAAAATATCGTATAATTCATCACTAGCACTTGCTGCTTTGTTATTTACGCGGTTGTATGCAGTCATTACAGAATAGACTTGTCCGTCTTTAACCAAGGTTCTGAAAGCAGGCAGATAGGTTTCCCAAAGATCTTTTGTATTAGTTGTTACATCAAACTCGTGACGTAAAGCTTCTGGTCCAGAATGAACTGCAAAATGTTTTGCTGTAGCTACTGTTTTTAAATGTAGTGAGTCATTTCCTTGTAACCCTTTTACAAACTGAAGACCTAATTGGCTGGTTAAATAAGGGTCTTCGCCATAAGTTTCATGGCCTCGTCCCCACCTAGGATCTCTAAAAATGTTAATATTTGGAGACCAAAGGGTAAGCCCTTGATACATATCATGTTGACCAAGTCTTATGTATTCGTGATATTTTGCCCTTGTTTCATCTGAAATAACTGATGCTACCTGAGATAGCAAATCGGTGTTCCATGAAGCAGCAATGGTAATAGATTGTGGGAAAACAGTGGCGTAGCCAGATCTAGCAACGCCATGCAAAGCTTCGTTCCACCAATTATATTTCGGAATTCCCAATTTATCAATTGCTGGAGCATCAGACATGAGTTGCTCAATTTTTTCTTTGGTGGTTAATCTAGAAATTAAGTCGTTAAGCCTTTCTTCTTGGGATAATTTTGGGTTTTGAAATGGAAACGTATTTTGCCCATAACTAAATGAAAACACCAATGATAAAATTAATAGAACGCCTATCTTTTTCATGAAAGTTATTATTTAGTAACTTTAAAATAGTCTACATCGGCATATCCGCCACGTTTTGCTGCTTGAGTGCTGATACTGAATAAACCTACTTTAGCACCAATCCATTTACCTGGTTGCGCTTTAAAAGGCTTGCCAATTTTATTGAATTTTTTGCCGTTTTCAGAAAAACTGAATTGGCACATAGCATCGGGCGCTGTAACTTCTACTTTAAAATATGCTGAATTTCCTTTTAAACGTTCTTTTTTAATTACTTTTTCTTCGGCACCATCAATAGCTTTAATGGCTTCGGTTTGCTGAATATAATAACCGTTTTCATCATGGCTAATGCTTAAAGTAGCATAATCCATTCCCATAATAATTAATCCTGCGGTTTTTCCGCTTTTAGCTTCTTCTGGAACTAATGTTATTTTGGTTTCGGCGGTAAAGTTTGGTGCAGGAAATTTTTGAAGCAATAGGTTTGGAACCATCCAAAGGTTTTCTGTGTCTTTAACAGATTTAATAGAAAACAATCTTAAATAATCATTGCCAGGTAATTTAGCATGCCAAACCACATCGTTATTAGCATTCCATTGCCACTGAAGTCCTATATTAAAACCATCAAAATTATCGGTTTCAACAGGTGTTTCAATAGGATAAGTTTTTCCAACGTTGGGTTTTTTGTGTGACATAACGGGTTCGCCAATACCGTTACCATCTATATCTTTGCCCATTACTGGCCAATCATTTTTCCAACTCATGGGTTGTAAGTGTACAATTCTACCATAGGCATCAACATCTTGGAAATGATAAAACCAAGATTCTCCGTTTGGTGTATCTACCCAAGCACCCTGATGCGGACCATTAATTTTTGTGCTACCTTGTTCTAAAACTACTTTTTCTTCATAAGGCCCATAAATGTTTTTAGAGCGTAAAATCAGTTGCCAGCCAGTTGCAACTCCACCCGCAGGCGCAAAAATGTAGTAATAACCATTGCGTTTGTAGAATTTAGAACCTTCAACGGTTTCATGGTTTTCATGCCCATCAAATACATGAATACCTTGGTCTAAAACTTTAGTGCCTTCTGGATTCATTTTATTTACTGTCAATAAACTTTTAACACCTCTTCTACTACCAGCATAGGCGTGTACTAAGTATGCTTCGCCATTATCGTCAAAAAGCGGACAAGCATCTATTAGTCCTTTTCCTTCCATAACCAATATAGGCTCGTCCCATTTACCTAAGGGATCTTTTGTTTTTACCATATAAATCCCAAAATCTGGATCGCCCCAATAAATGTAAATTTCATTGTTATGATAACGGATACTTGGTGCCCAAACACCATTGCCATGTTGAGGCACATTAAAGGTTTCAAAAGGTACTTGTAAGGGTAAGGCGTGGTTGATTAATTTCCAGTTTACCATGTCTTTTGAGTGTAAAATGGGTAGGGCAGGTGCCGCATTAAAGCTGGATGCGGTCATATAATAATCATCGCCAACCCTAACAACATCAGGATCTGAATAATCAGAGTATATTATTGGATTTTTATAGGTGCCATCGCCATTATCGGCTACCCAAACATCAGATATATAAGGTTTGTTGTTTTGAGCTAATAGCAGGGTAGTGCTTAAAAGTGTAAATAAGATTGAATAAAACTTCATGTGTTTGTTGTTTTTATATAATCAAACATTTGTGGCTAATCTTAAGTTTGAAAGAACTAATCACGAATGTTTGATGAAAAGAAATAATTATTTGTTTAATTCAAGACTAGCCATTATAAAAGGACCAGTACCTTTAGGGTCGTTGGAACGGATGGTTTCGTTAATGTAATATTCATAAGAACCATCTCTATAAGGGTTTCCGCCCAAGCCAGCAACAGCACAACATTGGTTTAGATTTACAACACCATTTTCTTCAACTGAAACTAAATCTTTTATAAGGGCATTGTAGGCTTTATTGGCAACGTCTAAATATTTTTCTGGTAAATAGCCTTTACGTACACCTTTAGCAAAAGTGTAAGTGAACATTGAAGTTCCTGTAGCTTCTAAATAGTTTCCTTCTCTGTTACCTTGGTCTAAAACTTGCCACCATAAACCAGACTCATCTTGTACATTTGTTACAGCTTCGGCATATTGGTTCAAATATTTAATGATTTTTTCACGTCCTGGGTGATTTTCTGGTAAAAAATCCAGAACATCTACCATAGCCATTCCGTACCAACCCATACCTCTAGACCAAAAATGTTGTGAATTTCCCGTTTCTTTATTGGCCCATTTTTGTTCTTTGCTTTCATCCCAACCATGGTAAAGTAAACCAGATTTTTCATCCCGACTGTGTTTTTGAATCAGGTCGAATTGATGTACCACATCATCATATATTTTTTGCCTTGCAGCTTCATTGTCAATATATTCCTTAGCATAGCGAGCATGAAAAGGTTCTGCCATATATAAACCATCCAACCACATTTGGAATGGATAAACTTTTTTATGCCAATAACCACCATCGGATGTTTTTGGTTGTGATTCTAATTGGCTGTTTAAAGTTTCCATTGCTTTAAGAAAACGTTCTTCTTTAGTTTTTGGATATAAGTACAGCAAAACGTCACCAGACTTAATCATGTCTAGGTTTTGGTTTGATAGTTTATAGGTTTCAATGTTACCGGCACTATCAATTAGCGTATTGGCATACTCATATATGTAATCGTAGTATTTTTGGTTCTTGGTTTGCTCATAAACTTTTATACAAGCAGACAAAACCAACCCAGGCGTATATGTCCAACGTGGTTTTTCTGAAAAATCAAGTTTTGTAGCTTCTGGGAATCGTTCAATTTCAGAAAGCATCATACGTTCGGACCATTTTAAATTTTCAGGAACTATTTTTTCTACAGATGCAGTTTCTTTTGTGTTTTCTTTCTTTGCATTTTTGCATGCTGTAGTAGATAGACCTATAGCAATAGCAAAAATGGCGATATATTTAGTTTGAGTTTTCATATTATTAATAAAATTAAAGTGCGTTTGTGTTATCTAATATTTGTAATTTTTTATTTAGATCTGCAATAAAATCAGCTTCATTTGTAATCCCGTTTAGTTCTTGTTCCCATGCACCTAAAAAATAATAGGTTAAGGTCTTAGTTGATGGTTTAAATATAACTAAGTGGTCATATTTTCCTTGTTTTTGTTCGGCTACTTCATCTAATTTGTAAAATAGGGCCATTCCTAAATTATCAGGAGGACTTACTAATGTTTGTTTACCATAAGTAGCAATATATGCCCATTTTGCACCTTCTTTTTTATTTAAAGGAATGTCTTTTGCTATTACAATACCCGTGCAAATACCTGTAACTTCTTTTGAAGGTGTTAGCTCTGCTTTTGTAAATCTGTCTTGAGGATAAATAGTAAGTTTTGAATTTAAATTGATGGTCTCATTACCTGTTTTCCATTCTTCATAAGTTATGTTTACAGAAGAACTTTTTTCAGAATTTTCGATTTTAGCAAAAGTGTTTTTTACGGTTTGAAAATGAACAACCGTATCGTTCACTATGCGACCGTAGCCACCAATACCCATAGATTTTCCAGCTTTTAAAATATCTTGTCCCCAAGGTGCTGGTTCATGGTAGGAGTCAAATCCATCTTGCCCTACGTAAGGCAATACCAAAGAATCTACTTTTTTGCCATAGATGTCAATAGCATTTCTCCAGTCCAGATACAAACGGTAACCTATTTGGCTATTTTCCCAACCTGGGCCTTCATAACGTATAAACCAAGAATGATCGGTATGTTCTTTTGGCACTTGAAGTGAATTTATGTTTTTAAAAGACGTTCCAGCATTGTATTCTTTGTGTCCTCTAGAACCATCAACCCATTCTCCACCTTGGGCAATAGAAATTTCAGCATAGGTTTTAGAAGGTGTTTTTGTATCATTAACCACGTTGTTGTTATTGCTTTTTTGGTTTGATTTACATGAAAATATACCTAATAAGACAATTGATAGGAATGCTACTTTTTTCATAAGAAATGATTTGTTAACTAATTTAATATTGTTTTCCGTTTATGGTAGTGTTTTTGAATATGATTGGTTCTGAGTTTTCAACAGATAAATCTGTTTCTGCATTTTTAATATGAACGTTAGTTAGAGTAACGTTTTTAACGAAACTTTGTGGTCTTCCTTTTATAAGTACACCATATTTACCACCATTTTCAACATTAATATCTTGTAAGTGTATGTTTTTAACTACGGGCATAAAATCACCTTCTTGGGGGCCATAAATAGCGTAGTAGAGATTAATTCTTAAAACAGATTCTTTAACTTGCCCTACTTCAATATTTTTCACATACACGTTTTCAACAAAACCACCTCTTAAGGTATTTGTTTTAATTCTAATAGCACGATCTAACTCTGGACTATCCATTTTACAATTTCTAACATACACATTTCTAACACCTGCTGATATTTCGCTGCCCATTACAACACCACCGTGGCCATCTTTCATATCGCAATTTTCTACTACAATATTTTCACTTGGGATGTTTACGCGTCTGCCATCATTATTTCTGCCCGATTTAATAGCGATACAATCATCACCTGTATCAAAAGTGCATTTATTAATATGCACGTTTTTTGAGTATTCAGGGTCGCAACCATCGTTATTAGGGCCATGACTACTTACGGTAACGCCTTCCACTCTCACATAATTACATTTAATGGGGTGGATGACCCAAAAAGGCGCATTGGTAAATGTAACACCTTGTATCAATACATTTTCGCATTCAAAGGGTTGAATGAAAAGTGGGCGAAGTTGATGTCCTTCACCAAAAATACGTTCAGAAACAGGTGTATTGTTTTCTGCCATTTCCCACAAACGAGGTAGGTTATGGTCGTCTTTTTGCTGAGGGGTGTCTTTTAAATGTCCATATCTTTCGGCACCACACCAAGGCCACCAATTGGTAGTTCCTGCTTGACCGTTAAAAGTACCTTTACCAGTAACTGCAATATTATTCTGTTTGTAGGCATATATTAAAGGGGAATAATTCATTAATTCCTGACCTTCATAAGAGGTATGCACAACTGGTAAATAATCTTTTGCATTTTTAGAAAATAGAACTTCAGCACCTTCTTCTAAATGTAAATTCACATTACTTTTAAGATGAATAGGGCCTGTTAAAAATTTTCCTGAAGGAATTATTACCTTACCACCACCAGCTTTGTTACAAGTAGCAATGGCTTTCTTTATAGCTTCAGAATTATTGGTTTCACCATCTGCTAAAGCGCCAAAATCTAAAATATTAAATGTGTTGTCCGGAAATTCTAAAACCTTAATGGAACTGATTATTTCATCAGCTTTACTAAAAACGTCTGTTTCTGTTTTTTCCTTGTCCTTTCCTTTAATTTTACATGAACTAAAGATTAAAGAAAATAGTGATAAGCATATTATTGAATATGCGAAAGAAGGTGTGGTAAGTTTCATGAATTATTATTTAGTTGTAATCGATTGTATAAAAATACTAAAGATGTAATTATTGGCATAATATATTTAGAGTATTATCTTTTTTTTAAGAAAATATAACTGAATTTTATAAAATTATAATTTAGGAATCCAGTTGTCCGTTCCTTTTAAAACATTTTCTAATGAAAATGTTTTAGTTTCTTCTTCCGATAATTTTTTAGCCCAACCTACTCTTGTATTGGATGCTCCTGGACCTGAAGAATTGTACTCTGCATAAAATGTGGTTTGTTCAGCATTTGGTTTTCCCCAATTATGCCACCCTTCTGGTTTTATATGTTTCTCCATATAACAATCTATCCAAACGGTTTTAGCATGATCACGCCAAGGACGACCTAGGTAAAATGTATTATCTGAAGCACTACCGGTTAGTTTACAGTTTTTGAAAACAAATCCAAATTCAGTGTTTTTATTGGTTGAAGCTGCAGTTATATATCCAGCATTTTTACAGAATATTTCGCAGTTTTCGAAAAAGCCCGTAGACCAACCAAATATAAAATCGACCGTACCTTCAATATAACAGTCTTTGTAATATTGTCTGCTATTATCTCCATGAAGATACAAGGTGTCTTGGTTTCCTAAGAATCTACAGTTTTCAAATATAACCTTATCACCATCAATACGAACAGCTACTGCTTGTCCAATAGGGCCTGCGCTGTTTTCGAAAGTAATGTTTTTCGCTTTAAAACCATCACCAAAAATAAAAAAGGAGGTGGAGCCGGTTGTTCCCATTTCTTCACCAAACTTGTTTTGTTTTTGAGCAAAATCATCATAGGTTAAAACGGTGTTATTTTTATCTTCACCAATAAAAGTTACATTGGTTTTTGATGCTGGAAGCACTAATTTTTCTTTATAAATACCGTTTTTAATGAAGATTTTAGTTTCATTTTTTCTAAAATCCGGTATGGCATTAATGGCTTCTTGAACCGTTGTGAAATCGCCAGAACCTTTGGAGTCTATAATAAAATCATAAAATTCACCGTTAACTACTTTTTTTTTAAAAAGTGTATTGACTAATGAGTTACTGTACACTTCAATATTTGTGTAGGTTTTATCTAGGGTGTTTAAATGAGCGTCGTTTGTTTTTGGGTCTAGTTTAGCTTCTTTTTCCCAATCGTCAGGCACACCATCTTCATCTAAATCATTTTTTGAATTTTCAGATTTTAAAATTGGCCATCCTCCAACATTTTCCTGAGAATCTATAATGCCGTTTTTGTAATTGGCACTACCTTCTTTGGTGTTGTGTATAATTCTAACATCAACAGCATCCCTAAAAAGGTTTGCTCCGGCGTTTTTAAGAACTTCATTATAGGCATTAATAGCATTTGATGTTTTTATGTTTTCTAAAATGTTTATAGGTGAATTTAATTTAGTTGCTTCAGGATTATCACATTGTACACCGCCATTCCAATTGTTTTTGGTAATGGCATCGTAACCGTTTACAAAATTACCATCTACATAAAATTTGCCATAAGGTTCTGATGGATTAACAATGCGGTTTAACTTTGATGAAGTTGTAGCTGTACCTGATTTAAAGTAGTTATTTACTATGTTGTATGTGCCTTTTTCGCCACCATAAATGCTGTTTTCTCCCCAATTATAGATGACATTGTTTCTAAAATCAACAAATTCATTTTCAGAGTTTTCGGTGGTAGAAGAACCGCTAAATCTAGGATTCCTGCTATTATTGCTTGCAATTAAATTATGATGAAAGGATGCATTAACTCCGCCCCAAATACCACCATAGCCATGTGCCCCTTTTTTATGAACAGACCTATTTAAAGCTTCAGAAATGATACACCATTGGAGCGTAAAGTTTTTGTTGTTGTAAAATGAAGCGTTTTCATCTGTTCCCCAACTAATAGAGCAGTGGTCTATAATAACATTATTGGTATTTCTACAACCCAAAGCATCGCCTTCAACACCATGCGTATCTCCCATTCTGAATCTTAGGTAGCGAATAATTACATTGTTGGCTTTTATGGTTACGGGATAGCCTTTAATGGTAATACCTTCACCAGGTGCCGTCTGTCCTAAAATAGTTAAATCGCCTTTATTGATGTCTAAATTTCTTAGAAGTTCGATAGTTCCAGAAACATCAAAAACAATAATTCTAGCATCACTTTTAAGAATACCCTTTCTTAAACTGCCTTCACCATCATCATTTAAATTGGTTACTTTATATACCAAACCACCTCTTCCTCCAGTAGTATATTGTCCAAAGCCTTCCGCAGTTGGAAAGGCTAATTGTTGGGCATTATTTATATGGAAGCCAAATAGGAGGGTAGCAACTATAAAGTAAATTTTATTAAACATTATGGTATTTTAAGTTTTTATTATTTTTGGTTTTCGGTAATTGAAGCGACTAAACTATTAATGTAAACTTCTATGTTTTCATAACCAGTACTTAAATCATGTCCGTTTGGGTTGTTGTCAGCTACTTTTAGTTTTTTTTCTATTTTCCAAGCATCAGGCATACCGTCACCAGAAGTGTCAACTGGTGGTGTTTCTGAATTTAAAGTAGGCCAACCTCCAACATCACTTTGTGTATCGATAATACCTTTTGTACTGCCGTTTGATCCCTCGTAGGTATAAGTTTTGTTTGTAACTTCGTTTACAATTCTTAAATCTATTGCATCGCGTTTATATGATGCGCCTCCGTAAGCAAGCACTTTATCATAAGCTACTACGGCAGTATGCGTGTTAATATTATTGTTTATGTTATGAGGTTCAGACTGACGAATTGCTGCTTTATCTTCTTCTGAAACGGTGCCATAGCTACCATGAAATTGATTAAATACGCCGTAAGTCCAATTGTCATTTGTGGTTTGAGTGCTACCTTCAACATGGTTACCATCAATATAGAATTTACCCCAAATATCATAAACTTCGGTACCAACATTTTTGTTTTTGTCGATAGACATAATACGTGTAGTCTTTGTTGTAGCTGGACCAGGTTTGTAATAACAATTTACAATGTTTACATTCATGGCTTCACCTCCGTAAGCACTATTTCCTTGCCAGTTATAAATAACATTGTTTCTTAGATCTACTAAATCGGTTAGAGCAAATGAAGAACCAGCAGCTTCGCCTAAACGTGGATTTCTGCTATCATGATGCGCTAATAAATTATGATGGAATGATGCCTTTTTACCACCCCAAATACCGCCATAACCATGTGCCCCTTTACCATGAACGGAATTGCGTAAACTTTCGGTAATAAAACACCATTGCAATGTTGTGTTTTCATTGTTGTATATAGAAACGGTTTCATCGGTAGACCAACTCATCGAGCAATGATCGATGATGATGTTTTTATGAAAACGGCCTCCAATAGCATCGCCCTCTTGTTGGGCTTCATCACCCATTCTAAATCTAAGGAAGCGAATAATTACATTATCTGCATTTATGGTAACGGGGTAGTTTTTTAAACAGATACCATCGCCAGGTGCCGTTTGACCTGCAATAGTAACATTACCATTATTTATTTTTAATTCAGATAGAAGCCTAATGGTTCCTGAGACTTTAAATATAATATAACGTGCACCAGATGTGTTTACAGCGTCTCTTAAACTACCTGTCCCATAATCGTTAAGATTGGTAACAAATAATACTTTACCACCTCGACCTCCCGTCGTGTTTCTTCCAAATCCTTCAGCACCAGGAAAAGCATAGGCTTCTTCAGTAACTTGAGTGGGTTTATCTTCAGGATCAGGGTCTGGTTCCGGTTCAGGATCGACAATTACAACTTCTTCGGAATCATCATCCTTTGGAGAGGAGCTGCTGCATGAATAAAAAACGCATACAAATATAAATAGTGTTTGAAAATATAGTTTCATGTCTTTTTTTATATTAATAAAAAAGGATACCTAAAATAGCTTTTTAAGTCTTTTTAGATATCCTTTTTAATGGTTAAGAAAAACTTAACCATATTTAATTATAATTTAACTCGCCATCTTGGATCGCCAGAAGTAGATCTAGCTACAAATGAGGAATTTACAATGTTAAAGTTATTGTTTTCAGGATCAGCCCACAATCCAGATTGTGAAGTTCCTGCATTTCCAATTGGAATAGCAGCAATTTCTTTTCCTGTTACAAAAAGGAAATCTGTAGTTGTATAGGTGTTTTGAACAGTAAAATTTGTTCCTCCTAAACCGCCACTTTCTGTTCCAACAACAGCAAGGTCAGCACCTGTTTTTGTTCCAGTTGGATCCCAATTATGTCCGAAAATAGTATTCTTAATTTCAATACCATTGGCTACATCATTATTACCAGCACCACCTCTATAACGGAAAATAGTATTGATATTTGCAATAGTACAACTCTCTATAATTACAGATTGAGAAGGTGTTCTACTTACAATTCCTATAGTGATTTTATTAAATGTGCTATTTACAAATTTAAAATTATTTACTCTTGCTGTAGTTGGAGTATTAGGGTCGGTATCACAAGTAAAAATACCATATCCTCCAATATCAAATACAAGCGAGTTTCTAATTTCAAAAGTGCCTATAACAGCATTATCACCTCTCAATCTCATAACACCACGCAAGGTCCCTATCTCACAATTATCAAATAGTACTTCATTAACATTGGTGTTTCCACTTGATGGATTAAATACATAATCTCCATTGTTATCTTCGCCTTTTATTTCTAAGTCGATGAAACGAATATGGTCTATGGTTGCACCGGAAGCAATGTTCCAGTTGCCAGTAGTGTGCAATTCTGCTCTTTTTTCTCCAAAGCCGTATGCTGCTCTAATAGTAATTGATTTATTAAGTGCTGAAGAAGGTAGATCGTAAACGATACCTCTTTTTACTAATATGATAGCTCCATCTGGTGCAGATGATACTGCGTTACTTACCGCAGAAGCACTTTCATCAGCTCTAATATCTATTACGCCTGGGCCATTTGGGTCTATATCGGCTACTTTAGTTTTATAATTTACCCAACCTCTAAGTTCTGTTCCGCTATAAATAGCAATTTGGTATGCTGTATCAGGTTGTAAACCTGTAACAAATGCTTCGCCAGCAGCAAACTCTTCAGGTGTCACCGGTGTTTCAGGAAACAAAGGTGTTGTAAGCCTTAAGTCGGTTGAAGCAAATACTTTCATGCCAGTTACAATTTGTCCAGCGGGTTGCCAAGTTACTCTTGCAGCAACATCTATAACATCCCATGATTTAGGTGAAAATAGAATACTTGGAAATGTTTGGGTCCTAACACCACCTAAATCGGAAACTCTACTATCAAATTCAGCATTTGCTTCGTGGGCAGTTGCTCTTACTTGATATCTTGTATTCCAAAATAATTCTTCTCCAACGGTGTTTTCGTTTATTTCAACGTAATTAGTGTCGGTTTCAATGGTGTATTCAATAGTGTTAAAAGTATCTCTACTTACTTCTAAGGTATAACCAACAGCACCCTTCAGTTTTCCCATATTTACAATAATGGTATTACCTTCTGCAAATAGTGGTTGGTTGAGAACGGGGCGAAACAAACGGGTTTTGTCGTATGTTGCATCATCGTCTTTATCACAAGCGTTAAACATGGTAACGATCAAGCATAAAAACAATACTGTTCTCAGATTAAAAATATTACTCTTACTTTTCATATCTATAAGTATATAAGTTTTTAATTAGTAAATTGATAACCATCGTTAGCAAGTGTTCCTTGGCTACTTTCAATGGCATTAATTGGGATTGGGAATATGTATCTCACAACCCCTGGTTTTGGACCATTATAATAATTTTCATAATCGTTTAAAATCCATTCCTGGTAAGTTGTAGTGTCATTGTGCAGTCTTAATAAAAAGGATTCTCTTATCCAAGTCTCATCTGGTGCAGCCAATACTTTTGTGTCTGGATTTAATACTACAAATTTACCACTTGTATCATTTTTCCAATACATATAGTCTGGACCTGTGCCAGTTCCATTGAAAGCCTTATCAGCTAATACTTTTAAGTCTGCAACAGTTTCTTGTATTTTTTCAGAATAGATACCCCAACGTATAAGTTCGTATTTTCGTATCATTTCACCACCAAATTCCCATGCACGTTCGTCAACAATAGCATCAAAGAATGTTTGCTTAGAAGCAGATATTTGGGTTACATATCCATCTACTTTGGTTGGCCAATCTTCTTCGTTAAAAGCACGTTTTCTTACTCTTTTAAAAGCTGCTTGTGCTTCTGAGGTTGGTCCATTTAATTCGTTTTCAGCTTCAGCATACATTAATAAAACATCTGCATAACGCATCATTGGCCAGTTAATACCGGTGCCTTTTGCAGACTCTCTGCCTGGAGGGGTTGGCAATAATCGTCTGTTCCATTTAGCTTGAGATATATTGATGCCTACATGTTCATTTACATCCTCTACCGTAACTTTAAATAACCCACAAGTTACATCTCTACGTTTGTCTTTGCTATCAAATGATAAATAGTAAGTAGGAGGTATAGCCATATAATTACTTCCAGAACCATAGGCGTGTTTAGCATCTGTTCCTCCATCAACTCGGATACCAATATTCCAACCCACGTCACCACCGCCATTAGCAAATGGTATTTCAAATAGAATATCGTCATCGCCTGCAGGAACAATTAATTTGTTTTGATTTAAAAATATTTGTCCAAAATCTGTTGGTAATGGTCTGTCTTTTAAATCAATTAATTTTTTGCTGTATTGTTTAGCAATAGCATAATAATCTAAATAGTCACTATCTCTAACCATATTTAGTGCTGGGGTTAAATAATATCCACCACGTTGTAAAGCCAAACGTGCAATCATACCTAGAGTATATTCACGACTTACCTGTTCAATTGAATAAGGCAGTGCTTCTCTCCATTGCATATTTGCTTCAACATCTATTAAAGCTTGAATTTCATTAGAAAGAATTTCGTTTCTATTTGTTTTAGGAAAAAAGAAATTGGCACCAGCAACAGGAGCTTCGGTAACATAAGGCACATCACCAAAGTGAAATGTTAGCATGCTATACCAATAAGCTCTTAATGTATGAGCTTCACCTAATAATTGATTAAAGGTGTTTTTTACAACAACATCAGATGAGTTTAAGTTGCCGCTGTTTGTAATTCCTTTTATTGCAATGTTGGCGTCTCTAATAGCTCTGTACGCATAAGTCCAAACAATGTTTAAATCATTATTGGAAGCTAGAGCATCTAAATTCCAGATTTCACGTCTACCATTATCATATTCACCATTATGATATCCAATTTCAATATCCGTACTACCTGTCATGTTATTTGATAACCTTGACCTAAAAGCATCTTGGTTAAAATAAGAGTAAACGGCATTCACACCATTTCTGGCGTCATCAACATTTGAATAGATATAATCGAGGTCAAATGTTGAAATGGAGTCAGGCTCTAAAAAGTCCTTGTCGCATGAAGTAGCTATTATGAAAACAGGTATAATAGCTAAAATAAGTTTAAGTTTCATATCAATTAATTTTTTTATTAAAATGTTAAGTTAACTCCAAAAGTGTACGAACGCGCTCTAGGGAAAGAAGATCTATCTAGCCCTGGAGTAAACGGATTACTACTAGAGTTAACTTCAGGGTCATAACCTGAGTATTTAGTCCAAATAGCAAGGTTTCTACCTGTTGCGAATACTCGAACCTTCGATAAGCCTACTTTAGAGATTAATTTTTCAGGTAAACTATACCCTAAAGTTACGTTATTTAACCTTAAGAATGATCCATCTTCAATAGCCCAATCATGAATAACAGCAGCAGCAATACCATGGCTGGCATGAGACCAGATTTTTTTGCCTTGGTTTATCTCTCTTAATTGATCTAAATCGGTAACAATACCACCAGGAGTGCCGGTGTATGAGCCATCAATATCTAAATAAGTAAATCTATTTTCTAAACTCATAGTTTGTAATAAGTTACCATTATTAACTCTTCTAAACTGATTGAATTGGATTTTACCGGTATTATAAACGTCGTTTCCAACTTGGTAATTAAAGAATGTAGCTAAATCAAAGCCTTTATATCTTACATTTAAGCCAAAACCTCCTTGAAAATCTGGTAACGCATTACCAATAACTTTTCTATCTAAATCATTTATAGCACCATCATTATTTAAATCTTTTAATTTTAAGGTTCCAGGTCTTAAAGTATTACCTACTGTACCAGAAGCATCAGCAATGCCTGTCTTTAAAATATACCTATTAGCCACAGCATCATAGCTTTCAAAATCATCTACAGAGTAAAAACCATCTGTAACAAAACCAAACATGTTACCAATTTTACCACCAAGTTCTAGTTGATAATCGTTTCTGTTTCTAAGATCGGTACTTGCCCAATTAGACTGTGCAAATTTACTTTGCGTACCATCTAATTTTTCAATTGTAAGTACGTTTCTACCTATATTGAAGTTTGCTGATAATGAAAAATCTTTAGTATCAAGAATATAGCCTGTTAGACCAAGTTCGAGTCCTTTGTTTGCTGTACTACCAATATTGGCATATTGTTCATTAAAACCAGTATTAGTTGGTATGGCTTGTGTGTAAAGTAAATCACGTGTTTCGTTTATATAATAGTCGAAACTACCGTTTAAACGTTTCTTAAATATAGTAAAATCTAAACCATAGTTGCTTGTTACAGTAGTTTCCCATGTTAAAAATGGATTATATAACGAACTGCTTTCAGGTTGGTAGTAAAGGTTGTCTACGTTACCAAAACCAGGCCCTCTGTTTGTTGTTCCTTCAAAAAGAAATTGTGTTAAACCAGAACCAATTCTATCATTACCAGTTTCACCATAACTTATTCTTATTTTTAGTTCATCAACAAAATCTACATCTTTCAAGAAATTTTCTTGGTCTAATTTCCATGCAAATGCTAATGCAGGGAAAATACCCAAAGAGTTTTCTTTAGCAAATTTGCTTGATTGGTCTGCTCTAGCGGTAAGCGTAAAGATGTATTTGTCTTGTAATTGGAAATCAAAGCGTCCAAATAAAGATTTTCTATTTGAATCTGTAAATTGACCACCAGAAATTCTATCCACATCACCAAACTGCATGTTAGCAAATAACTCTTTAGGGGTTATAGACAGTCTGAAGTTTTCAGCTCTAATAAAATTAGATTTTCCACCACTTGAAGACACTTCATGACCAACTAAAACGTCTAATTTAGATTCTCCCCAATCTTTTTTATAGTTCAAGGTATTAATCCAACGATAAGAATGGTCATCTCTGTTTGTTCTTTGGCCAAGTGGTAAGCTGCCTCCATTGTTGAACGATTCACTTGTTAAAGGGCCATAAAATCTTAAATCTTCTTGAAATCCTTTAGAACGTGAAAAGGATGATTTTGCAGTGATTTCATCTGTGATAGACCAAGTTAAAGCAGCATTAAATACATAATCGTGTTCTGTTCTTTTTCTCCAATCTTGTTTAACGATATCGTTAGGGTTTTTTAAACCTAAAAGAAATTGTTGAAAATCGTCATCATCGGTTACTTGATTTAAATCAATGTCTAACTCATCAGCAATACCATTAACTGGTCTTGTTTGAACAGCATCTTTAATACTTAACTGTCCGCTTGATGTTCCTGCACCGTCTTTAATAGTGTTTGTTATCCTAGCTTGAGCATCAAATGAAAGTCTGTCTGATATTTTTTGATTTAATTTAAAGTTAATAGCAGTTCTTTCGTAAGCTGAACCTGTTAGTAATCCTTCATCAGCATTGTGGGATAAGCTTAAATTCATTTTGGTTAATTCAGTACCACCTCCAATAGATAGGTTATGGTATTGAGATAGCCTTGACCCACCAAATAATTCATCTTGCCAATCGGTTGGTTTTCTGTTTTTGTAAAGCTCTATATCGTCATATTTACCGAAATACTTTTCAAACCCTTCAATAGCTGTTTGACCTCTTAATGCTTCGTATTCGTAATTAGCTAACACAAATTCGTAAGGGCTTAAAACCTTATATTTTCTATCTTGAGGTAATTCGTTAAATTGATAATAGTTATTGTAGTTTATTGAAGTTTTTCCAGCAACAGGAGATTTTGTAGTTACAACAATAACACCATTAGATGCTTGAGCACCATAGATAGCAGTTGCTGCAGCATCTTTTAAAACGTCAATACTCGCAATGTCATTAACAGGTATGTTATCAATACCACCAACAATAAAGCCATCTACAACAAATAGAGGACTATTGTCTTGAGATAAAGATGTACCACCTCTAACTCTAATTCTAATTTCTGCACCTGGTTCACCATCGGCGGAAGTTACGTTTACACCAGGTAATCTACCAGAAAGTGCTTCAGCAGCACTTGAAATTGGAATGGTTGAAAGTTCTTTACTACCTATACTAGCACTAGAACCAGTCATGTCTGCTTTTTTTACTTTTCCGTAACCGTAATCAATAAGTACAATCTCGTCTAGTTGACTTACATCAGTTTCCAAAGTTATATTAATTGAAGTTCTATTGTTTACAGCAACTTCTTGAGATTTATATCCAATATAAGAGAAAACGATGGTAGCATTGGAAGCGACATTGTTAAGCGTAAACTGTCCATCAAAATCAGTAGAAGTACCGTTAGAAGTTCCTTTAACCAATACGGTTACTCCTGGAAGTGGCCCACCTAATTCTCCGCCATCAGTAACTACACCACTAATCGTTATTTGGCTTTGTGCATGCACGTTACCTAAGCAAAATAAAAAGGCTCCAATGAATAAAGCTAAATAAGCCTTATTAAAGTTCGTTATTTTTTTTCTGACTTTAGGGAAAGAAAAAAGATAATACAATAAGGATTTGTTTGTCATAAATAGTTTGTTTAATAGTTAATTTTTGTTGTTGGTATTACTGTTAAAAAAATAATGAGCTATGTATAATAATAGATTGCACTTTAATTTAAGCAAATCAAAAAATACTTTAATTTACTTAAAGAAAAATAGATTTCTCAATCATGAACAGTCCTCAATTTAAGTCAATTAGCGCTATTCAAAGGATGTTTAAAGATGTAATCGATTGCCCAAATATAAATAATATTTGTCACAAAGCAAATTTTTAGAAAAGATTAACAATTATTTTTTTTGGAACGATAATAATTTGTTCTAATTTAATCATATGTAATAGCCTTAAGTATCAAACAAATGTCAAGTTTATTTTGACTTAAAATAATAATATAATCGAGTTTCAGAAAAATTAGCGCGACATATTTATTATTTTATAAGATGCAAGTTTTTACATGTTCTTTTTAGAAACTTTGCTAAGTGCGTAAGAAAATAAACAGGCTCTTTAAATGATAACGTTTAATTTTGAATCTTGTCTAAAAATTGAAAAATCTCACTTGTTAAAAATGTTAATTATTGATTTATATTTATAAATATAGTGTATTTTATACGATATTTTTACTTTATCTATTGAAATATAAAGAATAATATTTTTGTTTTACAGGTTATAGAATCGACCGTAGTTCAAAATTATACATAAAAAAACGTTAATTATCTGACCTTGCTACACTATAATACTTATTTATAGGTAATCGATTGTGCAATCTAAATTACTCTTTATATTTTGTGTTACTTAAATATTAATATTTAAAACTAAATTAAAATGAAAAAACAATTACTTTTATTTACACTACCATTGTTGTTATTAACGGCAACTATGCAAGCCCAAATTAAATATTGGGATTTTGGAGCCAAAGATCTAGGTGCGGGATATAATAATATGATGCCTTTAAATTATTTAAATGCCTTTGCTAATTATAACAGACAAATTGATTGGGTTGATGGTAGCGGTACACCCGTAACCAATTATGCAGACGGGATACAGTATGCTGCTAAAGCTGGTTTTGAAAATGAGAATGGACAAAGCTCTTATTCTGTTTATTTTTCAACTTTCAATTCGAATTACGCAAGTTTTGACGGCAGTGCTCGTTTTCAAGTCACTTCTAAAAGTTCATCACCAAACCCTCCTAATGGTACTTTGTTAAGTGGTAATAGTCTGTATACCAAACCACAATTAATGCCCGATTTAGATGGTACGGTAGATATGGTATTTTACAAAGACAGTAATAGTGATAGGTTGATAACAGTAAGAGATGATATTACACGTTTTGATGGTTCTGGATTTGATACAACTCCAATAGCTGGAACTGATTATAGACGTTTAACAATGCCAGATGGTATGAATCCTGATGCCTTTCCTGGTTGTTTGCAATTTACAACACCAGGAGAAAAAAGATATAATACTAGTGGTAGATTTAGAGGTTTTCTTGTGAATTTACAAGCCAATGAGTATTTAACAGTGGTAGCTTCTGGTCAGTATGTAGATATTGAAGGAAATGGTACTTTAGGCTGTAGTACAGGTTGGTTTTCCTTTGAATCTTATGGAGGAACAGGTACTCCTGTGTTAATAGAGGATAAAGGAGCTGGTACTGGAGCCTTTGATTGTAGTGGTCTTTCAGGAGGAGATACTGGTGATGAGGCTCCTAGAGTTATGGAATTTCGAGCTGTTGGGGCGCAAACATACAAGCTTGCTTATAGAGGAGGTACTGTAAGGTTTTACAGAATGTATATTAGTTCTACCTCAATAAAAAGTGCTGTACAAGCTGAATTAAATGCAGCTTTGAGTGTTAATGATGTGGCATCAACAGTTACAACTGATGTACATGCCATTGGTGACAGAATATTTGTATCAAACGTAAAATCTAGTACAGAAGTTAAAATATACGCTATTACTGGTGCTTTAGTTAAAGAGTTTAAAACAACTAGTAATATGGATTTTGCTTTCAAATCTGGTTTGTATATAGCTACGATTAAAACAGTTGAAGGCCAAAAATCTGTTAAGCTTTTATTGAATTAATTTATATTCAATATATTATATAAAATTTTATTTAAAGAGAGAATGTCTTGATAGGCATTCTCTTTTTTTTCTTATTCTTCCTCTGTACTTAATCGTTTAAAAATTGCAATTGAACGAAAACACATGTTTTTTTAATAATTATTTATTTCAGATTTAATTTGTATTAAAAAAATATATAAATTAGGCAATCGATTACAATAAAGTGATCGAGTAAACTAAAACTTATAAAACATGAAAAAACAATTACTTTATTTTATTTTACCAATGTTGTTAGTTACAACATTATTAACTGCTCAAGACCGCACTTGGGAAATAGGTACAACCTCTACAAGTTGGCCAGCAGATCTTGCTCAAATGACTACTGGTGAGCAGGTTATAGATGGGTTGACTGTGGCCGCAGTTTCTGCTACATTTGGAGCTATGAGACCAGCGCCTTCTGGTTTTACTTTTAGTGATGGTTATACGCCTGATAATGAGTGGCCAGGAAATGGTAGTAGTCAAGGTGATGGACTTACTCCAGCAAGACGCTATTTTTCTTTCCCAGTATCTGGGCCCTCTACAATAAAAGTTTATTTTAGGGTTAATGGTACAGGAGGTCGTGCATGCGTGGTGAGTGACGGTACTGCTGAGCTAGGTCGTGCAACCTCTGAAGATTCTAGTGTCCCTCTTCTTTTAACAACTACTTATAATGGTACTGGAGGTACTATTTATGTATGGGCTACTTCTTCAATCAATTATCATAAGATTTCAGTAGTTGATGGTGTACTTGGTGTAAATGACAATACATCTCCAGTTTCAACAAACGTACAAGCTATTGGAAATAGAGTTTATGTATCAAATGTGAAAACTGCTTCTGAACTAAGTATTTATAGTATTACAGGAGCTTTGGTAAAATCATTTAAAACTAATAACGATATGGATTTTAGTTTTAAATCTGGTTTATATATAGCTACTATTAAAACAGCAGAGGGTCAAAAATCAGTAAAATTATTAGTAAAATAAATTATTATTAGTATAAATTCTTAATAAGGATGTGCTTTTGCATGTCCTTTTTTTGTTCAATACTTTTAGATGTTTATTTATATAATTGGTCAGCGTTCAAAAATAGCACCTAATTATTCTTAATTTATTAATATTAGCAATGTTATTTAAATTCAATTAGAACTTATGCAAAAACGTTTTTCCGGGGTTGTAGTGCCAATGGTAACGCCACTTAATAAAAATTTTACAGTGGATGTTGTTGCTGTAAAACGTATTGTATCGCTTTTTGCAGAAAATAATATCCATCCATTGGTATTAGGTACTACTGGAGAATCTAGTTCAATAAGTGAATTGGAAAGTTTTCGATTAGTTGAAGCAGCGGTTAAAGCAAAAGCAAATAATCAATGTGTTTATGCAGGCTTAGTAGGGAATCAGGTTGATGATTTGGTACATCGTGGTAATTTGTACATAAGTTCAGGAGCCGATTGTGTGGTGGCAACATTGCCATCATATTATGGGCTTACTTCAAATCAAATGATGCTATTTTACAAAACCTTGGCCGATGAAATTTATGGGCCTTTGATGATGTACAATATAAAAGCTACCACCCAAATGTCTATTCCGTTTGAAGTGATTGTAGCATTGTCTTCACATCCCAATATTTGGGGATTAAAAGACTCCGAGCGTGATGTAGAGCGTATGGAACTACTCATTAAAACATATAAAAACAATCCGGAATTTTCATATTTCTGTGGCTGGGGCGCTCAAAGTGCCGGGAGTTTAAAACTAGGGGCCGATGGTATTGTGCCAAGTACAGGTAACTATGTGCCGGAAATGTATAAACACTTACACGAGGCTGCTCTTAATAAAGATTGGGAAAGCTGTGATAATTGGCAACAAAAAACCGATGTTATAGCACAGCAATATCAAAAAGACAAATCATTGGGCGAGTCGCTGGCAGTTTTAAAAGCATTGATGCATAAAAAAGAACTATGCAATAAAACCATGATGCCACCATTAACCGAGGTGGAATAACCAAACCAACTAAAAAACTAAATTATTATGCTGAATATTCATTGGATAGATATCGTTATTGTAATCGTTTCAGTATTATTTACACTAGGGGCTGGCTTTTATTTTGCAAGCAGGCAAAAAAGCTCAGACCAGTATTTTTCAGGAAGTAAAACCATACCCGCTTGGGCAATTGGAATTTCCATTTTTGCAACTTTAATAAGTAGTGTTACCTTTTTGGCATATCCTGCGGCGGCTTATAAAGCCAATTGGATTTTATTGGTTCAAGGTTTAATGGTGCCTATTGTCTTGGTTTGTGTTATTTGGATTATTGTGCCATTATTCCGAAAAGTAATCCGTTTAAGTACTTACGAATATTTTGAACGTCGTTTCGGTGTGTTTGCACGCATGTATAGTTCCATTGCCTTTATATTAACGCATTTCTCTAAAATGGGAACCGTATTGTATTTGGTGTCATTAGCCTTAGCCACCTTAACAGGATTGGATGTAACAACTTATATTTTAATGTTAAGTACCGTAATTATCCTGCTCACTTTGTTAGGAGGTATGGAAGCTGTTATTTGGATGGATGTTATTCAAGGTTTTTTACTGATAGGGGGCGGATTGCTGTGCGTGGGTATTTTATTGTTTAATTATGAAGGAGGCGCAGGAAACATGTTAAGTGAAGCTGTTTCTATGAAGAAAATTGATTTTGGACCTTACGATTTTAACTTTACAAAACTCACATTTTGGGTTTTGGTAATAAATGGCGCTTTTTACGCATTACAAAAATATGGTACCGATCAAACCATTGTACAACGTTATTTAGCTGCCAAGAATGATAAAGACGCTAAAAAAGCAGCTTATATAGGTGTGTTTGCAAGCGTGCCTGTATGGGCATTATTTATGCTAATAGGCTCGTTAATATTTGTATTTTATAATTCAGGAGGAGCTATATTACCGGATGGTATAAATGCAGACCAAGCATTTACTTATTTTATAGGAACAGAATTACCAGTAGGAGCCGTTGGTTTAGTGTTAGCGGCATTAATAGCTGCGGCAGTTTCCAGCTTAGATTCTGATATGAATTGTTTAGCAGCCATCGGAGTTGAAGATTTCTATCAACGTTTTAAACCAAACTGTTCTGATAGAGACCGATTGGTTGTGGGACGATTATTGGTTCTTTTTTCAGGTATAGCTATGTCAGCAGTGGCACTTCTGTATGCTTCTTGGAGTGGCGAAGGTGTTTTAGGTGTCGTATTTGAGTTGTATGCGATATTTTCAGCAGGTATTGTGGGTATTTTTCTTTTAGGATTATTTTCAAGACGAGCTAATAAACAAGGTCTGTATGTGGGTTTGGCTGTATGTATTGTTTTCACAGCTTATGCTGTTTTAACAACTACAAAAATAGCCGGGACATTAATTATAGATTTAGGACAATATAATTTCCCTCACCATAAATATATGTTAGGTGTTTACAGTCACCTTATTGTGTTGGTTGTTGGCTACTTTGCAAGTTTTCTGTTTAAATCGGAAAAAGCCGATGATAATTTAACTTTTTACGGATATTTAAAACAGAAGAATTAATTAAATTAAAAAATGAATTCAATTACATTATTACAACCAGGTAAGATTGTTTTTGGTGAAGGTTCCTTAAAAGAACTTTCAAACGATGCCATTTTAGAAAATTCACATAATATTTTGTTTTTGGTTGCAACACCATTGTTGGAAGCTGTAAAGCCTATTGAAAAAGAGCTTCAATCTAAAAGCAAAAAAATTTCGTTAGTAGAATATGCCTATGTTGGAGAACCTACCTTTTCTCAATTTGATGAATTATTACAAGCCAATAAAACATTTAAACCTAATTGTGTTATAGGTATTGGAGGTGGTAGTGTGTTAGATTGTGCCAAATTACTGGCTGCTTTAATAAATAATACCCAAAAATTAGAAGATATAGTTGGAATTGGTTTTTTAAAGGAAAGAAGCATAAAACTCATTTGTATTCCAACAACATCGGGAACTGGTAGTGAAGTATCACCCAATGCGATTTTATTAAACGAAGATACCCAAGCTAAAAGCGGTATTATCAGTCCGTATTTAGTCCCAGATGCTTGTTATCTCGACCCTGCTTTAACGGCTAGTTTGCCAGCTAAATTAACAGCCGAAACGGGAATTGATGCTTTATCTCATTGTATTGAAGCCTACACCAATAAATTTGCACATCCAACGGTTGATATTTATGCATTAAAAGGAATCCAGCTTATTTCTGAAAACCTTCAAAACGCCTATGAAAACGGAAACGATATAGAGGCACGTTCAGCAATGTTGTTAGGTTCTATGTATGGTGGTTTGTGTTTAGGTCCTGTAAATACGGCGGCTATTCATGCACTTTCTTATGGTTTGGGCGGAAAATTCCATATTGCTCATGGGTTGTCAAACGCTATGTTAATGCCAGAAGTATTGCGTTTTAATTTGCAAGCAAATCCAAAACGTCATGCCGAAGTTGCTAGAGCTTTAGGTGTAACCATTTCGGGAACTGATGAAGAAGTAGCTTTAGCAGGTATAGAAAAAGTTGAAGCATTATCAAAAGTTTGTAACATTCCACAACGATTAACAGTTATTGGTGTTACAGAAAACGATATAACTGAACTAGCAGACATAGCAATGAAAGTTACACGATTATTAAAAAATAATCCAAGAGAAGTAACTAGGGAAGATGCCATAACTATTTATAAAAAATTACTTTAAAATGAAGCCGAAAATAGGAATCTCAATGGGCGATCCCGCAGGAATTGGCCCAGAAATAATCATAAAAACATTAGCCTTAAAAGACCTTTACAGTCGATGCAGCCCTTTAGTTGTTGGTGATGCTGAAACGATGCAAAATGAAGTAAAAGCATTAAAATCGTCATTGAAAATAAATGCGATTCAAGATGTAAAAGATGCTAAGTTTGAACACGGCACTATAGATGTTTACGATTTAAAAAACGTTGATACCAAAGAATTAAAACCAGGAGTTGTAACTGCCATGGCAGGAAAAGCAGCTTTTGAAGCGGTTATAAAAAATATCGAATTAGCTTTAGCCAACCATATTGACGCTACGGTTACAGCGCCCATAAATAAAGAATCCATTCACAAAGCAGGACATAAATATTCGGGACACACCGAAATTTATGCCGATTATACAAACACCAAAAAATTCGCGATGCTTTTGGCCGATGAAAACTTCAGGGTTATTCACGTAAGTACCCATGTGTCATTACGTCAAGCTTGCGATTTATGTAAAAAAGACCGTGTATTTGAGGTGATTACCTTGTTGGATGATGCTTGTAAAAAATTCGGCATTAAACAACCTAGAATTGCTGTGGCAGGCTTAAATCCACATGCAGGTGAAAACCAGTTGTTTGGTGATGAAGAAGTTGATGAAATCATTCCAGCCATTGAAGAAGCCAATAAGTTAGGTTACACCGTTGAAGGCCCATTTCCTCCAGATACCATGTTTGTAAAAGCGGTGCAAGGTAAGTTTGATGGTTGCATTGCCATGTATCACGATCAAGGGCATATTCCTTTTAAATTGGAAGGGTTTAAATGGGACAATGAAAAAGGCACCATGAAAAGTGTAAAAGGCGTAAACATCACTTTAGGATTGCCTATCATTCGAACATCCGTAGACCATGGAACAGCTTTTGAAATTGCAGGTCAAGGCATCGCTTCAGCAGATGCCATGTTGGTTGCTATTGATTATGCTATTGTTATGGCTAAACATAAAAAATAATGATTTTTGTTTTAGCAGATGATTTAACAGGAGCCGCCGAAATTGCAGGAGTTTGTCTTCGCTATGGCGTTGACGTTTCTTTTGGTATTGATACAATTCCTGATAAAGAGGCGACTGTAAATATCATAGCAACAGATACGCGTTCGATGATAGAAGATGAAGCGTATGAAATTCATTTTCATTTAGCCGAAGAAATAATTTCAAAAGAAAATTATACCATATTTAAAAAATGCGATTCGGTATTACGTGGCCATGTTCTAACGGAGCTTTCCGCATTAATTGATGTAACAGAAAAAAAAAGTATTTTACTTCAACCTTCTAACCCAGAAGGAAATCGTTGTATTAAAAAAGGAGTTTATTGGGTAAATGATAATCTTATAGAAAATACTGGATTTGCTACCGACCCAGATTTTCCTTCTAAAACATCTTTGGTAAAAGAGTTACTTTTAGATAGGAGTTCAAAAAAGGAGTCCCTCGAAATTTTTACTGGCATTATCCATAAAATTAAAACAAAAGGTCTTTTTATTCCTGATTGTAGTTATGTTGAAGATTTATCAAAGTGTATTAATTTATATCATGAAGACAACATTGTAGGTGGAAGTGCTGCTTTTTTTGAACAATTTCTCATTAAAATGAAGCTGGCAACATCAACAGTAAAGGAAAACAAACATAGCTTTACAAACAATTATTTACTGCTTTCAGGAAGCACACACCCTAAAAGTATAGCGTTTTCAAAAACTATTGAAAAAACCAATTGTCCTTTGGTTGTTTTCCCTGAAGCGCTTCTTGAAAATAAACTAGATAAAAAAGTTCTGAAGAATTTTATAGATGAAGTGTCTTCTATTTATAAGGATAAAAAAAAGTTGGTTTTAAGGGTTTCAAATACAATTGTTCAATTGAATAACAAGTCCCTAAATTTAAAATCGCGATTGAGTTTAGTTGCGAAAAACCTAATAGAGACTTCAGATATTAATGAGATTTTTATTGAAGGTGGCGCCACAGCTTATGATTTACTTGATGAATTACAATGGAAATCGTTCACACCCATTGCAGAACTTGCTTCAGGTGTGGTGCGTATGCAATATGATAACAACCCTAAAAAATATATAACCATAAAACCGGGTAGTTACCAATGGCCAAATGGTTTATTAAATTAGTATATTTAGAATTAGATTAAAAATTTCAATGAAAATATTAAAAGGAATAGCATGGAATCATACACGAGGGTTTACCTCGGTAGTAGCAACAGCACAAAGGTTTGAAGAGTTAAATCCCGATGTTAGAATTACATGGGAAAAACGCTCGTTACAAGCCTTTGCAGATGCTTCTTTAGGTGAATTAACAGCCAACTACGATTTGTTAATCATGGATAATCCGCATGTGTCCATTGCCGCAAAAGATAAAGTGCTTTTGCCTTTTGACGACTATTTAGATGCCGAATTCATAAAAGAATTGGCTAATAACAGTGTTGGGAAATCACATGATAGTTATCATGTGAATGGTAAACAATGGACGTTGGCAACCGATGCAGCAACCCCCATTGCAACATGGAGAGAAGATTTGGTAAGTAAATACAATGTGCAAATTCCTAAAACTTGGGAAGAACTGATGAAGTTGGCAAAAACAGGAAAAGTGGCGTTTGCATCCATACCAATTGATACGTTGATGCATCATTTTATGATGTGTATCGCTTTAGGAGCCGAGGTTTTTGAAAGTAAAACGGAAGTGGCGCCACGCCAAATAATGGTTGAAGCTATCAAAACCTATAAAGAACTATTGGATTTAGCACCATCATTTTGTTTAGAAATGAATCCTATTAAGATTTATGAACGCATGACGCAAACGGATGATATAGTTTACAGTCCGTTCAATTATGGCTACTCAAATTATTCGAAAAAGAATTATGCCGACCATGTTTTAAAAGCAGGAGGTTTGGTAACTTTTAATGGAAAACGACTGCGTTCTACTTTAGGAGGTGCAGGTATTGCAGTGTCTTCAAAAACAAAGCATGCTGAAGTTGCTATGAAATATGCCGAATTTACAGCTTCAGAAAAAGTTCAATCTGGTTTGTATTTCGAATTTGGCGGACAACCAGGGCACAGAAAAGCGTGGTTAAATGACGATGTAAACAATCAATGTAAAGACTTTTTTAAGGATACATTACAAACTTTGGATGAGGCAACAATGCGTCCGCAATATTACGGCTATATGCATTTTCAAGATGAAGCAAGCCCTGTAATTCATGAAGCCATGACAGGAAAAACCTCTATTGAAGCAGCGGTAGATAAGATGAATGAAATCTATAAAGAATCTTTAACACATTAATAATAAATGAAGCCATTAGAAGGTTTATTGGTTTTAGAATTTGCCCAGTTTTTGGCAGGTCCTTCGGCGGGTTTAAAATTGGCCGATTTAGGAGCACGTGTTATTAAAATTGAACGTCCTGTAAAAGGTGAAGCTTGCAGGCAGTTAAGCATTAAAGATTTGTTTGTAGATGAAAGTAGCATGCTATTCCATACCATCAACCGAAATAAAGAATCCTTTGCTGCCGATTTAAAAAATCCAGACGATTTAGCGCAAGTAAAAAAACTAATCGCTAAGGCAGATATTATAACGCATAATTTCCGCCCTGGCGTTATGGAAAAAATAGGCTTAGCGTTTGAAGATGCATTAGCTATTAACCCAAAAATTATTTACGGTGTTATTACTGGTTATGGTGAAAAAGGGCCTTGGGCAAAAAAACCGGGACAAGATTTATTGATTCAATCGCTTTCGGGTTTAACTTGGTTAAGCGGAAAAAGCAGTCAAGGGCCTGTGCCTTTTGGTTTGGCGGTAGCCGATTTAATGTGCGGGAATCATTTTGTTCAGGGTATTTTAGCAGCGTTACTAAAACGAGCTAAAACGAATAAAGGTGTTTTAGTTGAGGTAAGTTTGTTAGAGTCTATTTTAGATGTTCAGTTTGAAGCCATCACCATATTTTTAAACAATGGTGGAAAATTGGCCGATAGAGGAAACGTTCGTGGTAGCGCGCATGCCTTTTTAAGTGCACCTTATGGTATTTACGAAACCAGTAATGGCCATTTGGCATTGGCAATGGGCGATTTGCTATTACTAGGACGTATTCTTGAAGTTGATTTAAGTAAATACACCAATAAAAAAACATGGTTTAGGTCGCGTGCAGCCATTCGAAAAATATTAAGTAAAAAAATAGTTACCAAAGATTCAGATTATTGGATTAAAGCTTTGCGGGAAAAAGGCATGTGGTGTGAAAAAGTATCGGATTATAACGATTTAAACCATCAACCTTTCATGAACGATTTACAGTTGAAACAAACCGTTAAAAATTCTGAAGGAAAAGAAATGCTAACCACGAGACTTCCAATAAAGTTTGATGAAACTATTTTAAGCAGTGCTAAAGCAGCACCAAAAGTAGGAGAAAATAATGAGAAGATTTACGAACAATTTTTAAATAATTAATGAAACCATTAGAAGATTATTTAATAGTAGATTTTAGTCAGTTTTTGTCAGGACCATCAGCGAGTTTGCGTTTGGCAGATTTAGGAGCTCGTGTTATTAAAATTGAAAAACCTGGAACGGGTGATATTTGTCGTACACTATATACTTCAGATTTGATAATGAATGGTGAGTCGTCCATTTTTCATACCATCAATAGAAATAAAGAATCCTTTGCAGCCGATTTTAAAGATGCAGCAGATTTGAAAATTATAATGAAACTATTGGCTAAAGCCGATGTCGTGATGCATAATTTTAGACCCGATGTTATGAAACGTATCGGTTTAAGTTATGAGGATGTAAAAGCTATCAACCCAAAAGTGGTATATGCTGAAATTTCGGGTTATGGCAACCATCCCGATTTAAAGGATAAGCCTGGTCAAGATTTATTGTTACAATCCATGACTGCCTTAACATGGTTAACAGGCAACCAAAATGATGGTCCGGTGGCTATGGGATTATCCATTGTCGATATGTTAGCAGGTGCTCATTTAGCGCAAGGTATTTTAGCGGCGTTGTATAGAAAAACAGTCAATAATTCGGGTGCTTTGGTGCAGGTAAGTATGCTAGAATCTGCTATCGATTTTCAGTTCGAAACCATCACCACTTTTTTTAACGATGGAGGTGAGTTACCTGTACGAACCAAAAGCAATAATGCGCATGCCTATTTAGGTGCGCCGTACGGAATTTATAAAACCAATGATGGTTTTTTAGCCTTGGCTATGGGTTCTATTCCTGTGTTGGCACAACTTTTAAAATGTGATGCTTTATTGCAATTTCCTGAAAATAAATTTGGGTTAAGAGATAAGATTAAAAAAGTATTAGCAACACATCTTAAAACCCAAAGCACAGACTATTGGTTAGCCATTTTAGAACCTGCTGATATTTGGTGTGCTAAGGTTTTAAATTATCAAGAGCTTTTTGAGGAAGAAGGATTTAAAATTTTAGATTTTGTCCAGAAAGTCACGATGGGCGATGGATATTCGTATGAAACGACCCGATGTCCTATAAAAATTGATGGCGAAATATTTAAATCAAGTAAAGGTTCGCCAAAACTTGGTGAGCACAACGAGAAGATTTTAAAGGAGTTAATGTAAATGGATAAGATAAGAATCGCAGTTCGGAAATTTGAACCTTTCGAAACGACTTTAATAAAGTTGTGGGAGGCATTTAGTTCTGAAAATAATTTGAGTATGGAGGCAGAAATGGTTCCGTTGGAACTTCACGATTTATATGAAGAAACACTCACTAAAAAAGGCCTGCAAAATGGCGATTGGGATATAGCCCACATAAATACCGACTGGATTTTTGATGCTGTAAATGCCAAAGCAGTTGAAAATTTATCACCACTCATAGCGCAAAATCCACCTCGGAATTTTCCAGATGGTTGGCACGAATCATTACTGCACCTTCAAGAAATAGATAATCAAGTTTACGGATTGCCATTTCACGATGGACCAGAATGTTTAATTTATAGAAAGGATTTATTTGAAGATGTTTCAGAAAAAGAAAACTTCAAAAATCAATATGGTTACGAATTGCAACCACCAAAAACATGGGAACAATTCAATCAAATAGCTGAATTTTTCAACAGACCAACTGATAATCTTTACGGTTGCGTCTTTGCTAATTATCCTGACGGTCACAACATGGTCTTCGATTTTTGTTTGCAATTATGGACACGTGGCGGTTCGTTATTAGATGACAATAATCAAATAAATATCAATAAACCTGAGGCAATTCAGGCATTGGATTTTTACAGACACACAGTAAACAATCCAATAACAACACATCCCAAATCTAAAAAATTTGGCTCGGTAGAAGCAGGTATGGCATTCGCAACTGGAGAAGCGGCTATGGCAATAAATTGGTTTGGATTTGCATCCATGTGCGAAGTTATTGAAGCTTCCAAAGTGAAAGGAAAGGTTGATATTGCAGAATTACCACATGATGAAAACCATAATTCAGCATCACTAAATGTCTATTGGTTATATGTCATAGGTTTGGGAAGCAAGCATAAAGATTTAGCTTATAAATTTTTAAAATTTGCTACCACGCCCGAGAGTGATAAATTATTGACCAAAGAAGGCGGTATAGGCTGTAGAAAATCAACTTGGAATGATACCGAAATCAATAAAACCATTCCGTACTATCACAAGTTAAGTATGCTTCATGAAAATGCACTAACATTGCCACAAACTCCTGTATGGCCAAAAGTTGCTGAATTGATTGACCACATGGTATTAAAAGCCATTGATAGCAAAATACCTTCGGCTCAATTGTTAGAAGAAACTCAAAATAACATTCAAAAAATACTATAAAAATGACTGTTACTTATAAACCATTATTACCAGAAACTGAGCAACCCATTATCATTATTGGTGCCAGCGGTATTGTAAAAGATGCACATTTACCAGCTTATAAAATGGCAGGTTTTAAGGTATTTGGAATAACAAACCGCACCATTTCCAAAGCACACGATATGGCGAAAGCTCATAACATTCCTCATGTTTTTGAAAATGTAGCCGAAGCTGTAAAGCATGCTCCCAAAAATGCGGTGTACGATATTACCGTGTTGCCAGACCAATACATTGAAATTTTAGAACAATTACCCGATGGAGCTGCGGTACTTATTCAAAAACCCATGGGTAACGATTACAAACAAGCTAAAGAAATTGTTGCCGTTTGCGAACGTAAAAATTTGGTAGCAGCCATCAATTTCCAATTGCGTTTTGCATCGTTTGTAAGTGCTGCTAGAAACATCATCAATCAAGGACTAATAGGCGATTTGTACGATTTAGAATTTAAAGTCACCGTAAAAACGCCTTGGGAATTATTTCCGGTAATCAAACAGCATCCGAGGTTAGAAATATTGTTCCACAGCGTACATTACATCGATTGTATTCGTTCATTTTTAGGCAATCCAAAAGCAGTTATGGCAAAAACGTGGAAGCATCCTTTAAAAGATTTATCCTCATGTCGTTCAACCATTATTCTAGATTATGGCGATACATTAAGTGTAAAAATAAACACAAATCACGACCACGATTTCGGCATCAATAATCAAGAGAGTTACATTAAATGGGAAGGAACCAAAGGAGCCATTAAAGCAAAAATGGGACTTTTAATGAATTATCCCGATGGCTTACCAGACAAATTCGAGTATATCATTACAGAATCGGGTAAAGATTCAGAATGGAAAACTCTAAACCTTGAGGGTTCATGGTTTCCAGAGGCGTTTGTTGGCACCATGTCAAACTTAATGCGTTTCAAGGAAGGTTCAGACAAGGTATTGCACGCAAGCGTTCAAGATGTTTTAGGTACCATGAAAGTAGTAGAAGCTTGTTATGTAAGTAACAACAACGGAGGCGTTCAAATAAACGATTTTAATTAGGGCGTTACCTTTATCCTGAAACAAGTTCAGGAACCAGGTCGGGCTTTACGCTGTATCTTTTGTTTTTTGTCATTCCTGCGTAGGCAGGAATCCACAACACAGAAAAAGTTAATCCTAAAATTTGGGTTATGTTTTTGAATAAAACAAAAGGATGCCGCTTCAATCCCTAACGCACAGCGAAACTATAAAACAACTTAACAAATAAACTATCAACGGTTAAACAAATAAAAAGATTATGTATTTCAAATCAACATTTTTCGAAGATTATCAATTAAACGAAAAACGAGTAACCTTAGGAAGAACCATTACAGAAACCGACTTTGTGGTGCATGCAGGACATACAGGCGATTTCTTTCCACATCATATGGATGAGGAATGGTGCAAAACACAATCTTTTGGGCAGCGTATTGCACACGGCACCATGATCTTTAGTATCGGTATCGGGTTAACAGCTTCAGAAATAAACCCAGAAGCTTTCTCAAAAGGGTATGATCGCATGCGTTTTGTAAAACCCGTTCATATTGGCGATACCATCCATTCAGAAATTACCATTTCAGAAAAGGGAGATGCAAAAAGACCAGAAATGGGAACAGTTACTGAACATGTAGAGATTATTAATCAAAGAGGAGAAGTTGTATTGGTTTGTGATCATTTGCTTCTTGTGAAGAGAAAATCATAAAAACAATAACAACTAACCAACTAAAAACTAAATAAAATGAGTACACCAAATTCTTTATTAGGAACACTTCTTCATGCTGTAGGAGGTATTTCTGCAGCAAGTTGTTATTTACCAAGTACCAAAACAAAGGGCTGGTCGTGGAATACATTTTGGTTGGCACAATCCATTTTTGCTTGGTTAATAGTGCCAACGGTTTTAGCGTGGTTAACAGTGCCAAATTTCTTTTCAATAATTGCAGAAGCACCTTCAAAACCTTTTTGGATGGCACTTTTTTTAGGTGGTATTTATGGCTTTGGCGGTATGTCTTTTGGTAAAGCTATCAATCATATTGGTTATTCTTTAACCTATACCATTGCTATTGGTATTTCTGCAGTAGTGGGCACTATTATGCCACTTATGGTTTTTGGTGGCTTGGGAGATTTCTTTACAAAGCCAGGAGGAGGTATTGTGCTTTTAGGGATGCTATTATCTATCGTTGGTGTTATTATATGTGGATGGGCAGGTTTTAAAAAAGAGAAAGATTTAGATGCTGATAAGCTTAATAAGGCAGGTTTTAACATGATGTTGGGTTTGGGCTTAACCATTATTGCCGGTGTTTTATCAGGAGTGTTTAATTTATCGTTAGAATACGGACAGCCTATCGCAGATATGGCAGCCGAAAATGGAGCTGGACAATTTGAAGGAAATGCTAAATTGGTAGTGTCAACTTTAGGATGCTTCATTGTAAATTTTATATGGTATATCATTGTTGGGTTTAAACAAAAAACCATAACAGAATTTTTACCTAATAAAACTGATAATGATAAGAAAGATAATAGTCTTATTAGAAACTGGTTGTTGTCATCATTAACAGGCTCGTTATGGTGTTTACAGTTTTTCTTTTACGGATTAGGGCATGTTAAAATGGGCGACTATCAATTTGCTAGTTGGGTATTGCACATGTCGATGCTTATTTTCTTTAGTTATATAGTTGGTGTGATTATGAAAGAATGGAAGAACGTTAAAAAAGAAACTTATGCAATTCTAATTGTTGGGTTGGTTGTGTTGATTGTATCGTTTTGCGTAACTAGTTTTGGTAGTTATTGATAAACTTATGTTTTATCATCTGACACAAGTTAGGGTGGTTTGGCATTTTATTTGTGGGCTTTGTCATATAATAAAATTATTTCAAAAGAAAATTAAACCTTTCAACAGGATATCAGTCATATTTAACATGATTTAATTTGAGGGATTTTATTTTTTAGATATCTTTGAGTAATCGATTGCACTGAATTGTTGATGAGTAAGAAAAATATAAAATATAACCACCTTTTGATACCTATACTTTTTGTGGTTGTATCAGGGGTTTTAAATAGTCAAACAGTTTCAGAAAATTTAGGGAAAAATCAAAATACAGAATGGATAATTTCTAGATTTCTTAATAAAGAATTTCAAAATATAAAAATTAGTGGCAATCCAAAGATGGTTAATTCGCCATATGGCAAAGCAGTTTATTTTGACGGTATAGATGATGCGTTTTTTTTAAATGAAGTGCCTCTTAAAGACATGGATGAATTTACTGTTGAAATGATTTTCAACCCTGCTATTGATGGCGATTTTGAACAACGTGTCGTTCACATGGGAGAAATATCAGGGAATCGTATGTTGCTTGAAATCCGTGCAGTAGATAATAGTTGGTATTTTGATGGTTTTGTAGCTTCTGGAGAGAATAAGTTAGCGTTAATTGATGAGAAATTAATTCATCCGCTAGGGCAATGGTATCACGTGGCTTTGGTGGTTACAAAAAACAGTCTTAGTACTTATGTGAATGGAAAGCTTGAATTGACAGAGTCTTTTTCTTTTAGTTCTATTGAGACTGGGCAAAGTTCAGTTGGTGTTCGTTTAAACAAACGTTCGTGGTTTAAAGGAATTATTTATAAAATAAAAGTATCGCCTAAAAAACTTAACGTTACTGATTTTATGAGTTTTAAATTATAATTAAAGTCAAAATTCCTAATGAAGCCAACTAACCACATATTTCTAATTTTTATTTTCCTCGCATTTGGATTTAAACTTCAAGCGCAACAAAAGCTTTCAGAAGAAAAAGTTGTTGAAACGATGTTGAAAGCTACCGAGTTTATGGTAGAAAAAGTAAGTACCAATGGTGGTTTTGTTTGGCATTATATGCCCGATTTCTCACGCCAATGGGGAGAAATGGAAGCCTATAAAACCATGATTTGGTTACAGCATCCAGGAACTATAAGTATGGGACATGTGTTTATTGATGCCTACAGAGCAACAAAAAACGAATATTATTATAAAGCAGCAGAAAAAGCAGCAAGAGCTATAATTTGGGGGCAAAGTCATGAAGGTGGGTGGAATTATATGATTGATTTTGCAGGAGACCGTTCACTTAAGCAGTGGTACAATACTATAGGGAAAAATGGATGGCGTTTGGAAGAATTTCAGCATTATTATGGAAATTCAACATTTGATGATGATGTAACTACGGATGCAGCTCGTTTTCTGTTAAGAATGTATTTAGAAAAAATGGATCCAACCTACAAACCAGCTTTAGATAAAGCTTTGGATTTTATTTTGAAAAGTCAATACCCCAATGGTGGTTGGCCACAAAGATACCCTTTAGTTAAAGGTTATGAAAAACCAGGCTTTCCAGATTACACACCATTTTATACCTTTAATGATGATGTTATATGGGAAAACGTAAATTTTCTAATGCAATGCTATTTGGTATTAGGTCAGGAACGATTTCTTGAACCCATATATAAGGGTATGAATTTTTATAAAATATCTCAGGATGCCTGTGGAGCTTGGGGGCAACAAGTAGATATGGATATGAAAGCGGCAAGTGCAAGAACTTATGAGCCTGCTGCATTTTTACCAGGAGCAACCTGTGAAAATGCATTGCTATTAATAAAGTTTTACCAATTAACAGGCGATAAGCAATTTCTAGAAGGTGTTCCGAAAGCTATTAAGTGGTTAGAAGATGTAAAATTACCTGCAGATAAAATTGAAGGTCATCGCACACATCCAACATTTGTAGATGTTAAAACCAACAAACCAATTTATGTACATCGTAAAGGTTCTAATGTAATATATGGAAGCTACTACATTGACGAGAATGACAAGAATTTGCTGTCTCACTACTATGGAAAAGGATTTGTAAATCTTCAAGAGTTAAAAGATGAATATAAAAAAGTTTTAGAACTTTCTGTTGAAGAAGCAACTAAAGATTCACCATTAAAACCAAAAGAGTTTCAACAAAAAGGGACGCCTCAAAGTTTTTATGATTTAAATCGATATGTATTTAATTTCAAAATTGATGATTCTAAAATAATAGAGGTCGTAAATGAACTTGATAATGAAAACCGTTGGCTTTCTAAAGGAGCCTACATAAGCAATCCATATATAGGTGATGGTAAAAATACAGAATTAACCAATGAATATGCTACAACTAGAGTTGGTGATGAAACAGATACGTCACCATATGCTGATAAAACAGACCAAAAATATATTTCAACAGGAACCTACATAAGAAATATGAAGTTACTAATTAACTATATACAATCTAAAGAAATTACAAATAAATAATATCAATAATAAATTAAATAAAAATGCTAAGAAATTATAAAATTAAACTAATGTTCATTCTGTTTTTAGCTTCCTTTTTGGGCGTTTTTGCTCAAAATCCTATAGTTAAAATAGATTTTGATATGGCTAATCAACCATTGAATCAAGTAAATGATCCCAATTATACCTCGTGGGTTGTGCCAAGTGGAAATTCTGCAAATAAAACGGTAAACAATATAACGTTTACAGTTACCAAAAGAGGAAGTTTTGGTACAGAATTAGGAACCAATTGGTATAAAGCGGGAATACAAAGTCCTAATTTTGCATATTTATTAAGTGATGGTGTTACTGTGAAAGGTGGAACCGCTAATAGTGGTGGACAAATAGAACTTCGTATTAGTGGTCTAGAAACAGGAAATCATACACTCTTGGCTTTTTTAAATGCTACTGATAGCGAAAGTATTACTTACAGCCCTATTGATATTTCTGTAAATGGTAATTTAGTAGAAGACAATGTGATACCCTCGGTTAGGGCATTAACACCGGCCACAGCGAAATCGGTTTATTTAAATTTTCAGGCTACAACAGGTAATGATGTGGTTATTTTATTTGCAGCAGAGACTTCAGGGAGTGAAACTCAAAAAAACGTTATGTTCAACGGTTTTGAATTAAATACACCTAACATCTTTAATCAAGCAACAGATCCAATTCCTGCTCATGACGATGAGCATGTAGAATTATCATCTAATAATGTTTTGTTACAATGGACACCTGCTGACAATGCTGTGTCACAAAATATTTATTTTGGAACTAGTTTAGCTGTTGTTGATGTGGCAGACACGTCTTCTTCAGAATATAAAGGAAATCAGGATAACTCAACAAATAGTTATCAAGTAAGTGGATTATACACAGGAGATACTTATTATTGGAGAGTAGACCAAGTAACTTCTGGTGGTGAAATCACAAAAGGCAATGTATGGCGTTTTCGTCCAGGACAATTAGCATTTCCAGGAGCCGAAGGTTATGGACGTTTTGCTAGAGGTGGTCGTGGTGGTAAAGTAGTGGTTGTAACCAATTTAAACGATAGTGGTCCAGGTAGTTTGCGTGAAGCAGTCACTAATAATATTGGCCCAAGAACCATTGTGTTTAATGTATCTGGTTTAATAGAGCTTTACTCACGATTGGTTTCCAACCAACCTTATATTACTATTGCAGGTCAAACTGCACCTGGTAAAGGTATTACAATAAAAGGAAGTTCTTTAGGTCTGGGAAGTAACGATAATATTATTCAAAATGTTAGGGTTCGATTAGGATATAATTGGAATGAAGATATGGGAGGTATGGGATTGAAAGGCGACCATAACATTATAGACCATTGTTCAATTAGTTGGACTGTGGATGAAAGTATTAGTTCTCGTGATGCTGGAAACGTAACGTTTCAGCACTCATTAATTTCAGAAGCTTTAAACGCTGCAGATCATCAAAATTACCCTTCAGGAACAGAACATGGTTATGCCGCTTCCATTGGTGGTGGGGTAGGCAGCTTTCATCATAATTTATTAGCACACAATTACGGACGAAATTGGAGTTTAGCAGGTGGATTAGATGGTGGAGGGTTTTATAAAGGGTTCTTAGATATCACCAATAATGTGGTCTATAACTGGGGGTCGAGAACTACCGATGGCGGCGCCAAAGAGGTTAACTTTGTAGGTAACTATTATAAACCTGGTCCAGGTATGCAATTGCAACGGTATGCTTTTACAATGGACCATGAAAATGTAGGTATGGGCATGCAACGTGCCTTTTTTGATGGTAACGTTATGCCAGGCTTTTTCGATGAAACCAACCAAGAATACGGAAGAAGAGCAAGATATTCCAATGGCGCGACCAACACCTATGAAACATTTGTAGATGCACCTTTTTTCCCGTCATATGTAACAACCCAATCTGCAAGAGAAGCATATAAAAGTGTATTGTCAGATGTAGGTTGTAATCAACCAACTTTAGATGACCATGATAAAAGAATGATTAATGAAACCCTGTCAGGAACGTATTCTGTAACAGGAAGTGTCACTGGTAAAAAAGGGTTTCCAGATCGTGAAGCTGATTCTGGAGGGTATGAAAATTATCCATTCATAACAAGACCTGCTGATTGGGATTCAGATAATGACGGCTTGCCAAATTGGTATGAAACCATCATAGGAACTAATATTAATTCACCTGCTGGAGATTTTTCAGATGCAAATGCTGATAATAATATGGATGGATACACCAATTTAGATTATTATTTACAATGGATGTCTTTACCTCATTATAGCACTGCATCAGGAGCAAAAATTGATGTCAACATTCAACAATTATCTAGAGGTTTTACAAGTGGAGTTTCTTATTCCATATCTGATGTTGTGAATGGAACAACTAATTTAGTTGGGAATATTGTAGAATTCACACCAACCGCAACTGGTTTAGGCTCTTTTAAATTTACAGTTACAGATTCTGCAGGAGATAGTATGACACGCACAGTAAATATTTTAAATGGATACGATTTAACCCTTTCTGTTGAAAAGAAAAACCTTGCCGAAATTAAAGTTTGGCCAATTCCAAACAAGGGGTCATTTTCTATCAAAATGAAAAACAATAGTGTTAAATCTGAATTTAAGATATTCGATATCCTAGGTAAGGAAGTAAAAAAAGGAACAATTGAAGCAGGTAGTACAGAAAACATAACTTTAAATGCCCGAGGTGTTTTTATTTTAAAAGTATTTGAATCTAGTTCAAAGCAAGTTTTGCATACTCAAAAACTAATTATAGAATAAATTAAAGATAATAAAACATGAAATTAAGATGGGTAAACAAAATACGGATCTATATAATATTGATAGTATTTGTTTGCCCATCTATTGCTTTTATACATTTTAAGACCACTCCAGATTCACCTATTCACATAACAGAAGACCGTAAATTAGAATACAAGATTCAACCCAACGGCGATAGGGTACCCGATTATTCATATTGTGGGTATATGGCATCAGAAATCCAACTGCCTAATGTTCCAGTAAAACTTGTTATTGAGGCAACAGAAACAGATGCTACGTTGTTAATTCAATCGGCAATCGATTTTGTGTCTAGCTTACCTATAGATAAGAATGGGTTTCGAGGAACCGTTCTTTTAAAAGAGGGAACTTATAAAATAAGAGGTAGTTTAAATATTTCTGCAAGTGGTGTTGTGCTGAGAGGAATTAGTAATAAAAACACGGTGCTTTTGGCTACCGGAACCAATCGCGAAACCCTAATTCGAGTGGCTGGTAAAAACAATCGGACTTTGGGAGAACCTAATCCATTGGAAGAAAAATATTTCCCGGTAAATACCACAACATTAACTTTTTCTAAAAGTCATTCCTTTAAAATCGGAGATAAAGTTCTTATAAAAAGACCATCAACAAAAGAGTGGATAGAAAGTATAGGCGCCGATAAAATAGGTATTTATGTAGATTACACACTTACTAAATGGGAACCTGGTGATTTTGATATGAATTGGGATCGTACCATTATTGCGGTCTCACCAAATTCTATAACAATTGATGCGCCTTTAACTAATGGTATTGATCCAAAATATGGTGGTGGAACGGTTACAGGATATCATTGGGATGGGCGAATAAATAATGTAGGTATTGAAAACTTACGTTGTATTTCAACTTATGATGATTCAAATTTGAAAGACGAAAATCACCGTTGGATGGCAATTACCATTGAAAATGTTCAAGATTCTTGGGTACGCCGCATAGAAGCAGAAAACTTTGTGAGTTCTACAGTAGCTGTTTGGGAAACTGCAAAGCGCATCACGGTTGAAGATTGTAAATCACTAAATCCAGTTGGTGAAATCGGTAATTATCGCCGCTATTCATTTCAAACGTTAGGGCAACAGGTACTATTTCAACGTTGTTATGCTGAATATGGGTATCATGCATTTTCTGTTGGGTTTACTACACCCGGACCAAATGCCTTTGTACAGTGTTATTCCTATATGCCATATAATTTTAGTGGCGCTATTGGAGGCTGGTCCAGCGGAATTTTATTTGATAAAATGACCGTTGATGGCGGTAATATTAGCTTTGATTATCGTGATGTTGATGGTCAAGGTGGCGGTTGGAGTGCTGCAAATTCATTTTGTTGGCAAGGTAGAGCTGCGAAAATTCATCTATCAAAACCTCCTGAAGCACAGAATTGGGCTTACGGTAGTTGGGCGCAAGGTTATGGAAATGGACATCATGAACTACAACATACTTTTATAAAACCAGAGAGTCTTTTTTATGCACAGCTGGAAGCACGTACTGGAAAAAAATCAGTTGAAGAAGATAAAATATTGATTTATGAATCTAGTAGTACTACAGCACCATTAACAGAATTAACGGCGAAATATAGTGAACGTTCAAAAACACCAGATATAACCATGGATGTTTGGATAGATCAAATGGTTGAAAAGTATCCAATCCATTCAGATGTTTCTAATGTGAAAAATTGGGGTAAAAACGATATTCCAAAGATTAAGAAAGCTGTTCATAAAGTAGAAGCGATACATCTTCTAAATGGAAAAATCGTACAGTGTGATAGAATAATTTCAGGAGGAAGAGACCGTACATCTATGTGGCGAGGGTCAACTAGACCTTCAGAATTAAAAAGACCGGCATCCAACTTAGTTCGATTTGTGCCAGGGCGCGTAGGGCGTGGGTTAACAGATGACTTAGATACTCTGGTTAGTGATATGCTTCAAAAAAATGTATCTGTCATGCAAAGCTTTCCAGCGCTTTGGTATGAAAGGAGGCGCGATGATCATGCTAGAACCCGACGTGCAGATGCCGATGTTTGGGCACCTTTTTACGAACAACCATTTAGTAGAAGCGGTCAGGGAGAAGCGTTTGATAGATTAAGCAAATACGATTTAACCAAATGGAATACATGGTATTGGCTTAGATTAAAACAATTTTCGGATTTAGCTGATAAAAACGATTTGTTATTTATTCAAGAACATTATTTGCAGCATAATATTATAGAAGAAGGTGCACATTGGGCTGATTATCCATGGCGAACTGCGAATAACATTAATAATACCGAATTCGCTGAAAACCCACCTTATGCAGGAGATAAGCGTATTTATATGGCTGAGGAATTTTATGACACTTCTAATGTGGTTCGGAAACAATTGCATCGGGATTACATTCGCAAAAGCCTTGAAAATTTTAGAGATAATAAAAATATTATTCATCATTTAGGATGGGAATACACTGGTCCTTTACATTTTGTTGAATTCTGGTTAGATGTCATTGCCGAATGGGAAACAGAAAACAATAAAGATGTATTGGTTATGCTGCCAGGCACAAAGGATGTACAAGATGCAATTTTATCAGATCCTAAAAGAGGTGCTTTAGTAGATATTATTGATGTTCTTCAGTGGAAGTACCGTGATGATACTACATTGTATGCGCCTCCTGGAGGTGTAAGTCTTGCTGCACGGCAATATGCACGCATTTTTAATCCTGGTGAAACATCATTCGGCCAAATTTATAGAGCAATAAATGAGTATAAAACCCAATATCCAAACAAGGCTGTTGTTTATTCTCAACGAGGTACACTTTCTAATTGGGCAACATTTATGGCTGGTGGCTCTTTAGCTTCTATGCCTAAAATTAATGATAAGCAGTTTTTTGAAGATGCTGTTACTATGGAAAGTAATATAACCAACTATTTAGGAAAGAAGCAGTATGAACTTGGAAAGGCGAAACTTGGTTATATCATTTTTAGTCAAAACGCTGAAATACATATTGATTTAAAAAACGATTCAAATTCATATAAGTTGGACTGGATTAATCCGGTGACAGGTGAATTGATTAAAACAAAAATACGCATAGAAAAAGAAGTTGTAAATTTAAAAGCACCGTTTGAAGGAGCTATTGTTGCTTGGATTCATAAGTAAAACTAAATAAAAAAATATGTTCTTAAAACCAGTATCTATAGTTTTATTGATAGTCTATTTGCTTTTTCAATGTGGGCTATCACCTGCTTTCGGTCAACAAAAAAAGGGTGATTTGTATAAGAATTTGGAATTCAATGGTAGCTATATAATCTATAAAGGCAAAAAAATAGCGCTAGGCCAAAAAGCATTTTTTATAGACGGGCAACTTTCAAATGAAGAAGTTTCAAAATACAAATATGTTTATAATTCTATAAATGAAGCCTCAAAACATGTAACCAATGGTACTGAGGCTTCACCTATGGTGTTATACATTGCGCCTTGGGTATATTGGGTTGATAATCCAGATGATCCCGAAGTTCGATTGCCAAAAGAAAATAGTAACACGCCATTTGGACTAGAGATTTCTTGCGAATGGTTGAGATTTCAAGGTTTAACTGATAATCCCGAAGCTGTTATTATAGCCAGTAATCGTGGTCAAACCATAGGTGCTAAAGGTAATTTTACCATGTTAAATATTAAAGGCGATGGCTTATCTACTGAAAATTTAACCTTTGGTAATTATTGCAATATCGATTTGGTTTATCCGCTTAACCCTCAATTAAATCGAGAAAAACGTGGTTCTGCCATCGTACAGGCACAACTCATTTTTTCAAATGGCGATAAAGTTGTAGCACGTAACACACGGTTTGTAAGCCGATTAAATTTAGGGCCTTTTTGGGGCAGTAAACGTACGCTTTTTGAAAACTGCCATTTTGAAATGACGGATGATGCACTAAACGGAAGTGCCGTTTATCTTAATAGTACTTTAGATTTTTATTCGTCTAAACCATTTTACCGAACCGATGGTACAGGTTCTGTGTTTTTAAATTGTGATATTCAAGTATATACCAGAGGAAGTCAGTATTTTGAAAAAGCTAATGGACCAATTACAGTTGTAGATACACGATTTTTTGCTAAAGAGCTAAGTTATATTGGTTGGCGTGATATTCCTGACAAAGAAGCTCGTTATTACCAAAGTAATGTTACTTTAAACAATAGCCCCGTGTTTATTGGTAAGCATGATGCTTTTGCAACGGTTGATATAACAAGAAAAGAAGTTCTAAATGCGTATCGTTTCAAACACAACAATAAAGTAGTTTACAATACATATAATTTACTTAGAGGCAACGACGATTGGGATCCGATGGGAATTAAGCCTATTGTAAAAAGTGCAGAACAAGAATCTGGGAATAGCTATTCGAATGTTCCTACACAATTAATTATTAATCCAACCCAACAAACTTTAGAAACAGGAAAAGATAGCTTACTTTTAGAAGCAACAGTCAAGTGCTTTGGAAATTTTAAATTTGAAGGAGAAAAAATATATTGGGACATTGCTTCCGAATACAAATCATTAGTACAGTTAAAAGTTAAAGAAAATGGAACCTGTTTGGTAATTCCAACAAACAGTGACAATGAAACCAAAGAGGTTATTGTTACGGCGCACACAGCTTCGGGGTTAGAATCTGCCAGTGTATTGTATATTGCACCTTCATTTATCAATCCGCCATTATTTACAAAACTTCCTCAAATAAGCAAAAGTAATAATGAACTTCATTTAGATTATGCTTTAGATATGTCTTTTGATGATCAGTCTTTAGTTACTTGGTACCGTTGTAACGATATAAAAGGAAATCAGCCTATTGAAATAGCCGTTTCCAGATTCAATAAACCTTTAAAAACCTACGAGTTATCAGTAGGTGATATTGGTTATTACATTATGGCAAGCGTATCGCCTAAACATGTACGTTGCGATGCAGGATTAGCTAAAACCACAGTTCTAACGAAAGTAATTTCAACAAAAGATATAAAGAAATTAGCCAATGTTTTAATTCCTAATTTGGAAAACATGTCGACTAAATATCAACCTAAAATACTACCTGGTTTTTGGTCACTTGATAGTTATGCGCCTTTGGATACACAAGAGTTTAATTGGGAAAGTGATAACAGACGCGACCCTTGGTATTACGGTGAAGGCATCAATGGGGCAGCTAATAATTTGGGTTTTGTACAAAACACAAAGGGTGCTCGTATGCGATACACACCTGTAGGGAAAGTGTTTGGTGATATGAAAATTAGTTTCGTTGCTGTGCCTTCCAAAACGGCTGGTCAAGGTTTTAGCAGCGCCAGAGCACAATATATGGATGTTGGTGTAAAAATGGATATTGAACACATGAACGGGTACGCCCTGCGCTTGATTAGAACCACCAAGTATAGCGATGCTATCGATTTTGTTTTAATGAAATATGAAAACGGAATGGCCACTCCTATTAGTGAGCCTATTTCTGCATCCTGTTACCGACCCAATTGTAAAATTACAGTTGAGATAAAAAATAATAAATTCATAGTTCATGCTGAAAATTCAGAAGACTATTATACACAACATAATAGTTCTGAAGTTGTAAAAGTTGTTGATATGCAAACCGAAATTACACCTAACAACTATGGCGGTTTAAGTTTTCAACATACAGGAACTGTGGGAAGTGGAGCCACTTTAATAAAAGATTTAAAAATTGAATGGTTTTAGTTCCTTTCATCAAACATTAAAAACATGATTAAAACAAAATTAAGTTCAAAAATATTTTTCATAGGGATGCTTTTATCAGGAATAGCATTGGTTAATTGTAAAGATGAAAAAGAACTACAACCCCAAGAAGCAAAAGAAGAGTCAACATATTCAAATCCCATTTTAGGAGGTGATTATCCAGACCCATCCATAGTGCGTGTGGGTAGTGATTATTATATGACACATTCATCATTTAATTATTATCCAGGATTGATTATTTTGCATTCTACCGATTTAATTCATTGGGAACGCATTTCGCATGCATTAACCCAAAATGTGGGTTCAGTTTGGGCTCCCGATTTGGTTTTTGTTAATGGTAAATATTATATCTATTTTCCAGCAGGAGGAACAAATTGGGTGGTTTATGCCGATTCACCAAATGGCACTTGGAGTGAACCAATCGATTTAAAGTTAAGTGGGTTTATCGATCCTGGACATGTGGTAGATGGCGAAGGAAATAGGTATTTGTATCTTTCAAAAGGTTTTGTAGTTAAATTAACCGATGATGGACTTGCCACAGCAGAAGAACCTGTTTTTAACTACGAAGGTTGGCAATTCCCTAAAGAATGGAGCACCGAATGTTTTTGTTTAGAATCACCTAAATCAACAGTAAAAGATGGCTATTATCATTTAATAACCGCAGAAGGTGGAACTGCTGGTCCAGCTACGGCACATATGGTAGTTTCGGCGCGTTCAAAATCGCCTTACGGTCCTTTTGAAAATTCACCTTATAATCCAATTGTTCATACTAAAAATAGAGGTGAACGTTGGTGGAATCAAGGTCATGGTACATTGGTTGATGATATAAACGGTAATTGGTGGATTATGTACCATGGTTACGAAAAGAACTTTCAAACATTAGGAAGGCAAACACTTATGCTACCAATTGAATGGACAGAAGATGGTTGGTTTAGAGTACCGGAAGGTATTAATGCATCCGATAAAATTAGTGTTCCAGATTTAAAAGTGTCTAGTGCATCTCATAGTCTTAATGATAATTTTGATAATGCACAGTTGAATCTTCAATGGCAATTTTATAAAGATTACAACCCAGAAAGAACTAAATTTAAAAATGGCACTTTAGTGTTTAAAGCTGAAGGAAAATCGTTTGCAGATAGTTCGCCACTTCTTGTTAATAGTTCAGATAGAAAGTACGAAGTTCAGGTAGAATATATTTTAGAAGGCAATGTTGAGGTTGGCCTGTGTTTATATTACAACGAAGTAGCCAACATGCATATTTCTGTAACCAAAGAAAAGTTCAGTGTATATAACCGCCAAAAGCGAAAAATTAGTGAACCAAATAATTTTGGCAAACATGGATACCTTCGTATTTTAAATGATGAAAACGAAGTTAGTTTTTATTACAGTGCAGATGGAGAAAGTTGGACTCGATTAGAAAGAAGCATTGAAGCGAGTGGATTCAATCATAATGTTTTTGGGGAATTTTTAAGCCTTCGTGCCGGTTTATTTGCCTTTGGAGAAGGTGAAGTGCAATTTGATAATTTTAGTTACAAAGCTTTAGATTAATTAAACCAAAACAAATGAAAATGTTTCAAAAACAAACAAAACACGGAAAGTTATTACTACTCATGTTTCTAATAGCATTTTCATATAGCTATTTAAATGCCCAATCTAAAACCAATAAAACAGCAAAAATTAGTACAAGACCTTTTGGAGATGGTGTTAGGCATTGGTACAATATTAAGGATAAAAATAATATTGTGGATCCTGTTCCGAACCAACCTAGATATGATGAGTCTGATTATACTAACATAGCAAATAACATGTTGATTTTTCAGCGAGATAATGGCGGTTGGCCAAAAAACTATGATATGCGCGCTATATTAACTTCAGAACAAATAAGTAAAGTGATAAATACAAAAAACATATTGCATACTACGTTTGATAATGCTACAACTTACACACATTTATACTATTTGGCGCAAGTTTATACAGCAACCAAAATTGAAAAGTATAAAGATGCTTTTTTAAAAGGAGTGGATTTTGTTTTGGATGCACAATACACCAATGGAGGTTGGCCACAGTATTATCCGTTGGAAAATAATTATAGCCGGTATATCACTTTTAATGATGGTGCATATATGGGTATTATGGGTTTGTTACAAAAGGTAATTGGCAACAATTCTAATTTTAGTTTTTTAGATGAAGTTGAAAAAGCAAAAGTAAGAAAAGCTTATAATAAGGGTTTGGAATGTATTTTAAACATGCAAATTATAAACCAAGGAAAACTTACAGCTTGGTGCCAACAGCATAATGAGGTCGATTTATCACCAGCATGGGCACGTGCTTTTGAGCCACCGAGTATTTGTAATGGTGAAAGCGCACCTATTGTTTTGTTTTTAATGAGTATTGATAATCCTAGTGAAAAAATAATAAAGGCTATTCAAAGTGCCATAAAATGGTTTGAAGATTCTAAAATTTACAATACCAAAATTGAAACGTTTGATATAGAGGCTTTTGAGTCAAAATTTAAAACGGTTAATCACGACCGACGTGTAGTAATTGATTCAACAGCTCCTCCAATATGGACGCGCTATTATGAATTAGGAACCAGTAAACCTTTGTTTTGCGACCGAAACAGCAAATATTTATATTCTATGGCAGAAGTTAGTGTCGAACGTCGTAATGGGTATGCGTGGTACACCTATGCGCCACAAGACGTATTAGAAAAATATAACGAATGGCAAATAAAATGGGCACCATCTAATAATGTTTTAAAACAGTAAATGAAACTGATTTATATGGAAAAAAAGGTGATAGTCATATTTGTTTTATTGATGTCTGCTTCAATTTATAGTCAAGGAAACGATACAATTTCGCATTACGCGTCCATTATTAAATCTTATGTTTATAAAGATTATAAAAAAATGTACCGACCAAGTAGTGGTTCATTGGTTTATTCTTTTTTAACGCCAGGAAGTAATCAGTATGATAATGTACTGTGGGATTGGGATTCTTGGTTAAGTAATATTGCACTTCGCCAAATTTTAACAGATATTGGTTCTGATAAAGATAAAAAGGAAGCTGTTAAATATGAACAGGGTTGCGTGCTTAATTTTCTTCATTATGGCGATTGGGATGGTTATTTGCCCATTGTAATTTGGGAAGATTCCAAACCGCGCGATATCATGCCGGAAAATATTTATAATGTTAATATGCATAAACCTGTTTTGGCTCAACATGCGGCATTTTTAACAAAAACCAATGGAGGCGATGCTGAGTGGCTTCGCGAAAAATTTTATCATTTACAGGCATTTGTAAACAATTATAAATCACATCACCGCAATAAAGCAACAGGCTTGTATTATTGGCAAAATGATGTAGCAATTGGAGTTGATAATGATCCCGCTACATTTTTCAGACCAGCAAAAAGTTCTGGTTCTATATATTTAAATTGCTTGATGTATAAAGAATTAAATGCGATGGTTTACTTAGCTAATCAACTAAATCAATCAGAAATAGGCAAGGAATTTGCAGAAGATGCTAAAACCTTAAAAGCAGCTATTCAAAAACATTGTTGGGATGAACGTGATGGATTTTTCTATAGCGTCGATTTGAATTTAACACCAGCTGTAAACCGATTGGATAGCACATTAGGAAAAGAGTTTATGATTCATAGTGGTTATCCTCGTGATTACGATTGTTTAATTCAACGCATTGAAGTTTGGTCTGGGTTTTTAGCTTTGTGGGCAGGTATAGCAACACCTGAACAAGCGGAGCGTGTTGTAAAAGAGCATTATGCAAATCCAAAAACATTCAATTCGCAATCAGGTGTACGTACGCTTTCAAAAATGGAAAAAATGTACAGTATGCGTGCTAGTGCAAATCCATCAAATTGGCGAGGTCCTATTTGGGGGATTTCAAATTACATGGTTTTTAAGGGGTTAAAGGATTATGGATTTACTGAAGAAGCTAAGGAGTTGGCGTCTAGAACTATTTGGCTTTTTGGAAAAGATTTTGAAAAAAATGGTGCCTTACACGAATATTACGAGCCAGAAACAGGCGAACCCCTTTTGAATAAAGGCTTTCAAAATTGGAATTATTTAGTTTTGAATATGATTGCTTGGATGGATGGCAAACAAGTTGTAGAAGAATTTTAATCAATATAAATTATGAAAACATTAATAATAAGCATTCTAATACTTTCTACTATAATAAGTAATGCACAATTAGAACCCGTAAAAGATGGCGTTTACATTTGGAATGAATTTACTGTAGAAAAAAGTGAAGACAGAGAGTCTAGAAAAATATTTGAAGGAGTATCTCCGCACTTTGAATATTTTGAAATGCATGCAACTACGCAGTATCCAGGAGCTAAGGCTAATAAACCAAATGCAAACGATGATATTGAAGAGTGTATTATCGTAAAGGAGGGACTTATGAAAGTAACTAATGAAGGAAAAAGTGAAATTATCGGAAAAGGAAGTGTTGTTTTATTCATGCCAAAGGAAATACATGCAATTGAAAATGTAGGCGACACGAACTTAACGTATTACATTATGAGCTATAAGTCTAAAAAACCAATAAATATTGAACGTGGACAAACAAATGGGGGCTCTACGGTTTATAATGCAGACGATTTAGAATTTAAACCAAGTGCTAGAGGAGGTGGAATAGCGTATTTTGATAGATCAACTTCTATGTGTGAACGTTTCGAAATGCACATTACACAATTAGATAAAAAAGGACCAAGCCATAACCCACACACGCATATTGAAACCGAAATAATCTTGTTAATATCTGGTAATGCAGAAATGATGATTGATGGTAAGACTTACAAAGGAACTGCGGGCGATTTATTTTTAGCAAACTCACAGTTATTGCATGGTATTAGTAATGCCGATGATGCTCCTTGCAAATATTTTGCATTCAAATGGAATTAATCTAAGTAATTACTAATGTTAAAAATATAGTTATGATTATGAAATTTTTATTTTCTATTGGTTTAGTTTTTATTGGATTAACTGTGAAATCTCAAAACCTTTCAGTAAATCAAAATGAAATACCAGAAATAAAGATTACATCGTCTATGTCTCCACCAGTTTGGGCATTGGAACAACGTAAACTTTTTGATTTGTATAATAAGGCTTGCAAGCTTTTTGCCGAAAAATATGTTGCAGAAAACGGTTATTTGAAAGTAGTTGAACGTTGGGGAGGCAATGATGGCCCTGATGATGCTATGGAAAATTTTGCACATTGGCCATTAGTCTATGCGTTGGGTGGTCCAGAATCTATATTAGAAATATACAAAAAGGCTTGGGAAGGCCATCTAATTCAATTTACAAAGGCAAAAGTGCCTAATATAGAAATGGCTAAAGAGGGCATATATTACAAGGAGTTTATAACATCTTTTGATTGGGAACACAATGGTGAAGGGCTTTCTGCATTCAATTTTTATGGTCTTGTAAATCCAAAAGACACGTTGTACCAAAAACGAGTAATTCGGTTTGCAGGGTTTTATATGAATGAAGATCCTGAAGCACAGAATTATGACACAAAACATAAAATTATTAGAAGTTTGCATAATGGTAGCCGAGGTCCAAAATTAACTTTTGCTTCAGAAACAGATTGGGGTGGAGAACCAGTTGAAGGTTTTCCAGAAAGACTAAATAGATATAGCACTGCAGGAAACATTAAAGGTGATCATCCGCTTAATTTAGTGTCTACAACACTTGCAATGAACGCATTTATGCTTACTGGTGATAAGAAATATAGTGATTGGTTACTAGAATATACAACTGCATGGTATGATAGAATTATTGGGAATAATGGCAACATACCCACAAATATTGGGCTTGATGGAACAATTGGTGGCGAATGGGATGGAAAATGGTATGGCGGTACTTTTGGTTGGAATTTTTGGCCAGAAAGTAATGTGAGAAATTATTTTATTCGAGGGCCACGTATTGCTTTAGGTAGTGCTTTTTTGTTAACGAATAACAAAAAATTTATAACGCCTTTAAGATTACAAATGCAAAATTTATATGCTGCAAAAAAAATGCAAGGTTCAACAATTTTGCTTCCTAATAAATATGGGGAAAATGGCTGGTATGGTTATATGCCAGAAAGACGTTTTGATGTGCTTCGAGATATTTATTTATGGAGTATGGATCCTACCGATCTTCAACATTTAAATAAAGATGCATGGATTTCTTTTTTATTGGGAAATAATCCAAATTATCCTGAACAAGCATTAAAAAAGGAACAAGATTTTATTGTTAGATGTATTGAAAGAATGAATAAAGATACTAGTAAGGATGAAATTAGACAAACTGATGAGCCTCAAAAAGTGAATCCAGTAAAAGCAGGAACTTTGGTAGAGTTAACAACAGGCGGTAATGACCCAGGTATAGCGGGGAATATACTTCATTCGAGAGTTAGATACTTTAATCCTGTTCTTAAAAGAGCGGGTTTACCTGATCATGTTGCTGCGTTAGTTGAAAAAATTACACCCGAAGGTATTGAATTAACACTGGTAAATACTAATCAAACCCAATCACGTAAAGTGATTCTTCAATCAGGAGCTTATGGGGAACATGATTTTACGGAAGTAATTATAGATGGTAAAAGTGTAGCTTTAAATGGTAATAAGTTACTGGTTGTTTTAAAAAAGGGGGCAGGAAGTAAAATTATATTGAAAATGGATTTATATAAAAACAGCCCGACTTTGGTATTACCATGGTAATTAATAATTATTTTAAATTTGACAAACATGAATTTTTTTAAGCATATTATAATCGCAATCGCTATTATTAATTTAACAAGTAATAATATTCAAGCACAAGTCCGAGAGAAATCGTGGCGTAGCATAATTTATAACCAAGATACTACTTGGTTTGCGACACAAGAAGCAAAAGCTATTGCCGAAAACGTATTGCTGTATCAACGAAATATTGGTGGTTGGCCAAAGAATATCCAAATGCAGAAACCACTAACTGCTCAAGAAAAACTACAACTAGAAAAATTAAAAGCGAGTACGGAAGATGTAACTACCGATAATGGTGCTACTACCCAAGAAATGCTTTTTCTATCGAAAATGTATAAAGCAACATCCAATGAAGCATATAAAAATGCATTTCTTTTAGGCTTAAATTATATTTTAGAAGCTCAATACGATTCAGGTGGATGGCCACAGTTTTACCCGTTAAAAAAGGGCTATTACACACACATAACATACAATGATGATTCTATGGTTAATATTTTAAATCTGTTAAAAGATTTGAAAGATAATACAGGCAAATATGCTGTGAATCCATCAAATGAAACTATAAAAAAAATAGAAATTGCATTCTCAAAAGGTATCGATTGCATTTTAAAAACACAATACAAACAAAATGGCGTGTTAACTGTTTGGTGTGCACAACATGACGAGGTTACTCTAGAACCCGCCAAAGCTAGAGCTTACGAGTTGCCTTCGTTAAGCGGAAGTGAATCTGCTGGTATTGTTTTATTATTAATGGATTTAGAAAAACCTTCCGAAGCTATAAAAACAGCCATAAACAGTGCCGTTGCTTGGTTTGAGAAAGTTAAACTAACTGGCATAAAACAAGTTTGGGAATTAGATGAACAAACTAAAAAACGAAATAAAGTAATTGTAAAAGATGAAAATGCAAATCCACTTTGGGCACGTTTTATGGAATTGGAAAATAATACACCATTTTTCTGTGATCGCGATGGTGTAAAAAAATATGCTTTAAATGAAATTGGCTACGAGCGTAGAAATGGCTACGGTTGGTACACCGAAAACCCAAGTAAAGTTTTAGAACGTTACCCAAAATGGAAAGCCAAATATGACGTGGCTGTTAAAGAAAAAAAATCGCCAAAAGATGAATACAACATGGTTGTAGCCAAAGATGGTAGCGGCGATTTTACTACCATACAAGAAGCCATATATGCTGCCAAATCATTTCCTTATCAGCGTGTGATTATCAATATAAAGAATGGCGTTTATAACGAAAAAGTGCATGTGTATTCATGGAACACTTATGTGTCATTAATTGGTGAAAGCAAAGAAAATACTATCATTACGTTTGATGATTATTTTGATAAAATCAATTTAGGTAGAAATAGCACCTTTCATACATCAACGGTTTTGGTTGAAGGTGATGATTTTATAGCAAAAAATTTAACCATAAAAAACACAGCAGGTGCTGTCGGGCAAGCTGTAGCTTTATCAGTAAACGCAAACCGTTGTTATTTTGAAAACTGTACTTTTCTGGGAAATCAAGATACCGTTTACACTGCAGGAGAAGGGTTTAAACAATACTTTAAAAATTGTTACATAGAAGGAACAACCGATTTTATTTTTGGTGAAGCCACCGTACTTTTTGAGTCGTGTATTATTCACAATAAATCAAATTCATACATCACGGCAGCTTCAACACCTAAAGGTCAACAATTTGGTTATGTGTTTAAAAACTGTAAGTTAACAGCCGATGAAAATGTAGATGAAGCATATTTAGGCAGGCCATGGCGTTTATATGCAAAAACGGTATTTATAAATTGTGAGATGGGTAAACATATAAAACCAGAGGGTTGGCATAATTGGTCTAAAAAAGAGGCTGAAAATTCAACGTTTTATGCTGAATATAACTGCATTGGTGAAGGTTACAAACCAGAGAAAAGGGTAAAGTGGTCGCATCAACTTAAAAAACGAGAAGCAAATAAATATACTGAAGAGCATATTCTTCAATCAAATTCAAACAATTCTAAAATAAAATGGTATCAAAATTTATAATGACGATGAAAAATTTAATAAAAGTCAATCTAATAGTTTTATTATTTATTGCCACTAGTTGTATGGCACAACAAACAACTATTTATATGATTGGTGATTCTACTATGGCAAATAAAAAAGATCCGGAAACAAATCCAGAACATGGTTGGGGTCAAGTTTTACAACAATATTTAAAAGAAAATGCTGTAGTAGATAATCGAGCTGTAAATGGAAGAAGTAGCAGAAGTTTTATTGGTGAAGGACGTTGGGATTCGATACTTAAAACCTTAAAAAAAGGTGATTACGTTTTTATTCAATTTGGGCATAACGACCAAAAGTTTAAATCCCCAGATCGCTATACAAATCCGCATGTAACCTATCGACATAACTTAATTAAGTTTGTTGAGGAAACCAAGGCCAAAGGGGCGACACCTGTTTTGTTTTCATCTATTGTGAGACGAAATTTTAATGAACATGGCACTTTAATCGATACCCACGGCGAATATCCGGTAGAAACCCGTTTGGTAGCTTTAGAGTATCATGTGCCTTTTATAGACTTACAATATTTTACCGAGCATTTAGAGGAATCGTATGGCGTTGAAGGCTCTAAAAAATTGCATTTACATTTCGAACCAGGCGAAGAACCATTTTATAAAGAGGGTAAGCATGACGATACGCATTTATCGAAATTAGGTGCTAATGAAATAGCTAAATTGGCAGTAGCCGAATTAAAAAACAAAGTATCAACTTTAACTGAATACATCAAATAATGAAAAGCCTTTATATAATTGCATTGGTTTTATGTTTTCAAAATATACAATCACAAAGTGTGTTCAATAAGGACTCTATTATTAGAACTATTGAAAGCAGAATAAGTTTACCAACAATTCCAGATTACACTATTAATGTTACTAAACAAGGAGCAAAAGGAGATGGTATCAAAAACTGTAAATCAGCTTTTGATAAAGCGATGAAAGCTTGTTTAAAACAGAAAGGAGGTACTATCATTGTTCCAAAAGGGATTTATAAAGTAGATGGCCCCATTCATTTTGTAAGTCATGTAAATTTACATTTAGAAGAAGGTGCTAAAATAGTTTTTGGTTCCAACCCTAAAGATTATCCGCTAGTTTTAACCAGTTGGGAAGGTACAGCATTGTATAATTATAGCCCTATGATTTATGGTTTTAATGTAGAAGATGTCGCTATAACGGGCAAAGGAACTATTGATGGAGAAGGCAATGGATTGTGGTCCACTTGGAAGGTTTTGGAGGAAAAAGGGAAACTTTTAAGTAGAGAAATGAACCATAATCAAACACCTGTTAAGGAACGGGTTTTTGGTGATGGTTTTTATTTGCGACCACAACTTGTGCAGTTTGTGAATTCTAAAAATATTCTTATTGAAGATGTTAAAATTGAAGATTCCCCTTTTTGGTGTGTTCATCTTTTGAAAAGTAAAAGTATTACGTTGCGAGGTTTAAAATATGATGCCCATAATAAAAATAACGATGGACTGGATATAGAACAATCAAGTGATGTTCTAATTGAAAATATCGACTTTAATAATGCTGATGATAATATTGCCATAAAAGCAGGAAGGGACGATGATGGAAGAAACTCAAATATACCTTCTGAAAATATTTTAATAAGAAACTGTAGATTTAAAGGTTTACATGCCTTGGTAATAGGCAGTGAAATGTCTGCTGGAGTTAAAAACGTATTTGCTTATAACAGTGAAGCAAGTGGGTATTTGAAGCGAGGCATTTATATTAAAACGAATTCTGATAGAGGTGGTTATATAAAAAACATTTATGCAGATAATATTGCTTTTGGAGATGTTGAAGACGCCATTTATATGACCTCAAATTATCACGGAGAGGGCGGTGGCTTGCATCCTTCCAAAATATCGGATATTTCATTGTCCAATATCAGTTTTGAGACTGTTTCCAATACCGCAATTGTAATTGAAGGGTATCCAAATTTCAAAGTAGAAAATGTTAGCTTAAAAAATATTACTATTAAATCTGCTAAAAATGGATTGACTTTAACCAATACCAAAAACGTGATATTTGACGAAGTCGTTATTGGAGATAAACAAGGCGTGCCTAGTGCGGTTAAATAGCATTTAAATCTATAAATAAGTTTCAATTTTTACTACAAAAGCATTGCTGTTAATTTCTTCATTGGGAGTTTTAAAAACCAAACCAGTAGTGTCTTGAGAAAATTCAATATTACCATTATACCCTAAAATAGCTATGTTTTTTACTTTAGGTACTTCCTTGTTTAGTATATCTTTTGTAAAAGCATTTAATTTAACTTCAACATTATTACCAGGCCAGCCTAACACAATCGCATAAATAACATTTCCTTTTTTAGTGTAACGAACATCTTGTGGTGTATAAGTTATTTTATCTAAAAACATACCCGATTTTTCTTGTTTTGTAGGGCCTTCACCAAAAACAATCCATGGTCTGGAGCTGTAAATGGCTTCGCCATTAACTTTTAACCAATTACCAATTTCTAATAAAATATCTTGTTGATTTTGAGGAATAATACCGTTAGCCATTGGCGAAACATTAAGCATTAAAGCACCATTTTTACTAACAACATCGGCTAAAACATGAATAATTTCGTTGGTTTTTTTTAAACCTAAAGTATTGGTATAACTCCAACTACCAACCGAAACGGTTTCGTCTGTTAACCAAAAATCTTGTGTAATTTTGTTCATACGGCCTTTTTCAAAATCTTCTAAACTAACCGATTTAGGAAATTCACCCTCTTTATGAGTAAATGAAACTTGTTTGTTTTTCGAAAGGGCATCATTAAAATAATAGGCAGCAAATTCCTTCTTGTAAGATTCGGGTATTTTTTGTGTTTGACTATCAAAATAAATTAAATCTGGGCTGTAATTGTCGATCACTTCTTTTAGTTGCCCCAACCAATCGTTATAAAATTTTTCTTTTGAAATGTTGCCATACATTTTTGCTAAAAGCGGATCTTCGGAAGACGTTGGCATTTTGGGGTTATATGGAAAATAAGAGGTGTCATTCAACCATTTTTCGGGTTGTTCTTTAAATATTTGAAGGTTTCTCGCCATATGAAACGAGGCAACTAATTTCATATTTTTTTTATGAATGGCCTCACTTAATTCGCCATAAACATCACGCTTAGGCCCCATATCTAGGGTATTCCACGGATTAATTTTACTAGCCCAGTTAGACCAGCCATCATGATGTTCTGCCACCAAACCAGCAAATTTGGCTCCCGATTTCTCAAATAAATCGGCCCAGGCATTGGCGTCGAATTTTTCAGCTTTAAAAAGAGGTACAAAATCATGATATCCAAATTGCGATGGTTCGCCATAAGTTTCTGCATGGTGTTTATATTCATCGCTGCCTTCAATGTGCATATTCCTAGCATACCAGTCGTTGGCATATGCAGGAACAGACATAACACCCCAATGTGCATAAATACCAAATTTGGCATCTTTAAACCATTCAGCTGCCTCATCATATTTCGATAAAGATTCCCAATTAGCCTCATATTTAGCAGGTGCTTCTACTTTGGTTTGTTTTTTAGTATCTACACAACCAGTAAAACAAAAGGTCGAAATTATAGTTAGTAATAAAATAATTTTTTTCATGATGTATTTTTTATTCAGTCCAAACAGTAACACCTCCAGAAGCTAAAGTTTTGGTTCCAATTAATATTTTGTGGTTATCAGGTATGTTTAATTGATATGCTTCTGAACTGTAATTTACAGCAACCCAAAAGCCATCGCGCCAGGTCACATAAACGCCTTCGGGATAATTTTCTGTATTAATATTAGCAGAAGCATAAACATTTTTAAGAATGTCTCTTTCTAATTTAGCATCGTCTGTATCTACGCCAATATAAGTAACAGTCCCTTTTCCTATTTTATGAGTTACAACAGCCGATTTTCCTGCATAAAATTGATTCGTATAAGTGGCTAAAACATGTTCTTGATTGTTAGCTTCTATTAAATCGGCCCAATTATTCCAATAATATTCTTTTGAATTACTTGAAATGGTTCCTTTCGATTGAGGTAATAATTGGTCGAAATATTCAATTTTGGCATCTATTAACGGATATATTTTTTCAGCATAAGCGGTAGGGAATAAGTGACCGTTTTTATCTTTAACGCCAGTTCTTAGCGTTAAAACTAAGTTACCACCTTGCTTTACGTAGTTTTCCCATCGTGAAATGTTTGCATCATCAACCATTTCAAAGGCAGGAATAATTACAATATTATAATTATTTAAATTGTCATCGTTTTTAATAATATCGGTAGGAGCGCCTAGAGATTTACAGGTTTCTAAATATTTCTGAAAAAACGATAATGTATTCCATTGCGATGTTTGCCCTTGACGACTTAAACTCCATAAGTTATCATGACTCCAAAGTAAGGCTGTTTTACGTTTCTTTAATTCTTCAGGTATTTTAGCAGCCGGATTATAGGCTTTTCGTAACAATGTCATTTCGTTAATAACTTGCTTATAATCTTTTCCTCCTTGCGATAAGCTAACGCCATCTAAAGTGGTTATGCCGCCATGGTATTGCTCTGCACTGTAATTTATTTGGCGATAACGGTATGAACATGCAAACGATAAATTACCACCAAAACAATGAAACAACCACATACGTAAAGCGCCTGGTTGTAATAATGGATTTATATTACCCCAGTTAACAAATCCTGGTTGAAGTTCCATAACGCCAGATATGGTTTTATCTGTTTTGAAATAACTAAGCGCAAACGATAATTCTTTGGGGGCGCCTAATCTAAAACCATTTTCGCCAATATTAGCCTGACCTTTATTTGGATAACTTGTAAAGGTATCGAAGTCAAGTTTTTTGGTTCTTGTTGGATCGGCACCATAAGTAGTTGCCGTGTAATTGGTAGTAATGTATTGGTTTTTAGAAACGATTGCTCGTAAAATATCTGCTTGAAAATCTAGAAATTCAGCTTGAGTGTCTGCCGTATAACGTTTAAAATCGAGTAGGGCATGCGGATTGGTTCCCCACCAACCAACATGATTGGCATTATGTATTTTAATTTGATTAAAATTAGAATACGTCTGACTCCAAAAGGCTGTACCCCAAGCTTCATTTAAAGCATGTATGGTTTTATACTTGTTTTCTAACCATTTTTGAAAGGCTTTTTGTGATGACGGACTATAATCTTCTTTTCCTTCAGGTTCGTTATCTAATTGCCAACCAATAACCGTCGGGTTATTGCCATAATGGGTTCCTAATTTTGTAATTATTTTTTTAGAATAATCCCGCCAAATCTCGTTGCTTAATGATTGTTGTGCTCTGGTACCATGTTCTGCCCGCAGGTAGTTAGATCCCATGGCATAAATTTCTGGATGTTTTATGCCTAGCCATACCGGAGAAATGGCCGTAGGCGTGCCTAAAATAACCTTTAGGTTATATTTTTTAGCCAGATTTATAACCTCGTCGAGCCATTTAAAATCGTAAACACCTTCTTGTGGTTCTAAATTAATCCAGGCAAATTCGGCAAGATGAATAAATTCAAAACCTAATTCAGAAATATTTTTTATATCACGTTCCCATTCACTTTTATTCCAATGTTCTGGATAATAGTAAATTCCAATAGACATTAAATTTTCTTTCGGAAAAAATTTAGCAGCCTCTTGGGCTTGAAACTTTAAAGTTAATATGAAAAATAAAAGTGAATTAAGAAGTAGATTTTTCATTTTAATGAATTTAAAAAAACAACAAAGGCCCTTTTTTAGAACCTTTGTTGTATTATAAAAATTAGTTTAATCCTTCTAATAAGACATTTAAAACTTTAGTATCAAAAACGGTATTGTTGTTTCTGTTAAAAATACCAAAGCCGTTGTTTATTGTGCTGCCTTCGTCCCAATAGAAGGGTAGAAGACCATTTGTTTTAGCTTCTTTTACAACCGTTTTTACGTAATAAGCTCGAGAATCTAAATGTAATTGTAAATCTGCGCCTGTTAAGGTTGTACGTCTAATAGCCCCAAACTCACCTAGAATTACAGGAATATTTTTGTCTACAAACTGTTCTTTCATTAATTTGAAATACGATTTTAAAGCAGCTTCTTCACCCCATGATGCATTTCTTTCGGTATTTGTAGTCGAGTGGTAACCAGCACCCCAGTAATAGGCCATTTTACCCCAGCTTTCGTCTTGTGTTAATCCTGCAAACTGCCAAGGCGTGTAATAGTGTACTTCTACCATTAAACGGTTTGCTGCAGTATCTGTTGGTAAAGTAGTCATTAAATTATTAGTTAACTCGATATCTGTTTTAGGTCCTTGAACAACTAAGGTACGGTAAGCATTTTTACCACCAGTAGCTCTTACAGCATCAATAAAAGTTTGATGAAAAGAATTTAATATCGCCATTTGAGTAGCATTGCTAGCATCGGGTTCGTTGGCACTTGCAAATAGTAAATGCTCGTCGAAATCTTTTAAATGTAAAGCAATTTGTTCCCAAAAGGCCTTTTGTTTGGCGTTTATTGCCACTTTATTAGATTCTTCAATGTTATTTTCTAACCAACCACCATCCCAGTGGATATTTAATAAAACATACATATCGTTATCTACACAATATTGTACAACCTCTTTAACTCGGTTTAACCAACTTTCTTTAATTTTAGCATTAGCTGCATCTTCAAGGTGCTGATCCCAAGAACATGGAATTCTTACAGCATTAAAACCGTTGGCTTTTACAGCATCAATTAAAGCTTTGCTAACCATAGGATTGCCCCATCCGGTTTCACTTCCAGAGGCTTCTAAACTATTACCAATATTCCATCCTAATTTTATTTTTGCAGCAATTTCACTCGCAGTACTAGTCATGCCAGTTGGATCGGCAGGTAAAGTCTCTGTAATATAGTCTGGATAAATACCATTAGTTGAAGTAATACCTGCTTGTGTAACTGTAATTTTTACAGGAGTTATTTTATTAGCATTTATTGTGATAGTGGCATTTCGAGCTTGAATACTTTGGTTTTTTTGAACACTAACAGATACTGTTGAAGTTCCTGAAACACCAGATGTCTGGCTTAACGTTATCCATGGTGTTCCCGAGGCACTAATTACCCAAGAGTCTACATTTGTTGTAACAGTAATATTAGAACTGCTATCGTCACTTGAAAAATCTAGTGATGTTACATTTGTTGTTAACGATTTTACTTCTGGTTCTATAACTTCTTTTTCGTCTGGAGATCCATCGCTAGAACATGACCATGTCGCCATTAAAACGAATAGAAAACATAATGAACTAAGTATTATATGTTTTAAAATTTTCATTTTTAAATTTTAGTTGATGTTGATTTTTGTTTCTGCTTTTATACCACGAGAAGAGTTTCCTATTTTTATTTTGTATGACCCAGATTCAACAAGCCATTCTTTTTTAACTTCGTTGTAATAAGCCAGCTCTTTTGCAGGTAATGTTATGGTTACATGTTTTGTTTCGCCACTTTTAACAGATATTTTTTGAAAGCCTTTAAGTTCTTGTGCCGCTTTTTCTACATAAGATTCCTCATCACTAATGTATAATTGTGCCACTTCTTTTCCGTCGGTAGTACCTGTATTTTTTAAATCGAAAGACACTTTAATCATATCATCTTTATCGTAAGCTGTTTTATCTGTTTTTAAATTTGAAAATTCAAAAGTTGTATAAGATAAACCATAACCAAACGGATATAAAGGCTCAATCTTTTTGGTGTCAAACCAACGGTAACCTACTAAAATACCTTCTGTGTAAGACACTGTTTCGTCGCCAGGGAAGCTATTTGTTGCATGTGCTGGCGAATCTTCAATTTTCTTAGGCATGGTCCATGGTAATTTCCCTGAAGGATTTACGTTGCCTAAAATAACATCGGCCAAGGCATTTCCGCCTTCAGAGCCGTTAAACCAACTCCAAATTAATGAACTTGATTTTTTACTGATATCTTCAATATCGAATGGTGCTCCAGCAATAAATACAACGATGGTATTCGGGTTAACTTCTAAAACTTTTTTAATTAATTCTTCTTGTCCGAATGGTAAATCTAAACTACCTCTGTCTGAAGCTTCTGTTTCGTAATCTCTGTTAGAACCAGCAAAAATGATAGCCACATCAGAATTTTTTGCAGCTTTGATAGCCTCATCGAGTAGCGCAGGTTCAAGCGTATTTATAGTAGCTGGACCACTTAAAGTAATATCGCCTAATTTAGCTTTTTCATTGTTAGAGTAGCGTTCCAAATACCCCTCGGCATAATTAATTTCTATGGATTTTGGTAATCTGTTCTGTAAACCTTCTAAAGGCGTTACTTCTCTTTTTGTTTTAACACCCGCTCCAAATCCGCCTAAAGCATTTTTTTTCATGGCATTATTACCAATAACAGCAATGCTTTTAATAATATCTGTTTTTAATGGTAATAAGTTTTTAGCGTTTTTAAGTAAAACAACCGATTCGGCAGCAATTTTATAAGCATCTTCAAAATGGTCTTCTGTATTAATACTTCCTTTAGCACGGCCTTTGTCGTCTATACTTTTTAAAGTAAACATCATACGTAACACACGTTTAACATGAATATCTACATCGCTTTCGGCAATTTCGCCAGATTTTACTTTTTCAATTAAACTATCGGCATAAAAGAATTCGTTGAAAGGTTTTGGAGTTCCCATTTCAACATCTAAACCATTTTCTATAGATTTTTTAGTATCGTGAACAGCAGCCCAGTCTGATATAACAATACCTTCAAAACCCCATTCTTTTCTTAAAATTTCGTTAAGCATGTATCCGTTTTCACATAAATACTCTCCTCTAAATTTGTTGTAAGCACCCATAAAACTATAAGCATGTGCTTCTTTTACAGCCGCTTCAAAAGCAGGTAAATAAATTTCACGTAAAGCACGTTCCTCTATTTGAACATCTACATAATCTCGGTGTGTTTCTTGGTTGTTAGCAGCAAAGTGTTTTACACAAACAGCCACATCATTTTCTTGTACTCCCACGATAAAAGGCACCGACATTTTCTTGTTAAGAAAAGGATCTTCAGTGAAATATTCATAGGTTCTTCCGCCCAGCGGTGTTCTAATAATGTTTATTGCAGGCGATAATAACACATCTTTATCTCTGGCAATGGCTTCTTCACCCACACTAGTTCCAAATAAATAAGCTAATTCGGTATTCCAGGTAGCCGCTAAACCGCCACCAGCAGGATAGTAGGTGGCAAAATCGTTATCCCAACCAGCGGCTGCCCAAGAATCTCTAGATATTTCTTCTCGAACTCCTAAAGGACCATCGGCCATTGTTAATTCTGGAATTCCTAAACGTTCAACCGCTTTTGTAGCAAACATGCTGTTTCCATGCAGTACACCTGACTTTTCCTCTAATGTCATTTGTGACACTAGGCTGTCAATTTTAGCATCAAATGCTTTTGAAATTGGGGTACCTTTATACTCTACAGTCATAGTTTCATTAGAAATTTGAACTGTTTGATTGGAGTCTTTACAAGAAGCAGCTAATAAAGAAGCAGCTATCATGGATGTGTATATACTCTTAATTTTCATTTTTATTGGTTTTTAAAAATAGTATGGTTGGTTATTTTAAATGGATGGTTTGTTTTTTACCATCGTATGTTATGGTTTTTCCTTTAGCGTCGAAATCGAATGCTTTTAGATTTTCTTTACTTACGGTAACAATTTCAAAGGTTCTGTTTTGAAGCATGCCTTCATATGCACCTTGTCTTTCATTAATAGTTAAAGTTTTTGAAGCTTCGTTATAACTAAAAGTAATGTTTGAATATTTACCTTTTTCGTAGTTGTAATTACCAGATTCGTCTTCGTATAACGTGAAACTACCATCTTTTCCTTGATAAACATAAATGGTAATGTTATCTGCAGGTTTTTCATCGGTATATTGAATTTCAGGTCCCACAGGAATTATAGCACCTTCTGGAATGAATAACGGTATCTCTTGATAAGGCGCATCTACGGTTAAGGTTTGGCCACCTTCTATAAACGCTCCTGAATAAAAATTGTACCAGTTAGATGTTTTTGGAAAGTAAACCTCACGATTGCGGGCCTCATAATTATAAACCGGATTAACCATAATTGAAGGTCCGAACATAAATTGATCGCTAATGTTTTCGACCGTTTTATCTTCTGAAAAATCCATAACCAACGGACGCATAATGGTGTAATCATCAAAATATGTTTTACCAGCTAAGGTATAAATGTATGGCATTAAGCGGTAACGTAAATTGGTATAATATAAGATAGATTCGTAGGCCGGATGCCCTTTTGGAGCAATGTTCCAAACCTCACGAAACGGAAACTGTCCATGCGATCTGTAAAGAGGTGCAAAGGCCCCAAATTGATGCCAACGCGTGTTTAATTCTCTCCATTCTTTATAATCGGCATTTTCTTTTTTGGTTTTGTCGTATGCTAACTGAGCAGCCACATAACGATCTTCTACACAAAAACCACCAATATCCATTGTCCAGTATGGAATACCACTAATAGCGAAGTTTAATCCAGCCGAAATTTGCGCTTTCATATCTTCCCAACGGGTGGCAATATCGCCACTCCAGGTTGCTGTAGAATAACGTTGTAAACCTGCAAATCCAGAACGTGTTAATAAAAACACACGTTTGTTTGGCGCTACGTTTCTTTGTCCTTTATAAATAGCTTCCGCATTCATTAAGGCATAGGTGTTAAAAAATTCTGTAGCCGATCCTAAGGCTGTTGGTCCTTGTAAAGATTTACGGTAGTCCATGTCTGTACAGTCTAAAACGTTAGGTTCGCTGGCATCCATCCACCAGGCATCCACACCAATAGGGTATAAGTTTTCATAAATTTGTTTCCAGAACAATTTACGTGCATCGGCAGAATAAGCATCGTAAAACGACCCCACATAACCAGGTCCAACCCAATCACGAATACTGTCTTTTATAGCTTGTTGATACATCCAGCCTTTTTCGTCGAATTCTTTAAAATGCTCGGTTGTTCTATAAAATTTAGGCCATACAGAAATCATCATTTTGGCATTCATAGCATGTATAGAATCTACCATACCTTTAGGATCTGGAAAACGGTCGGCATCAAATTCATGACTTCCCCAGGCATCTTCTTCCCAGTAATTCCAATCTAAAACAATATTATCTATTGGTATTTGGCGCTCTCTAAATTCTTTTAAAGTACTAACAATTTCATCTTGTGTTTTGTAGCGTTCACGACTTTGCCAGTAGCCCATAGCCCATTTAGGCATGATTTGAGATTTTCCTGTTAATGTGCGATAGCCTTTAATTATTTCGTCCATAGATTTACCATGAACAAAGTAGTAGTCAAGGTTTTTATTCATTTCGCTCCACCAAACCTGGTTTCCTTTTTCTTCGGCAAGTTGTGGAGTTTTTACACGTAAACCACAGTAAGATGCACCACCATTTGGTTTCCATTCTATACGTATTGGTACGCGTTTTTCAGCTTCAAGATTCATTGAGAATTTGTAGCTGTTTGGGTTCCATGCTGTTCTCCATCGCTCTGGCACCATTAATTCGTTGTTTACATAAACTTTAATGTAACCAGCATAATATAAAATAAACTTGTATACGCCACTTTCGTTTGCTTCAATATCACCCTCATATAACACATCGGCATTTTTTAGAGGGAAATTTTCAGGAAGATTTTTAATGCTTTTTACATCTTCAAAAAATATAGAAGGTTCTTGTCTAATTAATGCAGTGTTTCCTATTTCTGGGGCGTTATAAGTACCAGTAAAACTTCCTGCTTGACCTTCTTTGTTATAAATTTTGAAAACTTCATTTAATTGTTGATACGGACGACTGTCACCAAAACGGCTTAAGGCATAACTATCCCATAACAGTCCGTAGTTTTTATTTGATATTATAAAAGGAATTGAAACTTTGGTGTTGTACTGAAAAAGTTCTTCACTTTTGTTTTTATAATTATATTCATCTGATTGATGTTGTCCTAAGCCATAAAAAGCTTCATCTTCAGGAGATTCGAAAATTTGTCGTACGGTATATCCATTGGTATTATCAACTTCAATAGCATTAAATGTTTTGCCACCACCTTTTGCCTCGGTAAGAATACGTTTTCCTTCATGGTCTTTAAATGTAATGCCTCCATCGATAGAAGAAACCATTACATTTAATGTTTTTGTGGAAAGTGTAATTGTATCTCCGTTTTGCGAAACATTAAAAGGGTGAGGAGCTAAATCTGGAAGTATAATTAAACTCGAGTCTTTTATAAATTCTTGTTCTGGAGTTGCAGATACATGGATAATTTCGTCGCCTAAAACCTGCAAGCGTAATTTATTTAAATCTGTGTTTTTTGTTTGCTTTATGGTAACAATAATACCATCATTGGTTTGTTGATATGATTTTTTATTTGATGAACAAGAAGCTAGTAGCAAACCTGTAAATAAGCTTAGATAAATAGTGTTTATTTTCATTGGAATTGGTGTTTCTTCTTCCTTTAGTTTATGTTGAAAAAATGGATAGCAAAGACTTTTTAAATAATAAGAGATATTATTTAATTAGAATTTATATGATAGATTTTAAGTAAAAATATATAACGAAATTCTGTATTAAGGAACTTGTTATTAAAATAAAAACCACTGTATTAGCTTTGTAATACAGTGGTTTAATATTTAGTTTACTTAATAACTATTTTATCAATAGTTGCAGTAACAGCAGTAAGATCTGTAATATCTGCTGCTAATCCTGTTATGTCAATAACAAATACAATAACACCATCAACATCAACGCCAGGCGCATAAGTTACCGTGTAAGTACCGTTACCATTAACAGTAACATTAGCACCATTTCCGTTTGGAGTCCAATCTGAATCGGCATAATAAATAGAAGCATTATATGACCCAGCAGCTCCTGAATTTAAAGTAATACCACCAAGAGTGAAAGTTACTTCAACAGATTCGCTAAACACCAGACTATTTTTGTTTAACCCAGGGTTTGTAGCTGTTGAGCCAAAATCGTTATACAATTCTAAGCGTAATTTACCATTTCCTTCTAGGTCTCCGAAAGCTAATTTAGAATTATCAAAAGCTACTACTGTATCTGTATTGGTGTTTCCTCCAGATGTATTATTATCAAGTACAAAATGGAATACCATGTATTCGTTTTTACCTGTTTCATCACGTTTTCCAAACCAAATATCGGTTACAATACCAGCTTTCTTCGCTGTTTTAACAATTCTCCATTGATTTTGAGATGTTGTTGAAACTGTAGCCCAAGAGCTTCCTATTGGGAATGAAGGCGTGATGCCAGAAAAAGTAATGATGTTTTTACCATCTGTTGAAGTTGAATAGCTGCCAGCTGCTTCAATACCATTGCTGTCTATAGTGGTAACAGTACCATTATTAGAAAATGATATTTTATTTTTTATAACGTTATTTTTATCAGAAACTTTATAACCAGGCCAACCTGCAGCTTCATAATCTTCGGCTGTTTGCCATCCATTTAATAAGTTTCCTTCTAAATCGGTCCAATCAAAAGGGCTATCTGCACTTAAATGCCATGTTTTGGTGGTAGATGTAGTAACAGAAAGTAAGTCATCAACGGTTCCTCCGTTCAAATCAATTTGCGGATTTGGTTCAGGTAAATCTTCAGGCACCCAATTATCACTGTATTCTTTGGAAATAAAATTGAATATAACTAGTTCTTGTTTAGAGTTATGAAATGCTGCCAATTGCATGGCGTCTTCGGTTAGCGTTAAAATTCTGTAATTAGACCAATCATCAACATCATTATCACCCCAAGAGTTTTGTAAAATAGCGGCATTTGTTAATGTTAATGTATGTGCATTAGCATCTAAAAAATAGGTGCCATTTTCTGTGCCTCTATTAGTTGTAAAGGCATGGTTTACTGTTACAAACGGGCCGCCTTCTAAACTAAAAGTCATAGAGCCATAATCGCCAGCATCACCAATCCATGTAGCAGAAGCCCATTCTGGTTCCCAAATCCAGCATAGGTCGGTATTGTCACTTAAACATTGTTTTTGCCATCCTAATTCATTTCCGGAAAACGACATTGGGCCACCAAAGTATTTTGATTGTCCTTCGGCATTTAAATCTAGATACCATGTTTTAGATTTACCAACGCCACCTGAAAGTGCTGTCCATAAAGGGTCATCAACATAGCTTAAATTATCATCTGTTACCGTAATTGTTACGGGGTCTAACTCTACCAGTCCGCCAGCGGTAACGGCTGTGATTTTGATGGTATAATCACCTTTAAAAGCGTATTTTACAGTTTCAACTGCTTTATTAGATTTGCCAGTAACATAATCCCAAGTTAGCGTAACACCTTTGGTTTGGTTTGTCATTATTACGGTATTTCCTCCCGGGTCTACTGTGAAATCTTGGGTGATATCGAATTTAATATCAGATTTGTCAGGTGTATTTCCTAATGAGTAGGATTCGGGTTGGCACGATATTGCCAAAAAGCCCACCGCACACAGTATAAATGTTGCGATTAATATTTTTACTTTTTTCATTTTTAAAAATTTAGTTTAGTTAAAAATTACCAACCAGTGTTTTGCTTTAAAACGCCATTAGATAACGTAATTTGTGTGTTTGGAATTTGTTGCAACCCTTTGGTTGTTTTAATATTATTTTCAGAAATGGTTTTGGTTTCTGCAACACCGCCGCTTAAAAGTGTGGTGGTTTCCGCAATGGTTGATGCTGCCGTATCAATGCCTTGGCGTAAAAGATCGTAATATCTGATGCCTTCAAGAGCAAATTCTAAACGACGTTCTTCTAAAATGTTTGCTTGTGAAACTGGTTTAGCGACAAAATTGGTTTTGTATGCGCGTTGTCTTACTTCATCAAAATAATCTTGTGCGTTGGCACTTCCTAATTCTGCTGCCATAAGTAACACATCAGAGTATCTTAACACCACGTAATCTTGATATTGGTTAATTTGAAAATCGTTTACACCATATTGATTTACTGATGATACGGTATTTCCTTCAGCATCTAGCATAGACATTGGCGTGTACTTTTTATTATAATACCCAGTATATTCTCTTTGATTATCAATTTTATCAAACGGGATGTCTTCATCATCAACAGAAATGATGGTTGTCGATTGTCTGGTATCATTAGCGCCATAAGCATCCCATAGCTTAGAGTTAACAGTAACGCCCCAACCATTTCCGTAAGGCAAATATGAATATTCTCTCATTCCGAATAGTACTAACCAATGGTTGCCGTCGGTGTTTCCATTATAATCGCTCGTGTAGGTGTATTTAATAGAGAAAACGACTTCTTTATTATCTTCACCAGCAAAATCAATATCTGAAAAGGCAGAAGCAACCGGCCATAATGAAGCAAAATCATCTACAAGACCATGACTGCTAGATGCAATAACATCTTCTAAATGTGCTAAAACTTGTGCCTTGGTTACTACACCAGCTAAATCGGATTTACCATAATACCCAGTATAATATAAATATACGCGACCAAGTAATGATTTTGCAGCCCATTTTGTAACACGACCACTAGCAACATTATTGTAGGCTACATTAGGTAAGTTATCTGATGCAAATTGTAAATCTTGAGCAATAACAGCATAAACATCTTCTGGTGCTGCTTGTGGAATATTTTCTGTAGAAGGCTCGGTTAATAACGGAATATTTCCCCATAATCGAACCATTTCAAAATAGAGATACCCTCTAATAAATCTGGCTTCAGATTCGTAGGCGTTTCTTAAGGCATCATCGCCATTCCATTCAATTTGATCCATTTTTTGTATCAATACATTACAGCGATAAATGGCTTTGTAATAGGCTACCCAGTTATCATTAAAAATATCAACAAAACTTGGTGCACGTGAAATATCAAATTCATCTAAAGCTGCGAAGTTATAGGCATCGGCATTTCCGGTTCCTCCAAAGCAGTTGTCCGAAAAAACTTCTGTTACTACTGGAAGTCCAGCACCAGAAGCACCGGTTGCTACCTGTAAGCCATCATAACACCCTACTAAAGCTGTTAAAGCATCTTTTGGGGTTTTATAAAAGTTTGTATCTGTTAATTCTGTATAAGGTTCTGTATCTAAGCTGCATGAACTTAAAAATAATGAACCTAACAACATGATGTATATATATGTATTTTTCATTTTCAGTATTTTTTAAAGTTTAACATTTAATCCCATCATAAGTGTACGTGGTCTAGGATAGTAGCCTACATCTACACCAGATGATGTGCCACCAGTACCAAAACCAACCTCAGGATCCATACCGTCATACTTAGTGAACGTGTATAGGTTTAAAGCTGAAAAATAAACTCTTAACTGTTTAGCAAAAATTGGTGTTTTGCTAAGTTTTGCTAAATCTAAACCAAGGGTAAGGTTGTTTATTCTTAAGAAATCGCCATCTTGAATGTATAAATCTGAGAATCCTGCAAAATTTCTACCATCTTCGGTTACTCTAGGTACTGTGTTTGAAGAGCCTTCACCCGTCCAACGATTAAGAATTGCAGATGTGTAATTGTCAAAAGCACCCGGGTTTCTATACGATTGTACTAATTGATTGCCTGCTACGCCATTTGCAGAGATTGAAAAATCGAAGGCTTTATAATTTCCGGAAATTGAAAATCCATACGTGAAATCAGGGTTTGGATCGCCAATCATTTTTTTATCGGCATCACTTATTCTTCCATCTTTACTGATGTCTTTATAAATAATGTCGCCAGGTGCTGCATTAGGCTGAATACCATAGTCATTTATTTGTTGTTGTGTTTGGAAAACGCCATCGGTTTCGTAACCCCAGAAATACCATAACGGAAAACCGTCTTGTGCTCTATAAAATTCTGGTGCATTATCGTAAAGTTGGTTTGTTGCGCCATGAATAATGCCATCGGCAGTTGGTATTTTTCCAACTTCATTTTGGTTGTATGCACCATTGGCTGCAATGTTGTAATTAAAATCACCTATGTTATTTCTGTAGTTTAACGCCAATTCAACACCTGAATTTATAACATTTCCGCCATTAATAAAAGGAGCATCGGCACCAGCTGTTGCTAATATGGGTGCTACAATTAACCAATCTTTATTTGTTTTTCTATACCAATCAAAATTAATATCAAGGGTGTTGTTTAATACACGGGCATCAAAACCTATGTTAATTTGCTCTGATGTTTCCCATTTTAAATCTGGATTAGATAATCTGTTTGGATAAGCTCCTGGTGTTAATACGCCTTCTTCATTACCAAAAATGTAATTGGTTGTAGAAGTTCTTATGGGTGCTAAAAATTGAAATGCACCTATGTTTTGATTTCCAACTTGCCCCCAACTGGCTCTAAATTTTAAAAAGTTGAATGTGTTAGAATCACTTAAAAAATCTTCTTTAGACATTATCCAACCTGCAGAAATTGATGGGAAATAGCCCCATTGATTATCTGGGTGAAAATTGGAAGAACCATCGGCTCTAAACGTAGCGTTTATTAAATATTTTTCGTTGAAGTTATAATTTAATCTGCCGAAATAAGACATTCTCTTGTTTTCAGATTTTCCGCCACCAACGCCCATTAAAGGAGCGCCTTGGCTATTGGTTGTATTGTTTAACCATGCATATTTTAAGCCTCCTAAAATATTGTTAGCATTGTTACCATTTAAGTAAGTGCCATCAAAATTAATGGAAGAACTACCTACCATGGTTTCAAAATGATGATTTTCAGCCACATCAAATTTATAAGTCAACAAATTATCCCAAGTTAACGATTTGCCCTTGTTCATGCTTTGACTAGTATTATCTATAGTTCTAAATGAATAAATAGATAATCCTTCATAAATAGGATTGAAAGAATGTCCTTCGCCAGCGTAATAATCTAATCCTAAGGTTGTTTTGAGGGTTAGATTTTTAATAGGTTCAATTTCCAAATATATATTGCCTAATAGTTTTTGGTTATTGCTTTCATTTTGGTTGTTGTAAACCATTTCGGCATAGGGGTTGGCTCTACCAGTTAACCATTGTTCACTATTAGGTACTGTACTGTAATAATTGCCTTCGCTATCGTACATTGGCAATAATGGATTAACTGTAAAAGCACTTCTAAGCGAGTTGTTGTATTGATTACCAACACCAATACCGTTGTTGTTTATGTAAGCAAAACTTAAATTTTCTCCAAAAGTCACCACATCTTTGTATAATTTATGTTCTGAATTAAATCTGAAATTATAACGCTCATAATTTGATAAGTCTTTACCACCAACAATACCTTCTTGTCCAAAATAAGATAAAGAGGAAGAATATACTGAGTTTTCTGATCCGCCTGTGATACCTAAAGAAATATTTTTTGTAGCAGCATTATCTACAAACATTTCGTCCATCCAGTTAACACCAGTTCCTAAAGCGGCAATTTCGGTATTAGTAAATAATGGATTTTGACCAGAATTCACTCTTGCTTCGTTTACCATAACGGCATACTCATTAGCATCTAATAAATCTACTTTTCTAGCAACAGATTGAAGTCCGTAAAATTGATCAAAAGTAATTTGTGCAGCTTGACCTCTTTTACCTTTTTTAGTGGTAACCAAAACGACACCATTTGATGCTTGAGAACCGTAAATAGCAGCAGAAGCCGCATCTTTTAAGATGGAAATAGATTCAATGTCAGCGTTGTTTAAGTATGAAATATCACCTGTTAAAATACCATCTACAACATATAATGGGTTGCTACCCGATGTAGAGCCTACGCCTCTAATAACGACGTTTAAACTTTCTCCAGGTTGACCAGAGGTTGAGGTTATTTGAACACCTGGTGTTTGCCCTTGCAATGCTTGAATAGCGTTTGCGGTATTTCTGTTGGTTAAATCGTCACCACTTACCTGTACACTTGCACCTGTAACTAAGGCTTTCTTTTGTGTGCCATAACCAACAACAACAATTTCTTCTAGTGAAGCTCTGTCTTCATTTAATGCTATGCTTAAATTGGTTTGTCCGTTTACAGGAATTTCTTTTGTGGTAAAACCAACGAACGAAACAACTAAAACAGCATTTTTATTAAAAACATTTATTGAAAAATTGCCATCAAAATCAGATTGTGTACCGTTTGTGGTGCCTTTTTCTATAATGTTGGCGCCAAGTAATGGTTGACCGAATTCATCTGAAATAGTTCCTTTTACGCTCCAAGTCTGTATCGTTTTAATGCTATTTACATCAAGGTTTATTGATTCTTTGGGAATATTTGTTATTTCTTTTTTTAATAGAAATATTTGTTTGTCGTAAACCCTGTATGTGGTGTCGGTGTTAAGAAAAATGTCATCTAGAACCGTATTTATAAATTCTTTATTTGCATTAACCGATATGTTTCGTTTTAGGTTAACGTCTTTAATTTTGTAAACAAACCTAAATTCGGTCGTGCTTTCAATTTTATCAATTAGTTCGCCAACAGTAACATTATTTAAGGTTAAAGAGATTTTTACTTTTTGGGAATACGAATTGTTAGCCTGTAAAGTAAAAAATGTTACAAATATCATTAATGCACTTAGCTTCATCTTTAAATCAAATTTTAATAATGGACGATGATGGCTTCTTTTCTTGTTAAGAAGTTTTTTCATACTTTTGAAGTGTTAATTGTGGTTATTAGTTTAATTTTAATCACGTCTTAAATTGAATCGGGAAATGTGTCACCATTTTCCGATTTTTTTTTGCTCTAAAATGTCGTGAAGGAGCGTAAGATGTGTTTAGTTTAGTTTTCGGTGTTTTTTTTAGTTCATCTATCTCATAGGCGAAAATATTTAGTTTAGTTGATTAGTATTTTATTATTGTTTATTGTGTAATTTATGTTGTAAGTAATTTTAAAATACTCAAGTATTTTTTCAATGGGTTCATTTCTAAAACTTGCATTAAATTTCTCGTTTGCCAAAACAATGTTGTTGTTAGTAATATCAACATTGTAATGTCTTTCCATTTTTTTAAGAATGTTTTCAAAAGTGATATTTCTAAACACCAACTCACCATCTATCCAAGAAGTATAAATGCTTGTTATTACTGGGTTTGTAGTAATGTTGTTTGTGTTGTTTTTATTGTAAGTACCTTTAAAACCAGGTTTTAATAACGCGTTGTTATTTGAGTCTTTTGTAGTATATAAATTTACAGAGCCTTCCACTAAAACAACATCGGTTTCAATATCTTCTGGATAACTAGAAATGTTAAATTGAGTTCCAAGCACTTGTACATTTAAAACATCAGAATTTACAATAAAAGGATGTTTTGCATCTTTTGAGACGTTAAAAAAGGCTTCTCCTTTTAAAAATACCTGTCGGTTTTCTCCTTTTAAAAATTTTACTGGGTATTTTAAAGAGGTACCTGCATTTAAATGTACATGGGTACCATCTGATAATAAAATTTCAAAACGTTTTCCGTAAGGAACAGTTAAAGTATTATAAACCAAAGTTTCTTCAAAAGCATCATTACTATAAGCTATTTGTGTGCCACTTTGTGTTCCAATGACATTTCCTTTAGCATCTAAAACTTGTGATGTGCCATCTTCGTTTATAACTTTAATAGTGCCATTTTCTAATTGAAGGGTAATTTGTTCGTTTGGAACACTAAAAGATTCGTTTTTACTAAAATATCCGTTTTGGTACATATAGCCACCTAATCCTAAAAAAACAATGATGATGGAAGCATATTTAAAAACTTTAAGCAATTTTAAAGTTTTTACCTTTTTATTGTTTTTATTTAATTTGTTTTCAAGCTTCGCATAAACTTTTTCGGTTTCAATTTGTTCGTATATAGCTAGCTTATCTTGAATATTCTTTTTATCGGTAATTTTATTGTAAAGAGCTAAATTATCTTCATGACTCAACCAGTTGTCTAGAATTTCTTTTTCTTCACTAGAGATGATTTTCGCAATAGATTTATAAATTAATTGCGCTATTTGATAATTTGATGGGGTTTTTGGTGTCATTTATGATATGATAATATTGTCTTATTGTAATTATTAATTGCTAAAAAACCAGTACACTTTTTATTAATTAAATAAAATGAGTGTTAAAGAATTATTAATATGACTGTTAAAGCTGATTTTTGGGTGGAAAAAAAAGTAAAAAAAATAAAAATTTTATAAAGACACTAAGAAGATTTGGTAGAACGGATAGTCTTTTAAGTATGTTTTTAGAAGTTCGATAGCTCTGGCACGTTGTGATTTTACTGTGTTTACGCTTATTTGAAGATCTTCTGCAATATCTTTATATTTTATGCCATCTAAACAGGACAGTTCAAATACTTTTCTGCATTTTTTTGGTAATGTTTCTAAGGCTTGGTATAAAATATTATGGGTTTCTTCTTCTATAATGTATTGTTCTTTTAAAGACAAGGCGCCATGTTTTTTTACATCTAGGCGCACAAATTTTTTATCTTTTTTAAGATGGTCTATAGAGGCATTTCTAACCATGCTATATAAATAAGCCTTCAAATTCTCAACTTTGTCCAATTTATTACGCTTTTGCCAAAGCTTAACCAGAGTGTCTTCAACAATTTCTTCGGCGATATATTGGTCTTCTACATAATGCAGGGAAAAAGCATAAAGTCTTTTGTAGTAAGTATCGAAAATAATTTTAAAAGCATTTTTATCTCCCTGTTTTAGGAGAGAAAAGAAAGATTCAGGATTATTCGTTTCATTATTATCCAAGGTGGCTTATTACTTATCTAACCGCAAAGTAGTAAAAATTAAATTATTTTAATTGGTTGTTAATTATTCGGTTTGAATAAAAAAGTATTTTATAATTAGAGGGATTTATTTATAAAGTAACTATTTTTCTTTCTGAATTGCTTTTTAATGCAGCTTCAATCACTCTAATAACCAGCATGCCATCTTCTGCGGTTACGGGAACTGGTTTATTATGCTTAATGGCTTCATATATGCCATCATAGTAAGCCATGTAGTCACCTTTTAAAGAAGGAATGTGTTCTTTTATTATTTGTCCGTTTTTTTCGGTGTGCAATAATCCTTTTTCGGTAGCTGGTTCCGTTCCCCAATTTGGCATATTAGGCTTTTTGCCAGCTTGTAATTCTTTTTCTTGAACATCAGCTTTGGTTTTTATAAACGAACCTTTAGTGCCATGTAAAATGTTTCCAGGTAATGGTTCACGAACATAGTAACTCGATTTAAGAATAACGCGGTGGGAAGGATAAAATAATTTTACATCAAAATAATCTCCAACTTTAGAATTTGGTCTGTACGAATCTAAATCGGCACTCAATGCTTTAGGTAAACCAAATAATTGTAATGCTTGATCTATTAAATGCGAACCCAAATCGTACAAGCTTCCTACGGCAGCAGTTGGCGTTTCTTTATGTGTTTTATAGCTTAAAACAGGGTCGAAACGATCGTAATGAAATTCAGCTTCTACGATGTCCCCCAATAAACCTTCATTTAAAACGTTTTGAACCGTTCTAAAATCACTATCGTAACGTCTGTTATGATAAACCGACATGATAACCTTTTTTTCTTTTGCTAATTGAATTAACTCTTCAGCTTCTGCAACTGTGGCTGTAAAAGGTTTTTCTATAACCAAATGCTTACCAGCGTTTATGACTTTTTTTGAAAAATCGAAGTGTGTCACATTAGGAGTGTTCACTACAACGAGTTCAATATTATCATCAGCTAACATATCATCTAATGAACGAAATGTTTTTATTGATGGATAATGCTTTTGTGCTTCATTTTTTGTTCTTTCAAAAACTCCGGATAAATTAAATTTGGGGTTTACAGAAATAAAAGGCGCATGAAACACATGACCGCTCATACCATACGAACATAGTGCTGTGTTTATTGGTTGCATATAAGTTGTTTTTTTTGAATTCTGATAAAAATACGAATAATTTTAAGTTCTATTAGCTGAAGGTTTAATATCAGTGAGGCTAGCTATTTTAATGGGTGTTCCAGATTCAATGCTTTTTCTGGCGGCAATGCCTATTATGGCAGACATTACACCGTCTCTACTGCCGGCAGCTCTTTCGTAAGGATCTTTTTCATTTTGCGTTTTGAATATTTTGTCATGCAAACGTTTATCGCCACCACCATGACCACCCCTTTCAAATGGCACTAATACGGTATTGTAATCTTTCCATAATTTGTGAACAATTATAGTTTCAGCTTCGGCTTCTTCCATAGCGTTTTGTTCCATTTCTTTGGCATGCATTTCGGCTTGGGTAACATCGGTTTTTTTGTTATACGGAATATCTAAAGATGCTTCAATTCTTCCTTCGGTACCATTAAAAGCAATACGCCAACCTTCAAAAGGAGAGTAAGTAGTTAAAGAGTAATTTACAGTTACATTGTTGGCATATTTTATTTGTGCCGACATTTTATCATAAATATCAATTTCTTCTCTAAACAAACAATTATCTCTAATATAGTCATCATGTTTTTCATTAGCTGCATACAAATCCATCATACGTTTGTCCTTTGTAATATCCCAAAAGTAATCGCAATTGGTTTTGTGTTTGCAGGTTCTGCAATTAGTACCTCTAAAAGGACCGTTGGCACCATAATGTTCTAAACTGCCGTATGCAAAAACTTCTTCGGGGTCGGAATCTAACCACCAATTTAAAAGATCGAAATGGTGTGTCGATTTATGCACCCAAAGTGAGCCACCCTTATCTTTCAAACCATGCCATCTTCTAAAATACGATGCGCCGTGGTAGGTGTTTAAATACCAGTTAAAATCGATAGATGTTATTTTTCCAATGGTATTATTGGCAAGTAATTCTTTGATTTTTGTACTGTACGGACTCCATCTATAATTAAATCCAACGATGAGGTTTTTACCCGATTGTCTTTCTGCGTTTATTATGGCTTGTGCTTTGGTTTCATCGGTTGTTAAAGGTTTTTCTGTAAGTACATCAAAACCGGATTCCAGTCCTTTAATAATAAATTCATGATGGGTAGAATCAACAGTGGTTACTATTATTAAATCTGGTTTTGTTTTTTTTAACATAGCATCAAAATCAACAAAAGTTACGCAATTGGTGCCAATAAATTTTTTGGCAAATTCTAAGCGTCCGGGGTTTATATCGCAAAGCCCAACGAATTCTAAAATATCTGAATATTCATCAACCAATCGTTTTCCCCAAAAACTGGTGCCCCGAATTCCTGTTCCAACAAGTGCTATTCTAAGCTTTTTTGAAGTTCCAAAATTAAAAGATGAAATAGGGAAAGCGCTATAGGCTGCAAGCATACTAATGGATGCTAAAAAATTTCTTCTTGAATTTTCCATGTTTATTTGTGGTGTTTAGTTGGTGATTATTTATATGTTTTTTATTCTATTCTAAACCAATCGAAATCTGCATAACCTTTACTTTCCATAATATTAGGGTTTAATGAAAACAATCCTACTTTGGCCCCTATCCAAACACCCTCTTGAGCCTTATATTTTCGTCCTATAAGTTCAAATTTGTCATCATCCAGACTGTAGCTAAATTGATATGTACCAGAATCAAAAACTTCCACTTTCAAATAGCAGGTATTTGTATCTAAAGATAGTAAATCTATTTGTTTTGTAAGATCTTCACATTTATGTTTTGTTCCTTCGTAAACAGTTATTTTATTTCCGTTAGAAGTTTTTATAACTGCGATATATGCCCATTCAGATCCCATTACTACTAATCCGCTTCTGTCACCAATTAAATCACCATGAAAATCAATTTTTGTTTTTGATGTAAAAGATGGCGATGAAAATTTTTGAAGCAATAAATTAGGAACAAACCAGAGGTTTCCATTTTGAGTGAAGTTCTTCTCATTAAATAATCTTAAACGGCCTTCATTTTTTACAAGCGAAGACCAACGTTCTTTTGGGTTGGCATGCCATTGCCACTGCAAACCTAGATTCTGATTGTTAAATTCATCACTGGTTTGGGGTATTTCAATAGGGTAGGTTTTGCCAATATTAGGCTTTTTATATTCACTAACAGGTTCGCCAATGCCATCATTATTACTGTCAATTCCCATTATAGGCCAACCGTCTTTCCATGTAACAGGTTGTAAATGGACAATCCTTCCGAAAGGATTTTTACTTTGAAAATGCATGAACCACCATTCGCCAGATTTTAATGCAACCAAACCACCTTGATGTGGGCCATTAATATCAGTATTCCCTTGGTGCAATACGATTTTATCTTCATAAGGGCCATAAATGTTTTTTGATCGCAATACTGCTTGCCAACCTGAAGGAACACTGCCGGCAGGAGCAAGAATATAATAGTAACCGTCTTTTTTTAGGAATTTTGGACCTTCAATAATAGGTTGTTTTTCAACATCGTTAAAAATTAATGTGCCATTATCAAGTATTTGTTTACCATCTTTGCTCATTTTATGAAGATATAATTCGTTGGCACAAACTTTTCCTCTTACCAAATAAGCATTTCCATCGTCATCCCAAAGCGGACAAGGATCTTCCCAACGTTCAACGTTTTCAATAATAGTCAAATCCCATTTTTCTGCGGGATTTTTAGTGGAAGCCATAAAAAGACCGTCTTCGGGTGTACAGAAATACACAAAGAATGTGCCTTTATGATAACGAATTGACGGTGCCCAAGAACCTTCACCATGGGCAGGTTTGTCATATTTTTCAAAAGGTAATTTATTGTAAACATGATTAATAAGTTTCCAATTTACCAAATCTTTAGAATGAAGTACTGGAATGCCTGGCATAGCATTAAAACTAGAGGCTACCATATAAAAGTCGTCTCCAACTCTAATAACATCTGGGTCGGAATAGTCGGCATAAAGTATGGGGTTTTTATAGGTGCCATTTCCTAAATCGGGTGTCCATATTTGTGCCGTATTTTTAATGCTTAGTAAGGCAAAGAACGAAATAACTATATGCTTTATGTTTATCATAATATCTTGCTTTGGTTATTCTTCAATGATGTTTTTCACGTTCACCTGTACTAACCAAGTTCTTATATCTCTTTCTTTTGTTGAGATGTTGCAGTTTTTAAAAACAACATCATCTGTATGTCTTATAAAAAAACCATAAGCATTTGTGTTTCCAAATTTACTGCCTTCTGGGTATGTGCCATCATATTCCATAACTGTTTGGTCTTTAGAATTTATTCCACCTTTTAATTTGAAATCAATATTTTCAAAAGTTATATTTTGAATATGATGCCCATCTATTCCAGTGATAATTGAAGGGTATTGCTGTGTGAAATTATCTCCTGTAATATTTTTAAAGGAGATATTGGAAATGCTCCCTATTCGTGGATTTCTGTTAGGAACAGTTCTTTTTCTGTCTGCTAAAAGAATGAAAATGGCTTGTCCGCAATTATCAATATTTGAATCTCTAATGTTAATGTTGTCGATTACAGCGCCATCCATAGATTCGATGGCGATAGCAGAATTTTGATAGGCATTTTTCAATGTTAATTCTGAAACATTAAAATTCATAAAGCTTCCTAGGCCATCTGTACCTAACTTAAAACAGTTTCCAGCGTTTACATTTAACTTATCAATGATACAGCGTTTTACAACAATATTTTTACATCCAAATTCGCTGCCACTTTTAAAACAGATACCGTCGTCTTCAGATTGAATAAAGCTATCTTCAATTAAAACATTATGGCAATCTACAATATCGATACCATCTCTGTTTGGAGTTAAGTTGCCTGTATTAACTTTGATGTTTTTAATAGTGATGTTTTCAGATTCAATATAAACCTGAGTCCAGCAAGCCGGTTTAATGAGTTCTATGTTTGAAATAGTTATGTTTTTAGATCCTACAAAAGCTAAAATAGAAGGGCGGTCTTTTTCGGTTCCTAATTCTTTTACGTGCATCCAAGGTTTATAGTCGCCTTGGCCGTTAATAGTTCCGCCTCCGGTTATAGTTACATTTTCAACTTTATTGCCATAGATTAATCTTCTTTGGCAATCTTGTAGCATTCGGTTTGGGTGTTTAGTTTCTATGAGATGATGTGGATAATCTTTTTCATCATCAGATTTTATTCCTAAAAGGGTGGCTGTAGAATCAATATGTAAGGTCAAATTGCTTACGAGTATAATTTGTCCTGTTAAGAAATTTCCGTTTTCAATTAAAACAGTGCCACCTGTTTTTTTGCAGGCTTCAATTGCTTTTTGAATTGCTTTTTGGTCGTTAGTAATGCCATCACCTTTAGCTCCAAAATCATAAACATTATAAATTGGATTTTCTACTTTAGAAGTACAGCTTTGCGATAGAATTACTAATAATACGATTAAAAAACACTTATGCAGATTGATGATTTTATTTTTTTTCATACAATATTAATGTTCTTAAATATAATGAATCTTTCAATTCTAAAAATTAATAAAAAAGGGAATGCAGCAAAATCATGTAGCATTCCCTTTTAGCTTTAGAATAAAGTATAACTCTATTCTAATTACTAACTAAACAAACTAAACTAATTTGGATATCCGGTATTTTGAGTTAATTCTGCTTCCGTATTATTTTGGATTTCAATACTAGGAATAGGATATAAATTATTGTGAGGTGCTACACTTGAACTTGAATAATGATTAAATCTTTTAGTTCTATCATAAAGTAACCCAAGTCTGTTTAATGTAATTCTTCTTGGTTCTTCTAGAAATAATTCACGAAGGCGTTCATCTAAAATAAAATCTATTGTAACATCTGAACCAGTAATTAATGAAGCATTTGCTCTACTTCTTATGGTATTAATATCTGCAGCGGCTAAATCTAAATTAGTTGCACCGCCTAATTTCATGTATGCCTCTGCTCTAAGAAGTAGTGTTTCCGGTAGCCTTACGGCATATTGATCTACAAAGTGTCGTCTAGCATTAGCATTCATTTTTGGTCCAACACCACCATAGCTGGCAATTAGATCTTTATGCTCTTGTGTTGCCAATGGTTCCTGTGCAGCAGTTAAACTACCATCGGTTAAATCTGTTGCAAAATGATTGTTTATTTGTGTTAGTTTTAAGAATACAGGATATATTAATCTATTAGAATCGTTCTCGATAGTAGCCGCATTTAAGTAAGTCTCATAAGCTAATTTACTATTGGTGCGTAAGTCTATAATTTTACCATAATGTGCTGATAAAGGATTGTCTATCCACCATTTGCGAAGTACATTGTTCTCTGAATTTCTAATGTCATTGTCATAATCAGCAGGATCCACATTCTTCCATATGCCGTGTGTAACGTGCGTACTTGGTCTAAAAAAACCTTGTCCTCTACCACCATGATACGTAGATTCATAGATAAAAGTTCTAACTCCAAGATTTTCATCTTTAGCCGTAAACCTATTATATTCTGGTCCAATTAAGCGTTCCCAAAAGTTAGCCTCACCTGATGATGCTCCATAGCCACCTAAAGTTTCATATTCAATTTGGTGTATCCAAATACCTTCAGTATTTCCTGAGTTTCGGTTTTGATTGCCTAATCGGAACAAATCCCAATATACATCACCTTGTTCATTTGCTCTAGACCCAAAGCGATTCTGCATTAGTGCATATTTTCCGCTATCAATAATCTCAGATGCATTGTCAATGGCTTTTTGATTTTCGCCAACTGAAATATACGTTTCTGCTAAAAAATGACGTGCAGCATCTTTAGTTAATCTGCCATTGGCTGCTTCATCTCCTACACTTGGTAAATTTGTTTTTGCAAATTCGAAATCATCAATCATGGCTGCTAGAACATCTGTTTTAGGAGCTCTAACATAATCTCTTTTTGCAGACGAAACCTCTTTTAATACTAGTGGGACATCGCCATATAAATAAACTAATGTTCTATAGGCCCAAGCTCTAAAAAAGCGAGATTCAGCAAGTAATCTGGTTTTAGTTGCTTCGCTGTCAATATCAGCATCAGCAATTCTGCTGATTACAGTATTGGCGTTAGAAACTATTTTGTAGGCATCGGTCCATCTTTGAGCAACATCTCCGTTGTCGGGACCAAAACCTCCATATTGAGAATATACATGTGAAGCATATTCTCTGGCTTGCCAACCAGCATCGGTGCCAAACCAAACATCCATTTCGAAAGCAGAACCTGTTGGGTCTCCAAAATAGCGTCTAGCTTGATTATATAATTGGGCAATTGCAGCTTCAAAGTTTCCTTGGGTTACATATGAATTTTCTACAGTAGCAAAATCCAATGGGGTTTCTTCTAATATTTTATCTTCATTACAACTACTAAACGCTATGAAGAGAAGCGGTAAACAAATATATTTTAAATGTTTCATGTTCTTGTTTTTTAATGTTTTTGTGTTAAAATGATAGATTTACGCCTAATGTGTAAGAACGAGTTACTGGCCTGTCGCCATAGGTAATGCGATACCCTGCCTCTGGATCTAGACCTTTCCATTTTGTCCAAGTTGCTAAGTTTTTTCCACTTGCAACCAGTGTAAGATGTTTAAGCCCTAATTTTTTGAGTATATCATCATCAAAGGAGTAGCTTAAACTAACATCTTGTAGTCTTACAAAACTTCTGTCTCTAAAAACTTTAGCTTGCCTAGTTTGATCGTAAGCATCGTATCGAAGTGAAGGATATTCTGAATTTGGATTGTCAGGTGTCCAGTAATCAACAATTACAGGCAATAGTCCGTCAATTTTTCCTTTTCCACCAGATGTCCATTGGTCAATCATCCAATAGGTGTTGTCACCTAAATAGCCATCTTTTCCACCTTGAATGGAGTTTATAAATACATTTAAATTAAGATTTTTATATCTAATATTGTTAGTTATTCCAAAGCGGTACGCAGGTTCTGTTTTTCCTAATATCACTTTGTCATCAGTACTAGAAATACCACCGCCATTTTGATCTACAAGTCTGTAAAATCCTGGTTCAGAGCCAGGAGGGATATCTGTGTCGCCTATTTGGTATATAGGGTTTACAGGGTCTATTTGATAATCAAAAATTGCCCCTAATGATTTTCCAATGAAAAAACCTGAAGAAGGTAAGTCGTCTTCAATGCCATCGCCGTTATCATCTCTACCTAAAACAGAAACCACTTCATTTTTATTAGTTGAAAAATTTACGGTTGTTGACCATTTAAAGTCATTTATTATAACATTGGTTGAATTGATAGTAAATTCCAATCCTGTGTTGTGTACTTTACCTAGGTTAGCACTAGCTTCAGAAAAACCATTTATTGATGGAATATCAATATTTATAAGAATATCTTCAGTGTTTGTATTGTAATACTCAATATTTCCACTTATTCTGTTACTCAAGAGCCCGAAATCTAAACCTAAGTTAATACCTGTAGTAGTTTCCCATTTTAAATTGGCAGCCGCAATTGTAGAGGTAAATTGACCACCAACCGTAGAGCCACCATCTCCAAAAACATACGCGTTATTTTGGTCAACTTTTGCTAATGTAGAATATCTAGGTAGTGCTCTATTACCACTTTCACCATAAGATGCTCTAAGTTTTAAGTTAGAAATTGTGTTGCTAAGAGGTTCGAAAAAATTCTCTTTAGAAATACTCCAACCTAATGCTACTGAAGGAAAAACTGCAAATTTATTATTCTTTCCAAATCCAGAAAACCCATCACGTCTTATAGTTCCTGTTATGAAATATTTGCTATCGAAATTATAATTAAGTCTACCCATTTGGTATAAGCTGCTTTCAGCTTCCGCTCCAGAGTGTACAACTTGTATTGCTCCTAAACTCAAATCGTTAAAGTCTAATATTTCATTGCTAAAGTTTGAACTGCCAACTTCAGTGCTTTCAATATATCGTTCTTCACGGCCATAAACCAAGGTTACATTTATGTTATGTATATTGTTAAATGTTTTGTTGTAAGATAAAATGTTGTCTATAGTCCAATCTTTATTAAAGAATAAATCTTTTCTAGCTTGAGACACACGATCTGGGGTTGCATATAAAAATTGATTATGTCTTCTTGTTCTGGTACTATTGTTATAGTTCATTCTATAAGATAATCCTTTTATCCAAGGAATATCAATAATGGTATACAGTGTTGTGTTTAGGTGTGTTCTTTTGTCTACATCTAAATCGTTAGCTGTAAGTAAAGCACTGGTTCCAAAACGTTCTGTTACTTTTGCAATAGGATTTCCTTGTTCATCATAAGCAGCAGCGAATGGAGAATATGTAACAGCTTCTCTGTTGAATTCTATCCCTGAGTAATCTGCAGAAGTAACAAATGAATTTGTTCCTATTTTTAACCAATTGTTTAATTTTAACTCTAAATTGATTCTGCCCGTAATCTTACTGTAATTGTCACCTATGATGACTTCTTCATTTTCTAAAAATGAACCAGATACAAAATAGTTGACATTATCATTGTTTCCCGAAATACTTAAATTATGATTGTTAACAAACCCTGATTGAGTTAATAGGTCTTGCCAGTCAACATTTGTTCCATTATTGTATCCTACAACTTCTTGCGGGTCTAAACCTGTCAATACATTGTAATTTGGATCATAATTTGGACCTTGTGGAAAAGCCGATTTCCAGTTGAATGCTCTAATTTGATTTAGATAATCTTCTCCTGAGCCATACTTCAATCTATTAGCATCCTCTTTAAAACTATAACGTGCAGAATAATTAAAAACAGGTTTGCTGCTTGCGCTACCTTTACCAGATCTTGTTGTAACTATAATAACACCGTTTGAGGCTTGTGAGCCGTAAATGGCTGTTGAACTGGCATCTTTCAAGACATCAACAGATTGTACATCGTCTGGGTTAATATCTTGAAGCGTGCCTCTAAAAATGATGCCATCAACTACTATTAATGGCGCATTAGCACTTGGGTCGCCTCCTAAATTGTTTTGTCCTCTTACGGAAAAATTTACATCGCCACCAGCTTCGGTGCTGACTCCTACATTCAACCCTGCTACAGACCCTTGTAATGATTGTACAATACTGGTGTTTCCTTGCTCTCTAAAGGTTTCTAAATCAGCTCTTGCAACAGCTCCTGTTACGTCTGATTTTTTTTGAGAACCATAACCAACAATTACAACCTCATCTAAACTAGCAGCATCTTCTTTTAAACTGATGGTTATTTGACTTTTTGCAGGGATTTCTTGAGTAGTGAACCCTATATAAGATACAACAAGAATGGAGTTTTCATTTTTAACATTTAGAGAAAACTCGCCGTCAAAATTTGTTTGTGTTCCATTTGTGGTGTTTTTTTCTAGGATGTTTGCTCCAGGTAATGGTTGCCCATTCGCATCTGTAACAGTTCCAACAACTCTAAATTCTTGTTTTGGAACAACAATTTCAATATTAGAAGGAAATGGTTTTATATAATTACTGGTTATTTTTTTGTCTTTTAAAACAACCTGTGTGTCTCTTATTTTGTAAGAAGTGTTTGTGTTACTAAACAAATTGCTTAGAACGTTTTCAATGTTAGCATCTTCTACTTTTATTGAAACTCTGCGTTTTAAATCAACAAACTTAGTATTGTAAACAAATCTGTATTCGGTTGTTGCTTCAATCTTATCAATTATTTGAGATACGGGTGTGTCCTCAACATTCAATGTTATAGTTTGTGTATAGCCTGTGTTTGCTAACATGCTAAAGAATGATACAATTGAAAAAAGAGTGGTTAATTTCATTTTTAAATCAAATTTCAGACTAGGCAGTTTTCTACCCTTTCTATCATGAATTTTTTTCATATTTTTAAATGTTTAATTAGTGATTGACTAAATTTAGTTGTCACTTTATAACTCCGGGAAATGTTGGCGCATTTTCCGGTTTTTTTATCCAAATTATTGGATATTCTAAAGTGATTTTTTTGTTGGTCTTTGTTTAAGTTTTTTAGTTTTTACTTCATATGTTGTTTTGTTTAGATTGGTTAGTTTATATATACTATGTTGTTTTTTATGCTGTATTTAATATTGAAGCTATCACTGAAATAACTTAATATTTTCTCTATGGGTTCTTCATTAAAATTGGCATTAAAAGTTTCATTTTCTAATAGTTTGTTAGTTATGATGACTTTCATATTATATTGGCGTTCTATTTTTTTAGCAATATTTTTAAATGTCATATTTCTAAAAAATAAGCCACCTTGTCTCCACGAAGTGTAAATTAGGGTGTTAACTTTTGCAGTACTTATATTTAGATTTTCTTTATTAAGAGAGCCTTTTGTTCCTGGGACTAACATAGTTCCTTCTTTCATTGTTTGAGAATCTTTGTACATCCCTACTGAGCCTTCAACTAAAACGACATCTGTATCAATATCTTCAGGATATGCCGACATGTTAAATTCAGTACCAAAAACTTCAACATTTAAATGCTCTGCATTAACTATAAAAGGGTGTTTGGCATCCTTAGCAACTGAGAAAAATGCTTCTCCATTTAAGAATACTTGACGTTTTTCTCCTTTTAAAAACTTAACAGGATATTTTAGTGAGGTACCTGCATTTAAGTGTACATTGGTACCGTCTGATAATTTAATTTCAAAACGTTTTCCGTAAGGAACTGTTAGTGTGTTGTAGGCTAAAGTTTCTTTTTTAACGTCATTACTATATACAAGTTGATGACCGTTTTGGTTTCCTATTACGTCACCTTTTTCATCAACCAGTTGTGTAGAGCCGTCTTCATTAATAATTTGAATAGAACCGTTTTCTAACTGAAGTGTGATGCTTTCTGAAGGAATAGCAACTTTTTTAGTACTTGTAAAATATCCATTTTGATAAGAATATCCTATGGCTAAAAATATAAATGCAACCGCAGCATACTTAGAAATAGTTGGTATTAATTTTATGTATTTGGATTTTGAAGCAGTTTTTTTTGATGCTTGATTTTGAGGAAGTGGGTTTTTAAGTTTTGAAACAATATTGTGCCAAGCAACATCCTTATCAAGAATTTCAGCAAATTGTATTATTCTTACCTTCTTGTAAATTTGTAAATGATCAATAAAAAACTGTTTATTTTTTGAATCTTCATGTATCCATTGTTTTAATTCATGAAATTCCTTTTCAGTTATATTTTTAGAAATATAATTTGAAATAAGTTTTAAAATATGGGAGTTGATTTGATCCATTATTGATTACTACTCATGTGTTATTTTAACTTTAATATGTGCTATATTAACTATAATAACAAAAAACCAAAAATGGGTGACAAAAGGATAATGTTTTTTTAAATAAAATGTAACAAAATGATTATTTCCATAACATTTCGAAGGTGTTTCAAGGCTCTGGAATGGTGTGTTTTAACAGTGTTAACGGAAATTCCTAGTTGAGAAGCTACTTCCTTATATTTAAGGTTGTCCAATACAATGGCTTTAAAAACTTCCTTGCATTTTTTAGGTAATGCTTCAATTTCTATATATAATTTTTTCTTTTCCTCTTCAATATGTTTAATGTCTAAGTCTTCTTCAGATATTAATTTATTGACTTGTTTTTCTATTTCAATAAATTGATATTTAGCTTTTCGTTTACTAGCCTGTAGTGTATTGTTTTTTACAGACTTGAATAAATAAGGGCCTATGGTTTCTTCAAAATTTAAGTATAACTTTTCGTCCCAAATTTTAATAAATAATTCTTGAACAATGTCTTCAGCTAGAGAAAAAGAATCGCAATACTTTAATGCATAAGTACTTAATGGAATATAATACAAATCGAATAATTCCTTAAAAGCATCTGTACTTTCAAGTTTGAGTTCTTGTAGAATTTTTAAATCATTGAACATCATAAGGTATGAGTATGTATGTTTATAAAGTTCTAGTTCGTTCTTTTGTTTATTCTAAGAAGTATTTGAATGTTTATTTGTTGTAAACTAAAAGGCTAATATTGTTATTTTAACAATAAAGCAATGTTATTTTTAAGCGATGGTCAATTTTGTAAATTGTTTTACGGCTTTTTATATTTACCAGGACTAATACCTATGCGCTGCGAAAAAGTAGAAGTGAAATGTTGTAACGATGAAAACCCACAAGCAAAAGCAATATCAGACATATTCATGTCATTATCGTTTTTTATTAAATCGATGGCTTTTTCAATTTTCAGGTTTATTATAAAACTATTTGGAGGGTAACCCGTATGCTTTTTTACTTCATAAGTAAATTTTGTTTTTCCCATGCCAAACAAGTATGCCAAATCATCAATAATCCATTTTTTGTTTATATCACTGGTGACTATTTGGGTTAACTTAATAATGAAATTATCTTCTTCCTGTATTTTTTGTTCTCTAAGTGCAAGGTGTCTGTGCAGGTCTATAAATAGATTTTCAATAATGTTGCCCACCATAATTTCAAAACCTTTTTCTTGGTTAGATAATTCTTTTTGGAGCTCAATAAAGTATTTTTTGAAAATTTTGGCTTTTTCAATAACTATAGCATTTTCATTAGTTATCATAGCTCCCAACCTTTTTTGAAACTTTTCAGACAATTTGGTCCATGTGCCAAGATTAAGTGGCGTGTCAATATCATATGCGTCGGGTTTGATAACAATCCAGTTTATTTGACCAATATCCATTTTTCCAGTAGGACTGCCATTTAACTGCCATGGTGCAGTAACCGATAAGTTGTCTGGTAAAAGTTCAATTTCATTACCATCTACAGCCCATTTGTACTTGCCGCTGTTTACAAAATGTATTTCAATACCATCATTTAAATGCGGAAGCATGCTTTCATCCATTCTAACTTTAGAAAACTTCATGCTGCCAAATTGCCTAATATAAGGGAAGTGTTTTAAAGGCCCTAAGTTATCTTGATGCCACCAAATACCTTGATTACCTGCTTTTTTTTTATTTTCAAACATATCACGGTTTGTCGGTTTTTTCATTTTAAATTATTAATGAATTATTTTAATTGAATGAACCAATAGTTATAATCTTAACTTTTTCAAAAAACTTTTATAAAATTGACCATCGCTTAAAAATACCATTATTTTATTGTTAAAATATGAATATTAGCTACCAATTAATAAAAGTTCGAAATCTGTAACGTTTCATTTTAGTGAATCACAAACTAAAATGGTGTTGTAGATAAGAATTGTATTGAACTATTGTGATGCTAAATTATTAATTCTTTATTTTATAAATATTGAAAATAACATAAAATTCTAAGTTCAACTTTGTCGGAAGCAAGCGAAAAAGTCAACAACTTATGAATTAAAGCATTAAAAATAATAAATGAGAGCAAATATTCAAAACAACTACAGGTTAACAATACTTTTACTATTTCTGGTTATTTCTTTTTCGTGTCATGCAATTGAAATATGGGTGAGTAGTAAAGGGAATGATTATAATTCTGGAACTAAAGAATCGCCTTTAGCAACGCTTCATATGGCTTTAAGAAAAGCCCGAGACATGCGTCGTTTAAATGATCCTTTAGTGAAAGATGGCATTCACATTATTTTAATGGATGGCGATTTTTATTTGGATGAACCTGTTTTTGTTAGACCAGAAGATTCTGGAACAGCAGAAAGTCCAACTATTATAGAAGCTTATAACAACGCAAAACCTATTTTAAGTGGCGGGTTACAAGTTGAAAACTGGAAAAAATCTGATTCCATAAACGGTTTGAACTCAGGTACAATTTGGGTAGCCGATGCACCAAAGAAATCAGGAAGTATTATTGACTTTAGGCAGCTTTGGGTTGACGGAAAAAAGTCGGTAAGAGCAAAAAGCACGTCTGGTGATAAAATGGATAGGATTTTATCTTGGTATAAAACCTCTCAAACCTGTTGGATTCCTTTTAATAATAAATCGGTTGCTTTTCAACCTGGGATGGAAATGCTTATCCAGCAGTGGTGGGCTATAGCCAATTTACGTATTAAGGATATTGAAGTAAAAGGCGATAGTGCAAAAGTTTATTTTGAACAACCCGAAAGCCGTATTCAAAGCGAGCACCCATGGCCAGCACCTTGGATTTCAAAAAAAACAGGTAATTCACCTTTCTTTTTGAATAATGCCTTGTGTTTATTAGATGAACCAGGCGAATGGTATTTAGATAAAGAAAACTCTAAAATTTATTATTACCCACGTGAAGGGGAAAATATGGAATCTGTAAAAGTGATGGTTCCTGTTTTAGAAAGCATATTAGAAATTAAAGGAACAATAGATGCGCCCGTACAGCATATCTATTTCAAAGGCATTTCTTTTGAATATAGCAATTGGCTGCGCCCATCGCAACAAGGTCATGTGCCTTTGCAGGCGGGTATGTATTTGTTAGATGCATATAAACTTAAAACACCTGGAACACCCGATAAGGCAGGTTTAGAGAATCAAGCTTGGATTGGAAGACCTAGAGCAGCTGTTAAGGTTAATTATGCTAATAATATTCAGTTTCAAGAATGCACATTTAAGTATTTATCATCAACAGGTTTAGATTTGCATAAAGGCACCAATAACAACTTGGTTCAAGGAAATTTGTTTAAAGATATTGGTGGAAGTGCTATAAACGTAGGTGTTTTTTCAGATGAAGCTTTCGAAACACATTTACCCTATAATCCAAAAGATGAAAGGGAAATATGTACAAACGAAACTATTGTTGATAATTTAATAACCGATGTTACTAATGAAGATTGGGGATGCGTTGGAATTAGTGCAGGTTTTGTTAAAAATATTACCATTGCACATAACGAGATTTCCGATGTGTCGTACACAGGTATTGGCTTGGGTTGGGGCTGGACAAAAACCAAAAATGCCATGAAAGGAAATAAGGTTGTGGCTAATAAAATTCATCATTACGGGAAGCGTCTATATGATACGGCGGGTATTTATACACTGTCAGCACAACCGGAAAGCGTTATTGAAGAAAATTACATTTATGATATTTACCAAAGTCCGTACCCTCACGATCCTTATCATTGGTTTTATTTATATACAGATGAGGGGTCTTCATACTTTAACGTAAAAAATAACTGGGTTCCTGCGGAAAAGTTTCTTCAAAATGCCAACGGTCCCGACAATGTCTGGCAAAATAATAATGCTTTTGTAGGCGAAACTATAAAGCAAAATGCAGGCATCAGACAGCCATATAAACATTTGCAAAAAGAAGTTGTTGTAGATGCCAATTGGACTTTACAGGAAATTCCCCATTTTGCAGCAATAGAATTAATAGGTAAAGGTTTTGATGAAGCTAAAATTAAGTCAATAGCCAAAGCAAATGGTGTTATTGATGCGCAATTGTATCAATGGAAAAACCACATGGTTTTATATGCAAAACTAAACCATATTGAACATTTAAAAAGTGAATTGGCTTTGGTATATCCAAAAGCAGAAATTAAAACATACCATACGCCCGTTTACAATTTTAGCAAGTTTGAAAGATGTGAAAACTCAGAATTGGCTTTAGAATGGGAACATATTGTATTAACCGCAAACTTGGTTGAAGATGCAAAACTTCAACAGGAATATTTAGATTATCATAAAACGCAATTTGAAGCATGGCCAGAAGTAGCGCAAGGCTTTTGTAATGCCGATTTTCAACAATTACAGGTGTTTAAAAATGGACGTCAGTTAATGTTGATTATAAGCATTCCAAAGGGCAAAACTTTAGATGAACTGAATCCAAAAACAACCGAAAACAATCCGCGTGTAAACGATTGGAATACACTCATGGCAAAATACCAAACAGGCATAAAAGGAACAAAACGAAATGAAACCTGGGTATTTTTAAATAAACTGAATTGACCTAAATGAAACAAACCAACCACCAATTTTTCGACTTTCTAGACTTCAATACCGACTTGTCTTTAGAAGAAGGTGTTTCTAGACTTTGGAAAGCCTGTAATCCAATTGATATTACCCAAAATGGATTAGGCATTGCTTTAACAGTGCCATTTCAATGCCAATTGTTATCAAATGAGATTGCTGCAGATACCTCTGTGCCAAGAAAAAATTACAAAGTCTGTTTGAGAGCTTTTGGTGAAAAAATATTAAGAGTAAGCATTGGTTTTGATACGGAGGTTTTGGAGTCGTCGCCCATGTTAGACATGGCAGATGATATTAAAGAATCAAAATTAAATATTGAAAAATCTTCAGATGAATGGCTAGTTAAAGATGTCAATGGGAAATTACGTGCTGTTTTTGATTTATCAAGTCCAGAAATAGACCATTGGAGCGACTTATTGCCAGAGCCTGATGAATCTATGAAAGCCACATTTTACCCTGATGGTAAAAAAGCAATAAGAGTTAGTGCTTACGATCAATTTTTTCCAGCACGAATGGATGCTATGTGTTTGTCATTTATTGAAAAATATGGAAAACCAAGTAAAGTATCTATATCATTTCATGCTAAACCAGACGAAAAGTTTGTAGGAACTGGCGAGCGTTTTAGCAAAATGGATTTGTCGGGAAATACCTTTCAACTAAAAAATCAAGACGGACAAGGTGTAAATAACAAACGAACTTATAAAAACATTCCGTTTTATTTATCGAGTGAATTGTACGGTCTGTTTTTGCATACATCTACCTATTGTAAATTTTCAATGGCTGATTTTTCTACCAGATCAGTTCAATTATTGGTAGAAGAACCTGTTTTAGATTTGTTTCTAATAGGTGAAGATTCACCAGAAAAAATCATATATCAATACAAACGACTTACGGGGTTTCCTAACATGCCACCGCTTTGGACTTATGGCGTTTGGATGAGTAAAATGACCTATTTTTCTGAAGAAGAAGTGAGCGAAATTTGCGATAGATTAAGAACAGAAGATTATCCTTGTGATGTCATTCATTTAGATACGGGTTGGTTTAAAACCGATTGGCTTTGTGAATGGAAATTTAATTCTGAACGTTTTCCAGAACCAGTGCGGTTTGTTTCCAATTTAAAGAAAAATGGGTATCGGGTAAGCTTATGGCAAATGCCTTACATTTCAGAAGAAGCCGAACAATATGAAGAAGCTAAAGCTAAAAATTATATAGGGGCATTAAATGGCGATGCTTTACAAGGAGGGTCTAATTTTAGCAATTTAGACTATGCCGGAACCATCGATTTTACCTATCCAAAAGCAGTAGAATGGTATAAAGGTTTATTGCGTGAACTTTTAGATATGGGAGTTGCTTGTATAAAAACCGATTTTGGTGAAGAAATTCATTTAGATGCCAATTATCATAACATGACTCCAAAATCTCTTAACAATTTATATGCCTTGCTATATCAAAAAGCCGCGTTTGAAGTAACCAAAGAAGTCACAGGAGATGGCGTGGTTTGGGCAAGAGCAGGTTGGAGTGGTTGCCAACGCTACCCAATTCATTGGGGAGGTGATGCTGCGGCATCTTGGGATGGAATGGCAGGTTCCTTAAAAGGTGGGCTTCATTTAGGTTTGTCTGGTTTCGGATTTTGGAGTCACGATGTGCCGGGTTTCCATGGTGTGCCCAATTTTATGAATTCCGTCATCCCAGACGATTTATATGTGCGTTGGACTCAGTTCGGTGTGTTTACATCACACATTCGTTATCATGGTACTTCAAAAAGAGAGCCTTATTACTATCCAAATATTGCTTCAACAATTAGAAGATGGTGGAAATTGCGTTACGCATTATTGCCTTATATTTTGCAGGAAAGCGAAAAAACAACATCAACAGGATTCCCTGTTTTAAGAGCTTTGTTAATGCAGCATCCGCAAGATAAAATGTGCTGGCATATAGACGATCAATATTATTTTGGAGCCGATTTTTTAGTAGCTCCTATGATGAATTCAGAAAATAAAAGAGATGTCTATTTACCAGAAGGCAGTTGGGTTAATTTCTTTACTGGCAAAAAAACGACTGGCGATAAATGGTTGAGAAATGTTGAAGTTCCTATGGAAGACATGCCGGTTTGGGTAAAAGAAGGTGCTACAATTCCTGTTTATCCTGAAGCTGTTAATTGTACAGACGACATGGACTTAAAAAAATCCGTAAATATTAAGATAGATACAAACTTCAAAGGCATTTGGGTGCATTTGGATTTTATATAATCAGAAAAAAATAACCATACTATAACAATTTAAAAATAAGACAATGAGTACAGTTTTAACCAATGAACAATTAAACCAATTTCAAGAAGATGGTTTTTGTATAGTAAAAAATGTGATACCACAAGAATTAATTGAACGATTACGTGGTGAATGCCAAAGATTCATAAAAGAAAAAGATGATGAAATGGACAGAAAAGGGGTTGAGGTTGATGAAATAAACCACAAAGGAAAAAGATACTTTATCGCTTTGCGCTACAAAGACAGTAAAACCATGCAAGACCTTATTTTTGGTAAGGAAATGGAGCAAATTACACGTAAAATTTTAGGAGAAGATGTGTTTTTGTTTTTAGAACAATATGTGGTAAAAGCAGCATCTAAAGAAGCCATGACTTTCTCTTGGCATCAAGATTCAGGGTATCTAGATTTTGAACACAAACCATATTTATCAATTTGGTGTCCGTTAGATGATGTTACTGAAGAGAACGGTACTGTTTATCTATTACCTTATAAAGAGGCTGGTGTAAAAGATAGGATAGATCACGTACTTCAAGAAGGAACAAACGATAAAATTGGATATTTTGGAGATAATCCAGGGATTCCAGCAGTTTTAAATGCAGGAGATGTGGCGTTATTTTCAAGTACTTGTTTCCATAGAAGTGGGGCTAATAAAACAGATAAATCTAGACGTGTATTGTTAATCCAATATTCCGCAGAACCTATATTAAAAAGTAATGGTGAACCACTTTATTGGGCAGAGCCTTTTATTAAATCTGGTGAAAATATCAATGCTTATATCTAATATAACAGAAATTTCTGTTAATTTAAATTTTAGACCAAACAACCAACTAACCAACCTAATTCAATAGACATTAACAAATGAATATATACGACCAATTAGAACTTCTTGATTTTGCAGTAGTAGGCATTTACTTAATAGTATTAATAGGAATTGGTGCTTGGATTAGCATTAGAAACAAAAGACCTGCTGACGAGAACTATTTTCTAGCTGGAAATTCCTTGAATTGGTCTAGCATCGGGTTAAATATGTGGGGCACCAATGTAGGACCTTCTATGTTAATAGCTTCAGCAAGTATAGGCTATTCTACAGGTATTGTGGCAGGTAATTTTTCTTGGTATGCCTTCATTTTTATTTTTCTATTAGCAGTTGTTTTTGCTCCAAGATATTTAGGTGCCAGAGTACAAACTTTACCTGAATTCATGGGAAAACGTTTTGGTAATTCAACTCAAAATATTTTGGCGTGGTACACCATTGTAACCGTTTTATTAAGTTGGTTGTCCCTAACATTGTTTGCAGGAGGTATTTTAATTCAACAAATACTTAATTTACCTATGTGGCTATCGGTGGTTATACTGTTACTAATCGCGGGCTTTTTTACCATGGCAGGTGGACTTAAAACCATAGCATACACCAATGTAATTCAAATGGTTTTGTTAATAATTGTGTCCTTTTCGTTAATGTGGGTTGGTTTAGATAAAGTAGGTGGCGTTAATGCGTTGTTTGATAAGACACCTTCAAGTTATTGGAACTTATTCATGCCAGCAGATGATGTTAATTACCCTTGGACAGCTATTATATTGGGTTATCCTATTATGGGTGTTTGGTTTTGGTGTACAGATCAATCTATGGTACAATCGGTATTAGGTGCAAAAAGTGTTAAGCAAGGACAGTTAGGAGCTAATTTTACGGGATGGCTTAAAATTATTGATGTCCCTTTATTTATTTTACCGGGAATTATGTGCTTTATATTGTTTCCTAATTTATCAAATCCAGATGAAGCATATATGACTATGGTAACCGAATTGTTTCCAACAGGAATGAAAGGATTGGTTATGGCAGTTCTTATTGCGGCATTGGTAAGTACAATCGATTCGGCTTTAAACGCGTTAAGCACTGTGTTTACAATGGATATTTATGTTAAAAAATTTAAGCCCGATGCTAGTCAGAAACGAATCGTTAAAGTAGGTCACATGGTTACTGTAACAGGAGCGATCTTATCCATATTTATTACTATGGCAATAGACAGTATAAAAGGACTTAATTTGTTCGATGTATTCCAGTCAGTATTAGGCTTTATTGCACCTCCAATGTCGGTCGTGTTTTTGTTTGGTGTTTTGTGGAAAAAAACAACCACAAAAGCGGCTAATAGTATTTTAACATTTGGAACATTACTTAGTTTAACGGTTGGCGTTATGTACCTTTGGATATTTCCTAACGACCCAACATCAGGGGTTAAAATCTGGCCTCATTTTTTACTGTTGTCCTTTTATATTTTCGTATTTCTATCTGTTTTAATAGTAATTATTTCATATTTAGACAAAGAAAGCAATCCGTATAAAAGCACTTTAGATTATAGTACATTAACCAAAGTATCTCCAAAAGTAAAAATACTTTGGGGAATACTTATTGTTACAATGATGGCATTGTATCTGTTCTTTAACGGACATTAATAGCCCTTTAATTCAATAAAATAATTAAAAATGATAAAGAACACGAACGATGGGAGTCATAATCCACCATCATTACGTATAGATATAAATTATGGTACTTGTGAAGATTTACCTTCATTTTCTAAAGGTCCAAAAGGAAGTGATTGGGAAAAGCATAAAGCAATAGCCGAAGCAGGTTTTGGTGGTATTCAAGATGGCAATCCCGAATTGTGTAAAGAATTCAATTTACAGCTAACCGCACATGCACGGGTAAATAAAGTAGGCGATTTAAAAGATTTATTACCTTTATGGAAATCGTTAAACTATAACTGTGCAACGGTGCATTTAGGCTGGGGCATGGAATCGGATGCAGAAATGGATGCTTTGGTTCATTATATCAAAGAGAGTTCAGAAGCGATAGATATGCCCATTTACATAGAAACACACCGTGCTACCATAACGCAAGATTTGTTCAGAACAGTTGAGTTAACAAAACGATTTCCGGAAATTCGTTTCAATGGCGATTTTTCACATTGGTACACAGGTCAGGAAATGGTGTATGGCGGTATAGAAAACAAATGGGATTTTATTCAGCCAGTATTTGATAGAGTTCGATTTATGCATGGTCGTATAGGAAATCCAGGATGTATCCAAGTAGATGTTTCTGATGATAAAAATCTAAGTTATGTCGAACATTTTAAAGACATGTGGAAACGCTCATTTTTAGGCTTTTTAAAAACGGCAAAGCCAGGAGATTACATCTGTTTTACGATTGAATTATTAAAAGCCGAAATTTTTTATGCCAGAACAGTTGTTTCCTCTGATGGAAGCGAACAGGAAGAAGGCGACCGTTGGCAACAGGCTTTACTTTATAAAGATATTATTCAACAATGCTGGGAAGCCGCTCAAAAAGAATTAAATTAATAAATTCAAAATATGTGTGATAAGGGAGTGAAATTAATCGTCAATTTTTTGGCTACTGTTCTATTTTCAAAACGCACTATAAATATTAAATAAAAAAAATGGAACAAAAAGAAGGAAGTTTAAAAAGTACGATCGCTGTATCGCTTACTAATTATCTTGATGCTGGCGCAATTGTGGCCGGAGCAAGTGGATTGACGCTTTGGCAAAATTACCTCGGACTTACAGAAGGGAATCTTGGCTGGCTTAATGCCATTAGCGCCAACTGTTTCGGTGCTGCAATAGGCGCGATTATTGGTGGTTTTCTTGCCGACAAATACGGACGAAAAACGATTTATACCTACAATATGCTTGTGTATATGTTGGGGGTAGCCATTATTATTTTTACGGTAAATTTTCCAATGCTGTTGACTGGATTTTTGATTACAGGCATATCGGTAGGAGCTGGTGTCCCTGCCTCGTGGACTTATATTTCTGAAAATTCTGAAGTTGGTAATCGTGGGCGCAATATGGGTATTTCTCAGGTTGCTTGGGGCGTTGGTCCAACAATTATTTTAATTTTAGGAATGTTGCTTGCTCCAGGTAAAGTAGGTGCATCAGCTGGTGCTTTATTCAGTTATGTGCAAAAAATAGCAGAATTCTTTATAGGGAACGAAGCAAGTCTTGAAGCAGTAAATGTATTCAGTAGCCGTCTTATTTTTGGCACGTTGTTTATGGTAGCATTTATCGCATGGAACCTGCAACGAAAACTTAATGAGTCTGAAGATTGGAAAGAAGCTAAGGAGAAGCAAAAGCAAAGCAATGAGAAACAGCCGAGTGTTTTTGCATCATTTGGGACACTTTTTACCAATAAGGTAAATATTCGTACCATGGTTTTTCTTGCAGGTATTTATGTTACCTGGAACATGGTAGCTTCTGTAATGGGCTTCTTTCAACAACATATTTATGAAACTGCAGGAGGTCTTTCAAACGAAGATGCTAATATGGTATCAGCCGTACAATGGCTTATAATTATTGCAGTTACTTATTTCGCATTCTCCATGTTGGTTGATAAAGTAAATCAACGTTGGCTGTATTTTATTGGCACGTCCATAGGAATTATTGCTTGGGGGATCCTCATCTTTATTGGCATTAAAAATTATATAGCATTATGGGCTTTTACTGTTCTTTGGGGTATTCATGCTGGGCTTAGTGTGCAAGCTTTTTATGCACTTTGGGCATCAGAACTCTTTCCTGCCAAATATCGTGCAGCGGCACAAGGTATTATGTTCTTTGTTGTTAGAGCTATAGCGGCAGTATGGGGATTTGGGTTTGTTTATATATATGGGGAAAACGGAGAAGGATTTCATATGGCGGCAAACATTATGATAACATTACTCTTTATTGCTTTGGTAATCGGTACTATCTGGACACCAAAAACTCGCGGTAAAACATTGCAACAAATAACAGAAGAAAGATACGGAGACGATATTTAAAACAGAATTTATAGTATCATAAAAAATTAAACAAATGGATAAATCTTATTTACCGAATGCCTCTTCTACTTCAACTTGGATTTGGTACCCGGGCGATTTCGAAATTTGGTTGAGCAATAAAATGCAAGTTCGGCGTACCGAACGGGAGGCGGTTTTTCCACCGCTTTGGCAATATTACAGTCCTTACCCTTTGGTTACTTTTCAAACAGAAGTAGATATTCCAGAGCCTGATGAGGTAAAAATTTACTCCGAAGGTTCTTTTCAATTACTTTTAGACGATATCCAAATTTATGGACAACCAAAATCAATTTTAATACCGTCTGGGAAGCACAAAATTTCTTTTAAAGTATTCAATCAAGAAGTGTTGCCAGCAATTTATATAGATGGGAAATACATAAAATCAGATGCAACTTGGATAGTAACCAATGAGGATAAACTCTGGATTGATGAAGCAGGAAGAGCACAACAATCGGGCACACCTTGGTTACCTGTTGGTTCTTGGAATTTTGACTCACCAGAGCATAAACCTTCAGAGTTTAGATTGGCAACCGAGCCTTGGAATGCCAAAAGTACCGAAAAGGTAAACGGTAGTGAATTAGTAGATTTTGGAAAAGAAACTTTTGGTTATATAAAAATTCATGGTTTAAAAGGAAAAGGCAAATTAGCCTTGTATTATGGGGAATCTCGTGAAGAAGCCTTAGATTCAGCCAAATGTGAAACCTTAGATTACCTTCATTTTGATGGCAATCAATCAGAAACCTATACACACGATAAATCGAAAGCATTTAGATATGTTCAAGTACAAGCCGATGCTACAGTGCTATATGATTCCATATCGATGCTTTATGAATATTTACCATTGGAGTATCGTGGTGCTTTTAAATCTTCAGATGATTTATTAAATGAAATTTGGGATGTTTCGGCGTACACAATGCATTTAACAACGCGTGAGTTTTTTATAGATGGTATAAAACGTGATCGTTGGATTTGGTCTGGTGACGCTCATCAGAGTTATTTAATGAATTATTATTTGTTCTATGATTCGCCATCTGTGGAACGAACTTTGCTGGCACTTCGAGGTAAAGAACCAGTGACTGCGCACATCAATATTATTATGGATTATTCGCTCTATTGGTTTGTAGGTATTTACGATTACTATTTATATACGGGCGATACGAAATTCATTGAAACCTTTTATCCAAGAATGAAAACGCTTATGGAGTTTTGCTTAGGTAGAAGAAATAAAAATGGATTTTTAGAACCTTTAGAGGGAGATTGGGTGTTTATTGATTGGGCTGATGGCTTACCAAAAACGGGTGAGGTTAGTTTTGAACAAATGTTGTTGGCCAGAAGTTTAGAAGCCATGGCAGTAAGTGCAAAGATTGCAGGAGCATCAGAAGATGAAAAACAGTACCAGCAATTAGCAAAAGATTTAAAAGAACAATTGTTTGATGTCTTTTGGGATAAGAATGAAAATGTCATGAAACACCAACGGATTGATGGTGAAGTGCAAGATATCGTAACCCGATACGCCAATATGTTCGGAATCTTTTTCAACTATTTTGATGAAGAACAAAAACAAAGCGTAAAAAATAAAGTATTGTTGAATGATGACATCCTAGAAATCACCACACCTTATATGAGATTTTATGAGTTAGAAGCACTTTGCGCTATGGGGGAACAGGAGTTTGTGTTAGATGAAATTCGCGATTATTGGGGAGGTATGTTAAGAGAAGGAGCGACTTCTTTCTGGGAAAAATACGATCCAAAACAAGGTGGAAAGGAACATTTAGAAATGTATGGACGCCCGTACGGAAAAAGTTTATGTCATGCTTGGGGGTCAAGTCCTATTTACTTGTTTGGTAAATATTATTTAGGTGTAGAACCTACTGCTCCAGGTTATTCGGAATATGTGATAAAACCAAATTTAGGAGGTTTAAAATGGATGGAAGGCAAAGTACCAACACCTAATGGTTCTGTTGATGTTTATTGCAGCACCAATGAAATAAAAGTAAAATCTTCAGAAGGAGAAGGGACTTTAATCATAAATAGCCAAAGCAAGCCAAAAACAAATTTGGGTACAATTACACAAGTGGATAAAAACAAGTATCAGTTAGCACTAGAGGCTAATAAAGAATATCAAATTCAATACAAAGCATTATAATTAAAAGGAATGAGCAAATTTATTTACAGATTATCTATTCTCTTGGCAGTTGTCAGTTTTTCGGCAAAAGCTCAAAATGCAGAAACTCAAATTCAGTATTTATCAGGAAAAGGTTATCAAGACACCAAAGAGTGGGAATTTAAAATTTCAGACGGAAGAAAAAGCGGAGAATGGTCTACCATTAATGTGCCTTCTGTTTGGGAGCAAGAAGGATTTGGAAAATATCAATATGGAATTCGTTTTTACGGAAAACCTTTTCCAGAAGGAATTGCTGATGAGGTAGGAGAATATAAGTATACGTTTGAGGTTCCAAAAGCATGGGAAAACAGACGTGTAAAAATTGTTTTTGATGGTTCTATGACGGATACAAAAGTTAGAATTAACGGACGTTCGGCAAGTGATGATGAACATCAAGGCGCTTTTTATAGATTCAAATATGATATCACAGATTTATTAAAATTTGGAAAGAAAAACGAGTTGAGTGTTGTGGTAAGCAAAGAGTCCAAAAATGCCAGTGTTAATTTGGCTGAAAGACGTGCAGATTACTGGAATTTTGGCGGAATTTTCCGTCCAGTATTTTTAGAAGCCTTGCCAACAACACATATCAATTATACATCGTTAAAAGCAGAAGCTGATGGAACGTTTGAAGCCAATGTGTTTTTAGGAAATGCGGCTTCAAATGTACGAGCAGAGATAACTGTGTTGGATACAAACGGGAAAAAAGTAGGAAATACTATTAAGGCTTATATTGTAGGTAGCGGAGATAAAATTCACTTATCAGGAAGTTTTAAAGACATCAGACAATGGACAGCAGAAACGCCTAACCTTTATAAGGCAGAAATAGCTATTTATAAAGGAAAAGAATTGTTGCATACCATTTCAGAATCTATAGGATTTAGGACCATTGAAATCAGAAAAGGAGATGGAGTTTATGTCAACGGTCAACGTGTGTTGATGAAAGGAGTAAACCGCCATAGTTTTTGGCCTGAATCTGGTAGAACTTTAAACAAAGAATTAAACTATGCAGATGTTCGTTTGATCAAAGAAATGAACATGAATGCAGTGCGTTTATCTCACTATCCACCAGACCCTGAGTTTTTACAAGCTTGTGATGAACTTGGATTGTATGTTATGGATGAGTTAGGAGGATGGCATGGTCATTACGATGATGCTGTAGGGAAAAAGTTGGTGAAAGAAATGGTTACTCGTGATTTAAATCACCCAAGTATTATTTTTTGGTCTAACGGAAATGAAGGAGGTTGGAATACTAATTTAGACAATCAGTTTGATATCTGGGATTTGCAAAAACGTCCCGTGTTGCATCCACAACAAGAGCATAATGGGGTAGAAACCATGCATTATCGATCTTATGGGGAGACTTTAGAATATTTTAGAGATGATAATATTTTTATGCCAACAGAATACCTTCATGGATTGTATGATGGTGGTCACGGAGCTGGTTTTGATGATTATTGGGAAATTATGAGAAAACATCCTAGAGGAGCAGGAGGTTATCTTTGGGTATTTGCGGATGAAGGAATTGCTCGTACCGATCAGGATGGAAGAATTGACAATCAAGGCAATTATGGAGCCGATGGAATTGTAGGGCCACATCACGAAAAAGAAGGTAGTTTCTTTACTGTGAAAGAAGTTTGGTCTCCGGTGATGATTATGGAAAAACCAATCTTATCAAAAGATTTTGATGGAACGTTTACTTTAGAAAATCGTTACGATTTTACCAATACAAACACTTGTGCTTTTGAATATGAGTTGGTGAATTTTAGCTCTCCTTTAAATGGAAAAGTAGAACGAAAAACGATTGAAAAAGGAAAAATTCCATCGCCAAATATTCTACCTCATGGTAAAGGAGAATTAAAATTGAACTTACCAAACAATTGGAAAGATGCTGATGTGTTGTATGTAAAAGCAACTAATAAAAATGGTCATGAATTATGGACTTGGGATTTTACTTGGGACAAAACAACAGAAGTTAAAAAACAAGTTTCAGGAAAAGTAGATATACAAGAAACAGCAGAAGCTTATATTATTAAAGCTGATAAATCTGAAATTAAAATTGATAAAACATCAGGGAAATTAGTGGAGGTGATCCAATCTGGAAAAACAATTAGTTTAACCAATGGGCCAAAAATAATCATGGCTCGTAGAGGGGATAGAACTTTAGATGGCACCATCAATCCAGATTTCTTAAAAGGAGAAGATCGTATTTATAAGGAGTTTTCTTGTTGGGATGAAGAAGTAAATTGTTCTGAAAATTTATTGAATATAGAAGCAAAACATGAAAATGGAAAAGTAGTGGTTACCGCTAATTATCACGGAATTCTTCAAAAAGTAGTTTGGACAATCAATTCCGATGGATTGATTCAACTAGACTATGAATATGAATACAACGGTGTGGTTGATTTAGCGGGAATGTATTTTGAATATCCTGAAGAAAAAATGAGAGCTAAAAAATGGTTGGGTGATGGACCTTATAGAGTTTGGCAAAACCGTTTAAAAGGAACCACTTTAGATATTTGGGAGAACGATTATAACGATCCTATTCCAGGAGAATCATTCAATTATCCTGAGTTTAAAGGATATTTCAACAATTGGCATTGGGCAGAATTTACTACTGAAGAAGGACAAATTTATATTGAGAATAAAGATACGGATACTTATTTAGGTGTGTATTCACCACGCGATGGACGTGATGCTTTATTGTACACCATCCCGAATACTGGAATTGCTGTTTTAGATGTTATTCCACCAGCAAGAAATAAAGTAAATGCTACAGATTTGGTAGGGCCTTCATCGCAACCTAAATGGTTAAGTGGTTTGCAAAAACGTACGATTTATTTAAAGTTTAAAAAATAACATTCATATATGAAAACGAAGCAGTTTTTTCAAATCATGCTAACGGCTTTCGCATTTGTAATTATTACATCTTGTTCTTCAAAAATGAAGAAAAGAGAAATTACAGATGCTGTAATGCAAGAGATTTATAATGAAATTAAAACCCCTTATAAATATGGTTTGATTATGGTGCCTACTGATAATTCATATAAAATGGATTGTCCGAGTATCTTCAGAAAAGATAACAAATGGTTTATGACTTACTTGATTTTTGAAGGACGTGGTTATGAAACTTGGTTGGCAGAAAGTGATGATTTGTTAAACTGGAAACACTTAGGAAAAGTCATGTCGTTTTCAAAAGACACTACAGAATGGGATGTCAATCAAAAAGCAGGATACATTGCTTTACAAGACCCTACTTGGGGAGGTTCTTACAAATGGGAATCTTATGATGATAAATATTGGATGAGTTATTTTGGTGGGAATACCACAGGATATGAAGCAGGAATTTTATCTATGGGAATGGCTTATACGGATGAGTTGCCTACTACACCTCACGAATTTAAACGTTTGCCAAAACCAATATTAAGACCAAATGATGATAAAGCCAAATGGTGGGATAACAGTACCATGTATAAAAGTTCTGTGATTAGAGATGTTGAGAAAGAAACAGGACATGATTTTGTGATGTATTACAACGCTCGTGGAGATAGTATCAATCCTGCCAAAGGAGCAGAGCGTATTGCTATGGCGGTTTCAGACGATATGAAAAACTGGAAACGTTTTGGTGATGGACCTGTAATCAATCATCACAAAGGGATTTCGGGTGATGCTTATATTCAGCGTATTAATGATACTTGGGTCATGTTTTATTTTGGAGCCTTTTGGACTGGTTGGGATCAAGGAGCGTTTAACAGGTTTGCAGTATCTAATGATTTAATTCACTGGAAAGACTGGGAAGGAGAAGATTTAATTCAGTCATCAGAACCTTATGATGATTTGTTTGCTCATAAATCATTTGTGTTAAAACACGAGGGGATTGTGTATCATTATTACTGTGCTGTAAATAAGGCCGGACAGCGTGGTATTGCATTGGCAACCTCAAAAGACATAGGAAAAAGTGATATTCATTTTGTAGCTATAGAAGATGATCAAAAATAAATTCATATTATGTGTTGCTTTAATTTTTGCAAGCTTAGTGACTGCACAAACGGTTACAGGAGAACCTGCAGGTATTCCCAATGTACCTCAAAAATATAAATCTATACCTTGGGAAGATCCGTTGGTAACTAGTATCAATAGACAGCCTGCAAGAGCTACTGCTTATTCTTATAAAACGGTAGCAGATGCATTAGAAGGGAATAGAGAAAAAAGTCGTTTCATCATGTTAAACGGTGAGTGGAATTTTAAGTATGCAAAAAACTTAGAAGAAGCTCCTAAGGATTTTTACAAGCACGAAGTAAAAGAATGGGATAAAATAGAAGTGCCTTCTAATATAGAATTACTTGGTTATGGAATTCCAATTTACAAAAGTGCTGTGTATCCTTTTAGACCTATCAATCCGCCTTTTGTTCCTAAAGATGACAATAGTGTAGGGTCTTATCAACGTAAATTCACAGTGCCAAGTGATTGGCAAAAAAACATGACGGTTACGCTTCATTTTGGAGCGGTGAGTTCTGCTTTTCAAGTATGGATCAATGGGGAGTTTTTAGGTTATGGAGAAGATAGTTTTTTACCATCAGAATTTAATATTACACCTTATTTAAAAGAAGGAGAAAATGTATTATCGGTTCAGGTAATTCGTTATAGTGATGGTGCTTATTTAGAAGATCAAGACCATTGGCGAATGAGTGGGATTCAGCGAGAAGTTTTTGTAATGGCTGAACCAAAACTACGCATTCAAGATTTTTTCTATCAAACAAAATTAGATAAAGAGTATAAAGATGCTGTTTTTCAATTACGTCCAAAATTAGAAAACTTAGCTGGAGATACCATTAGAAATGCTTTGTTTGAATTTCAATTGTATAATGATAAAAACGAGGCTTTATTTGAAAAACCTATAGACACCTTGGCAAAAGCCATTGTAAATGAAAGTTACCCACGTTTGGACAATGTGCGTTTTGGTTTTTTTGAAAAGACGATCAAAAATCCTAAAAAGTGGAGTTCAGAAGAGCCAAACTTATACACGTTGGTCATGACTTTAAAAGATGAAAACGGAAATATTTCAGAAGTAAAATCTTGTAAAGTTGGTTTCCGTTCTATTGAGTTTTCTAAAGAAAACGGGAAGTTATTAATCAATGGAAAAAAAACATATATCTATGGAGTTAATCGCCACGATCATCATCCTATTAGAGGAAAGGCCTTGACGAGAAAGGATATTGAAGATGATGTAAAAACCATCAAACAATTTAATTTTAATACCATTAGAACCAGTCATTACCCTAACGATCCATACTTCTATGAATTATGTGATGCATACGGAATTATGGTGATGGATGAGGCTAATTTAGAAACGCATGGATTGGGAGGGAAATTGAGTAATGATCCAAGTTGGACAAATGCCTACCTAGAGCGTATGACCCGAATGGTAGAGCGTGATAAAAACCACCCAAGTGTCATTATGTGGAGTTTAGGCAATGAAGCGGGTAAAGGACCAAACCACGCCGCTATGGCTGGTTGGACACATGATTTTGACATTACCAGACCGATACATTACGAACCTGCACAAGGAAATCCGAGATTAGATGGATACATAGACGAGAGAGATGAACGATATCCATCAACCGGCGATCATTCACACCGTTTTGAAAATCCACAAGATGAACCGTATGTAGATATGGTAAGTCGTTTTTATCCAGGTGTATTCACACCACAGTTTCTGGTAGATAACAAGGCTGATACACGACCTATTTTGTTTGTGGAATACTCACATTCCATGGGGAATTCAACAGGGAATTTAAAAGAACTTTGGGACGAATTTAGACGATTGCCTAGAATAATTGGTGGGTGTATTTGGGATTTTAAAGATCAAGGTTTATTAAAAGTTGATGAAAAAACAGGAGAAGAATTTTATGCTTACGGAGGTGATTTTGGAGAAAAACTACACGATGGCAATTTTTGCATCAACGGTATTGTTGCTTCAGATGGAAGACCCAAAGCAGCGATGTACGAAAACAAATGGGTATATCAACCTGCAACATGCAGTATAGATGGGACTAAGCTAATTGTTAAAAATCGTCAAGCCTCAAAATCGTTGGATGATTTGACGCCCGTGTTAAAAATGACAATTGATGGGAAGATTTTTAAAGAAATACCTTTAAGTCCATTAAATGTAAAGGCTGGTGAAACTACTGTTTTAATTTGGAGTCGATATTTACCTATTGTCAAAACAAATGCTGATATATTTATAAGTATTCAATTCCAACTTTCTGAGGATACGCCTTGGGCTAAGAAAGGGTTTGTAGTAGCACAGGATCAATTTTTAGTATCAAAAAAGAGACAAAATCCAAATTTGTTTACGGATTATAAAGTAGCTGCTTCAGTTTCTGAAAATGATAAGAATATTGAAGTTTCTGGTAAAGATTTCAACATCAAAATTAACAAAGAAAATGGTGCTTTAAATTCTTATATTTTTAATGGCGAAGAACAAATTTTTGCACCATTAATGCCAAACTTTACGCGTCCGTTTACCGATAATGATAGTAAAGGATGGAAACCACAAAAAGTTTTAAAACCTTGGTATGACAATCAGCCAACATTAACCTCGATAAATGCTGAAAAAGTGGAAAACGAAATTATAGTAAAATCGGTTTATGAAGTGATAAAAGACAGTGCACAAGTTTCGGTTTCATATACAATAAAGTCAGATGGTCTTATAAAAGTCGATTACAAATTAAAAGCATCAGAAAATTTACCAAATATCCCTAAAGTGGGAATGCAAATGGGAATTCAAAACAAGTTCAAACAAATTTCATGGTATGGAAAAGGCGAGTTGGAAAATTATGTTGATAGAAATCATGGTTTTTTTGTTGAGCGTTATAGTTTGCCTTTAAATGAATTTACAGAACCTTATGTACGTCCTCAAGAAAACGGAAATAGAACAGAAGTTCGTTGGATGGCTGCCACCACGTCGAATACAAACGAAGGGTTGTTAGTAGTGAATGTTAACCAACCGCTAAGTATGAGCGTTTGGCCTTATACGGAAGAAAATATCAATGAGGCCAAACATACATTCGATTTAAAAAATCCAGGTTTTTTAATACTTAACATCGATTTAAGACAAATGGGCATTGGTGGGAATGATAGTTGGTCACCAGTAGCAGCTCCTTTAGAAAAGTATCAAATTCCGTCTAAAGATTATAAATATAGTTTTTACCTCGTCCCTTTCAAATCTAATAAAGAAGGGCTAGATAAAACCCTAGATAAATTTCAATATTAATGCGTTTTAAAAGTAAACATATTGTTCTGTTTTTGTTGGTGTTTGTTTTATTGTCATGTAACCAAGCTAAAAAAACAGAAGTGTCTTATTTTGAGCCTACTCAAGAGAGTGCTATGCCTTGGGTGTATTGGTATTGGTTAAAAAGTGCCTATTCTAAAGAAGGCATTACTGCTGATTTAGAAGCGATGAAAGAAGCTGGAATTAGAGGTGCTTATTTAATGACGATTAAAGGTCCAGGTGAGGAACCTTTGATGGATCCCCCTGTGTTGCAATTAAGTGATGAATTTTGGGAATTGGTTCGTTGGGCTTTAACCGAAGCAGATAGATTAGGTGTGAAAATAGCTTTTCATCCTGCAGATGGATTTGCAGTTGCAGGTGGACCTTGGATTACGCCAGAATTATCTATGCAAAAAGTAGTTTGGGCTGATACAATAGTTGAGGGAACAAATCTAAATGGGGTAAAGTTACCCATGCCATCGCATTATAAAAATTATTATAAAGACATTGCTACGTATGCTTTTCCTGTAGAAAATAAACATCAAACATCAGTTGGTGTGCAGCCTAAAATAAGTACTTCTATAGCTGAAGAAGCTTCTTTTTTAAGCGATGCTTCTACCGATCAAACGCAGTTACGTATGTCTGAACCTGGTTATATTCAGTATGAGTTTAATGAGCCTTTTTCATGTAAATCAATTCATATTAAAACCAAAGGGAACAATTATCAAGCGCATAGAATGATGGTTGAGGTGAGTGATGATGGAAAGGCTTTTAAAAGTTTGGGGAGGTTAGAAACGCCACGTTCTGGTTGGCAAGATACCGATGCAAATTATACACATAGCCTTTCGGCCAAAGCAAAATATTTCAGATTTGTTTACAATCCAGAAGGTTCAGAACCTGGAGCTGAAGATATTGATATGGCCAAATGGAACCAAGGCTTAAAGGTCACAAAAATTATTCTTTCAGAAGAACCCTTAATTGAGAATTATGAAGGGAAATCTGGTGCTGTTTGGCGAATTAGTTCAAAGTTAAATAATGCACAAATCACAAAAGAGGATTGTGTCGACAAGTCAAAAATGATCAATATCTCTGAGTTTATAGATGAGAAAGGTGTTTTAAATTGGCAAGCGCCATCAGAAAAAAAATGGAGAATCATTAGGTTTGGACATACTTCCACAGGACATGAAAATGCGACCGCTGGAGGAGGTAGAGGTTTAGAGGTTGATAAATTTAATGCAGAAGCTGTTCGTTTTCAATTAGACCATTGGTTTGGAAAAATGTTAAGAGTGGCAGGACCAGAATTATCCTCAAAAGTGGTGGAAATATTACACATGGATAGTTGGGAATGTGGAAGTCAAAATTGGTCACCTGTTTTTAGAGAAGAATTTAAAAAGCGTAGAGGTTACGATGTTGTGGAATATTTACCTGTAATGGCTGGGATTCCATTGGATGATATTGAAACTTCTGAAAATGTGTTATACGATATTAGAAAAACCATATCAGAATTAATTGTAGATAATTTCTTTGGTGTTTTGGCAGACGAAGCTAAAAAAGCCGGAGTTAAATTTAGTTCAGAAAATGTAGCTCCAACCATGATGAGTGATGGTTTGTTACACTTTAAACACATCGATTATCCTAGCGGGGAGTTTTGGTTAAGAAGTCCTACGCATGACAAACCTAACGATATGTTAGATGCCATTTCTGGAGGACATATTTATGGAAAAAACATCATTCAAGCAGAAGCATTTACCCAATTAAGAATGGATTGGGATGAACACCCTGGAAACTTAAAAACCTTGGCCGATAGAAATTATGCCTTAGGAATCAATCGTTTTTTCTATCATGTTTTTGTTCATAATCCATGGTTAGATAGAAAACCAGGAATGACTTTAGATCCGATTGGAACTTTTTTCCAACGTGATCAAACTTGGTGGAAACCCGGAAAAGCTTTTTTTGAGTATTGTAAAAATGTACAATTCCAATTGCAAAAAGGACATCCCGTGATTGATTTTGCGGTATTTACAGGTGAAGAAATCCCTTCGAGATCGGTGTTGCCAGATAGGTTGGTGTCATCCATCCCCAATGTTTTTGGTGCCGAACGTGTGGCATCAGAAAAAGTTCGTTTGGAGAATAAAGATCAGCCATCGGCACATATGCCAAAAGAGGTAAAATACACTAAAAATAGTACGGATTTATCAGAGTGGGTAAATGCTTTAAACGGCTACAAATACGATTCTTTTAATCGTGATGTATTATTGAGTGCTTATGTAAAGAATGGAAATGTGATTTTCTCAGACAAAGTAGCATATCAATTTTTATTGTTTCCGGGGGTAACAAAAATATCTCCAAACAAGATGATGTCTTTGGAGGTAGCTCAAAAGATTTTGAATTTGGTGAAAGATGGAGCTACTGTTTTTGTGAATGAGAAACCAACGAGTATTCCGGGAAAATACACAGTTGAAGAAAAAGAAAAATGGCAACAGGTTATTGATGAAATTTGGTCTGGTAAGGGAGCTAAACAATGGTCTTTAGGAAAAGGAACGGTGGTAAAATTGCCTTATTTAGAATCTGATTTTTCTGCATTTGGAGTTACAGCAGATGTAAAAATCAATAAAAAAGATGCGAATACCATCGCTTGGACACATAGAGCCTATAAAAAGGAAGATGTTTATTTTTTAGCAAATCAAAAAGAAGAACAAAGACAAGTAGAGGTTTCTTTTAGAGTATCCGATAAAACACCTGTTTTGTACAATCCTGTGACTGATAAAACTACTAAAGTAAAAGATTGGAAGTTTGAAAATGGACGTAGTATTGTTTCGTTGCAATTTGATAAAAACGAATCTTTATTTGTAATTTTTAAAGAAAATCAAGATGAGAAAGGTTTAGAAGAAAATAAAAATGGGTCGAGTTATAAAACAGTTCAGACTTTAAATCAAAATTGGGCGGTTCAATTTGACAAAGCATTTCATGGGCCATTAAAACCAATTGAAATTCATCAACTTTTTGATTGGAGCACTTCAACCAATGATAGTATTAAATATTATTCTGGAACGGCTATTTATACCAAAACATTTGATTGGAATAAGGAGATTGAAAAGGATTTATTTCTTCAGTTTGATGAAATCAACAACATTGCCGAAATAAGTTTAAATGGAAATGATTGTGGCGTTTTATGGACGTATCCATATAGAAAAAACATTTCAAAAGCTTTAAAAAAAGGAGAAAATACCTTGACGATAAAAGTGACCAATACTTGGGCTAATAGATTAATTGGTGATGAAAAATTATCAAAAGAAGATCGTTTAACATGGACCACAGCACCTTATAGGTTAGATGAAACTATGATGGTAAAATCTGGTTTGTTAGGAGACATTAAAATAATAAAATAATAAAAATAATAAAATGAGAAAATACTTTGTTATAGCGGTTTTATGCTTTTTAGAGAGCATACAAATTCATGCAGATATTAAATTACCAGCATTATTTACCGATAATATGATGTTGCAACAGAACATGGAAGCACCAATTTGGGGATGGGCAACAAAAAATGGTAAAATCGTGATTACAACATCATGGGATTCAAAAACCTATGATGTAAACGTTGATAAACAAGGAAAATGGCAAACAAAAGTTACAACACCTGTTGCTGGTGGAACTTATGAAATTATAATCAAAGAAGGCCCAGTAACAAAAACCATAAAAAATGTGCTAATTGGTGAGGTTTGGTTGTGTTCTGGTCAGTCCAACATGGAAATGCCACTTAAAGGATTTACAGGCCAACCCGTTTTGGGTGGTAATGAAGCCATTGTAAATTCTGCAAACAACAACATTAGGTTTATAAGTGTGCCAAGAGCAACCATACTATCTCCAGCAGATGATTTTGAGGGCAGTTGGCACGTCGCTACACCACAAACTACAGGTAATTTTAGTGCAACCGCTTGGTATTTTGGCAGCTTAATTCAAAAGGTTTTAAATGTTCCAGTGGGATTGATTGAAGTATCCTATGGCGGTTCCAATGTTGAAGCTTGGATGAATGCCGAAATGCTTAAAGACTTCAAAAATATTAAAATTCCAACAAAGAAAGAAGATTTTAAAGAAGCACCTAACAGAGAACCAACAACATTATTCAATGGTATGCTAGCACCTGTTGTTGGATATGGCATTAAAGGAGCCATTTGGTATCAAGGCGAATCGAATAGAGACCGACCTTTTGAATATAAAGCGTTATTTAAAAAAATGGTGGGTTCATGGCGAGAGTTGTGGAAACAAGGAGAATTTCCGTTTTATTTTGTGCAAATAGCACCGTTTGATTATACACGCTACCACAAAAACTCTTATTTAGAAAAGTACAATTCGGCATACCTACGTGAGGCACAATTGCAAGCTTCCAAAGAAATTTCCAATTCAGCAATGGCTGTTATAATGGATATAGGTGAAAAAGACAATATTCATCCAGCCGATAAAGAAAAAGGGGGTAGCAGATTAGCATATTTGGCCTTAGCAAAAACTTATGGTATTGAAGGTTTTGAATATGAAAGTCCTGAGTTCAATGCTATGGAAATTAAAGGAAGCACCATAACGGTATCTTTCAATAATGTACCAAATGGCATCACATCCTACAACAAAGAAGTTTTAGGTTTTGAAATTGCAGGTGAAAATAAAGTGTTTTACCCCGCCCAAACCGTTTTACGAAGTAAATCTGTTTTACTATCATCACCTCAAGTAGAGAAACCTGTGGCAGTACGTTATCTATTTAAAGATTTTACAGAAGCCGAAATTTTTAGTGTAGGAGGCTTGCCAATGTCGTCTTTTAGAACAGATGATTGGTATAAAGATTAAAATTTAAAAATGAAATACTTTGTAATTTTTATGTTTTTGTTTTTTACGCTTTCCGCGGAAGCGCAAATGCCTATGCTTGAAAATTACAATCAAATTTGGACGACACAAAGCCAAAATTCATCGGAATCAATGCCACTTGGTGGTGGCGATATTGGGTTGAATGTTTGGGTTGAAAAAGGTGATTTATATTTTTATTTCTCAAGAAGCGGTACGTTTGATGAGCATAATACCTTATTGAAATTAGGGCGCGTAAAAGTTCAACTTGAACCAAATCCTTTTAATGATGATAAAGGATTTCGTCAAGAATTAAAATTAAAAGATGGTTATGTTTTAGTTTCTCAAAACAACACCAAAATAAAACTTTGGGTAGATGTTTTTAGTCCTGTTATCCATTTAGATGCTGTAAGTGATGTTCCTGTAAACATCAAAGCTTCTTATGAAAGTTGGCGATATAAAAGCCGTGAGGTAAAAGGGAAGGCAAACAATGCCAATTCCTATAAGTGGGCGCCACAAGGCAATATTATTACTTATCAAGATTCTATTACTTTTGAAAATGGAGGGGTTAAGTTTTACCATAAAAACCGAGAGCAAACCGTTTTTGATGTGGCTGTGAAACAGCAAAAAATGGAATCGGTAAAAGACCAAATGATGAATCCGATAAAACACTTAACTTTTGGAGGTGTCATGAAAGGCAAAAGCATGAAACCAGATGGAACTTACAAGGGTGTTTATCAAGATACCGATTTTAAAGGTTTCAGTTTAAAAAGTATCAAACCAAGTAAAAAGCATCAGATAGCCTTGTATTTGCATACCAACCAAGATGAAAACATCAATTTATGGAACGATGGGTTGCAAGATTTGGAGTCTTCTTATAAATCCAAAGAAAAGAAGGCTGAAAAAAATACGATTGTTTGGTGGAACAACTTTTGGAATCGTAGTTTTATTTATACCCAAAAAAGCAATTTAACAGAAAAGGATTCTGTTTATCAAATAGGTCAAAATTATCAACTTTTTAGGTATATGTTGGGTTGTAATGCCTATGGAAAATATCCAACAAAGTTTAATGGAGGTTTGTTTACTTACGACCCTGTTTTTACAAATGCAGAATTAAATTTTACTCCAGATTTTAGAAATTGGGGCGGAGGCACGATGACGCAGCAAAACCAACGATTGGTATATTTCCCGATGCTAAAAAGTGGTGATTTTGATATGATGGATTCGCAATTAGATTATTATTTGAGTTTGCAAAAAAATGCTGAGTTGCGTACAAAAGTGTACTGGAATCACGAAGGTGCAGCGTTTACCGAACAATTAGAAAATTTTGGGTTGCCAAATCCTGCAGAGTACGAATGGAAACGACCCACAGATTACGATCCCGGCATGCAATACAATGCTTGGTTGGAATACCAATGGGATACCGTATTCGAGTTTTGTAAAATGATGTTGGAACAAAGCGAATATGCCAATAAAGATGTTAAAAAATACAATGGGTTTATTTTAAGTTGCCTTCGCTTTTTTGATGAACACTATCAATATTTGGCCAAAAAGCGTGGACGAAAATCGTTAGATGCCAATGGTCATTTAATACTGTATCCAGGTTCGGCAGTAGAAACCTATAAAATGGCTTATAATGCCAATAGTACCATTTCAGCTTTAAAAGTAATTTCAGAAAAGTTATTGAAAGTTTCAGGCAAAGATTTAACTAACGAAGATGTTGAATATGTAAAAGCATTCCAAACACGCATTCCACCGTTAAACTTTAGAGAAATCAATCATCAAAAAGTATTATCGCCTGCCAAAAGTTGGGAACGCATCAACAATACAGAAGCGGCACAATTATATCCTGTGTTTCCATGGGAACTGTATGGTGTTGGACTGCCCGATTTAGACGTAGCTAGAAATACGTATTTTTTAGATGACGATTTGTTGAAATTTAGAAGTCACGTAGGTTGGAAACAGGACAATATTATGGCAGCTAGATTGGGTTTGACCGATGAGGCTGCTAAATATACCTTATTAAAAATGGCAAATTCTGGCAGAAGGTTTCCCGCCTTTTGGGGCCCTGGTTTTGATTGGGTGCCTGATCATAATTGGGGAGGAGCTGGAATGATTGGCATGCAAGAAATGCTTTTACAAGAAACTAATGGTAAAGTATACTTATTCCCTGCATGGCCTAAAGACTGGAATGTGCATTTTAAATTGTATACAAAGCAAAATACTACGGTAGAGGTAGAATGGAAAGATGGCTCTCTAAAAACACTAAATGTAATGCCAGAAACACGTAAAAAAGACGTTGTAAATCTTTTAGAACAGAATAATTAAAAAAGAAACAAAATGAAAGTAATTAAAATTCGCATGTTCAAAATATTTTTAGCAGTGTTTGTTGTAATGAATATTCAGTGTAACTCTCAAGACACAAAAAATCAAAAACAAACGCTTAAAGTAGATTTTGATTTTTCAGGACGAAGGTTTGAGGAAGTACATGATACCGATTATGAAGTATGGGTCGTTGAAGAAAAGCAAAATGATGAAAAATCTTTTGGCGAATTAACCGTAAAATTAAAAGGGAACTTTACCTCAAAATGGTTTAAAGTAGGCATGCAAGCACCGCATTATAATAAATTAGGAAGTGATGGTTTGGTAACAGATTCCTCTTTAGAATTTACTATTAGTGGATTAAAACCAGGGAAACATTCCTTATTAACGTATCATAACTCATTTGACGTCGTTAAAAATAAAAAGACATCGCCCATTAAAATTTATGTGAATAACGAATTGGTAGAAACCGTTCAACCAAGTAATAGAGCGTTTGCAAAAATAGAAATAGCAACTGCCTATATCATTATTAATGTAGATTCAGGTAAAGATGTAAAGTTGCGTTTTGAAACAGATACTAATACCGAAAACTATTTACCACAACTTGTTTTGAATGGTTTTGAAATTGACACACCAAACATTAAAAAACAAGCCAACACAGCATTTCCGGAATCTGGTGACGAACATGTGGTCGTGAATGGTAAATTGAAACTGGCTTGGGAAGCTCCAAATGGAATAAAAGAACACATGCTATATTTTGGTGAGAATCAAGATGATGTGGCTGCAGCAACAGAAAATTCAAAAGAATTTAAAGGAAAATTATCAGAAACCAGTTATGAGGTAGAAAATTTATATAGTATGATAACCTACTATTGGCGCGTAGATGAAATTGATGAAGACGGGACTATAACAAAAGGGGATGTTTGGTCGTTTAAGCCAGCACAATTAGCTTTTAAAGGAGCTGAGGGCTATGGACGATTTGCCGTTGGAGGTCGTGGTGGAAAAGTCGTAGAGGTAACTAACTTAAATGATGATGGTCCAGGCAGTTTACGCGATGCCGTAAATCAAGAAATAGGACCTAGAACTATTGTGTTTAATGTGTCGGGTAATATTGAGTTGAAGTCTAGATTAGTAGCGAGCCAACCTTATATTACCATTGCGGGACAAACAGCTCCGGGAGAAGGCATAACAGTTACTAGAGCGCCTATTGGTATTACTGGTAACGATTGTGTTGCTAGGTTTTTAAAAGTTAGAATCGGTTCTGGAACTACTTTTGATGGTATGGGACTTACAGGTGCCAATCATAGCATTATAGACCATAGCTCCATTTGTTGGACTATCGATGAATCTTTCAGTTCTCGTGGAGCGCATCATATTACGTTGCAACGTACTTTTATATCAGAAGCATTAAATGTAGCTGGACACGATAAATATGAAGCTGGAAAAATGCATGGTTACGCAGCGACTATTGGGGGAGATATCGGAAGTTTTCATCATAATCTATTGGCACATAACTACGGAAGAAACTGGAGTATGGGCGGAGGTTTAAATGGAGATGGGTATTATTCTGGGCGTTTAGATATCAGAAATAATGTCGTGTATAATTGGGGAAACCGAACAACGGATGGTGGAGCAAACGAGGTGAATTTCGTAAACAACTATTATAAGCCAGGACCTTCAACCGATTTGTTTTTTGCCTTAACAGCAGACCACGAAGGTGTTGGAAAAGGCAGTCAGCGTTATTTCTTTGATGGAAATGTCATGCCTGGACATTTTGATATAGATACTCAAGAAAAGGGTAGACGCTCAAAAATCAAAAACAACGAAAACGTGGATTATGAAACTTTTGTAGATGAACCATTTTTTGAATCGTATGTAACCACTCAAACAGCAAAAGCAGCCTATAAAAATGTACTTTCAGATGTAGGAGCTAACCAACCATTTGCAGATAAACGCGATATTAGAATTATAGAAGAAACACTTAATGGTACTTATAAGTTTAAAGGAAGTAAAAGTGGTTTTCCTGGTATGATAGATACAGAAGCAGATGCTGGAGGTTTTCCAGAATTTAAAAGTGAAACACGTCCCGCAGTTTGGGACACCGACCATGATGGACTCCCAAATTGGTGGGAGCAAGCGCACGGTTTAAATGAAAATTCAAAAGTGGGAGATTTTTCAGATGCAAATTCAGATGAAGATAAGGATGGTTTTACGCAATTGGACGATTATTTGGATTGGATGGCACAACCCCATTATTTTGTAAATTTAGGTGATCAATTAGAATTGGCTTTAATTGATTATTTTAGAGGTTACAAATTAAATCCAGTATATAGTTTTTCCGAAGTCAAAAACGGAAATGTATCCTTAAATAAAGGAAAGCTTCAATTTAGAACAGATAAAAAAGGATTAGCCTCTTTTGTAATTCGTGTAATTGATGATGAAGGAGATACTATGAGTCGTACTGTAAATGTATATGTGAAATAAGATAGTTATGAAAAAAAACAAAATATTAATACTTAGCTTATTAGCTTTAAATGCAATTATGTTTGCTCAAGATAAAGGCTTGGTAGCAAATTTAAATAGTCCTTATGCAAAATTAAAAAGTGTCAATCTGCAAGATGTACATTGGACAGGTGGTTTTTGGAAAGAGCAATTCGATATTGAAACCCAAAACACCTTGCCTTACATGTGGGATCTGTATCATAACGATTCCATTACGCACGCCTATGCAAATTTCAAAATAGCTTCAGGAGAAATGAAAGGAAAGCATGCAGGTCCTTCGTTTCATGATGGCGATTTTTATAAAATATTGGAAGGCATGGCATCGGCTTATGCCATTACAAAGAATCCTGAGTTAGATAAGCAAATGGATGAAGCCATTGCCATGTTTACGAAAGTTCAAAGAGCAGATGGATATATTAATACCCCCGTTTTAATAGAAGAACGTTGGGGTACTTTAGGCCCTGAAGAACTTAAAAAACAGTTAGGTTTTGAGAAGTATAACATGGGGCATTTGATGACGTCAGCTTGCATCCATCATAGAGCAACGGGTAAATCCAACTTTTTAGAAGTAGCAAAAGGTGTTGCCGATTTTTTATATGATTTTTACAAAAAAGCATCACCAGAGTTGGCAAGAAATGCTATTTGTCCATCGCATTACATGGGAATAGTAGAAATGTACCGTACTGTTAAAGATCCACGTTATTTAGAATTAGCAAATAATCTAATAAATATTAGAGGTGTTACCAACGATGGAACCGATGATAATCAAGACCGTATTCCATTTAGAGAGCAAACCACAGCTATGGGGCACGCCGTAAGGGCCAATTATTTATATGCGGGTATTGCCGATTTATATGCGGAAACTGGTGAAGAAAAGTTGATGGAAAACCTTAAATCCATTTGGGAAGATGTGGTCTACAGAAAAATGTACATCACAGGAGGTTGTGGTGCCTTATATGATGGTGTATCGCCCGATGGAACGTCCTACAATCCTTCCGAAGTGCAAAAAATACATCAAGCTTATGGTAGGCCATATCAGTTGCCTAACGCAACAGCGCATACCGAAACCTGTGCCAATATTGGCAATGTACTATGGAATTGGCGTATGCTACAACTTACGGGAGATGCAAAATACACCGATGTTATGGAATTAGCACTTTACAATAGTGTGTTATCGGGTGTGAGCCTTGAAGGAACGGAATTTTGCTACAACAACCCATTGAATGTTTCCGAAAAGTTACCATTTAAACAGCGTTGGGGTCATGAACGCGAAGGTTATATCACATGGTCTAACTGTTGCGCTCCTAATGTAACGCGTACATTGGCTCAAGTTAGTAATTACGCTTATAATGTTTCAAAAGAAGGATTGTACGTTAATTTGTACGGTAGTAATCATTTAAAATCGGAGACTTTAAATGGTGAAAAAATAGAAGTTGAGCAACGAACCAATTATCCTTGGGATGGTAAAATTGTTTTAAAAATTGTAAAAGCACCAAAAGGAGCATATCCTATTTTCTTAAGAATACCAGGATGGAGCCGAAACGCATCAATTTCTATAAATCAAAAAATATTTGAAGGAGAAGTAGCTTCTGGGACATATGCAAAACTTTCAAATAATTGGAAAAAAGGAGATATCATAGAGCTTAATATTCCCATGCCTGTAGAATTAATGCAAGCAAACCCTTTAGTTGAAGAAACGAAAAACCAAATAGCTGTAAAAAGAGGGCCTGTGGTGTATTGTTTAGAATCTGAAGATATTTCTAAAGAAGTAGATATAAATGCGGTTGTTTTAGACGTGAATTCAATTTTCAATACTAAAAAAGCAACCATAAAAAACAGAGAAGTTGTAGCAATAGAAGGAAAAGGTTACGTTGATTCCGAAAATTGGAATCAGGCTTTATATAAACCAATAACGTTATCAAAAAAGAGCATTAACATCACATTGATTCCCTATTTTAGTTGGGGAAATAGGCTAAAAAGAGAAATGACCGTTTGGATGCCTTATTAAAATTTAGTTTTTTGTCTTATCTTAACTGAAAAATTAGATAAATCACTTAGTAAAATGAGTTTACAAAATCGGTCGCCGTACAAAAATAGCACTTAATTATTGCTAAATATCCAATATTAGCAACGTAATTTTAGAAACCAAACATTAGGTTGCTAACAATTTAATAAACTAAACAATTATAAAACTAAACAAATAAGTATGAAAAAAGCATTTGCCAGTGCATGTATGTTGTTGCTTTTCAGTATAGTAAGTCTGTCAGGTTTCGCTCAAGATGCCAATAGTAGAAAAACAGTCTCGGGAACAATAGTTGATAAATCAGGCGTGCCAATTCCTGGTGTTAATATCATAGAAAAAGGAACCTCTAATGGTGTCGTATCGGATTTTGATGGAAATTTTAGGCTTTCTGTTAGGTCTAAAAGTATTTTGGTATTCACTTTTATTGGAATGAAAAAAGCTGAATATTCAGTAGAAGGAAAAAATGTTTTTAACATAACCATGCAAGAAGATACGGAGTCGTTAGATGAAGTAATTATTACCGTTCCTTATGGTACTCAAAGAAAGGAAGCGGTAACAGCTTCAATTGTTAGTATAAAGGGAGAAGAGATTGAAGATCTTCCAGTAGGTAATTTAGGGGCTGCACTTGTAGGGCGTGTTTTGGGAGTTGGTGTCTCTGGAGGTGAGTCTAGACCTGGAGCTCCAGCTCAAATTCAAATACGTAACCCTGTTACGGGTAACAATATTAGAGCAAAGGATAGAAATTCCCCTGAACCACTTTATGTCATCGATGGTATTATTCAAATCGACCCTAATACAGGTTTAAGTGATTCAACAATATTTGATACCTTAGATGCATCCATGATTGAAAGTATTTCATTCTTAAAAGATGGCTCTGCAGCAATCTATGGTTCTAGGGCAGCACAAGGGGTAGTTTTGGTAACTACTAAAAAGGGGAAGAAAGGACCCGCAAAGTTTTCTTATTCAGGAAATTTTTCGGTTGCTGATGAAACCTACCGCCATAAAATGCTTAGTGCTTACGATTTTGGTAGGGTTTTTAATATTATGAACGGGCCTAATGGAGGATACGATCCTGCAGATCCTGCACCTAATAGTGAGTTATTCTTTTCGCCAGCAGAGTTAGAGCATTTTAAAACTATAAATTATGATGCTCTAGATGATTATTGGACATCTGCTGGAACCCAAAGACATAATCTTAATATTAGTGGAGGTACCGATGACGCTACGTATTTTGGAGGTATATCATACTACACACAAGACGGGAATTTAGGGACTTTAAATTACGATCGTTGGTCTTTTAGGGCTGGGTCTAACATTAATTTGGCAAAAGGGTTTAAAGCTGGTTTTCAGGTTTCAGGATATTTTACTGACCAAAGTAAAACAACCAGTAAAATTGGTAGTGAGAATGAAGAAAACGATTTTAGACAGTTACAAAACAGAGCGCCATTTTTACCATTGTATATAGATGGTATGCCTACTTTGCAAATTGGTTCAAATGGAAATGATGCTTTGGCAGGATTTCATTATGGAGAAATACAAAGACTGCAAAACTTAGCTGTAAGTGGAGAAAATAATGTTAATGTAAACTTAAATTTTGAGTACGAGTTGCCATTTATAAAAGGGTTAAAAGTAGGAGCTACTTATTCCCGTCAAGAAGGTGGTTCCAGAGCAACTCAATCAGGTACTAAGTTTAATCTGTATGAATTTTATGGTGCTGATAACGATCTTACGGATAATGTTAGAACGCCAGGGCAAACGTATGTTTTGTATGAAAGCGGTACAGGTCCATTAGGAACTAATACAGTTAGGATTGTAAATGAGATCGTGAATGGTGATAGATTACTTATAGATAATTATAAAAATGGTAATGAACAATTACGCCTTCAAGGAACATTCGATAGAGATTTTGGTAAGCATAGCGTGTCTGCTTTTTTAGCTATTGAGAAATCGGAAAGGTTTGAGTATCATGACCGTATCATTAAATTTGGAGTGCCAGAATATGCAGATGGTATGATTTGGCAAACTACAGGTAATTTTGATGTTGAAAACACCTATAATTGGAGGTATGAATCGGCAGATTTAGGACTGGTTGGAAGATTTAATTATAATTATGATAATAAGTATTATGCTGAATTTTTGCTAAGGTCTGATGTCTCTGCAAAGTTTGCTCCTAAAAATTATTGGGGAAATTTTTATTCTATTTCTGGTGGTTGGATTATATCTAAGGAAGCTTTTTTTAAATCAAACACCATCGATTTTTTAAAGTTTAGAGGGTCTGTTGGATTAACGGGTAAAGATGATACCAGAGCTTGGGAATGGCGACAAAATTTTAGCACACAAACTAATGGTGGTGCTGTTTTTGGAGGTAACTCAACGGTATCTGCTGGTTTATCTCCAGACAGAATAGCAAATCCAAATGTTAGGTGGGGTAAAGAACTCAGAACCAATTTTGGTTTTGAAGCTAGGTTTCTTGATAACAGGCTGTCGGCAACTGCTGAAACTTTTTATAATATTGGAACAGAGGCATTAACTAATTTAAATTCTGGTGTGCCTTTTACTGTTGGTGGTGCATCGGCTTCTTCAAACTCAGGTAAATATGATACTTGGGGAACTGAAATATCTCTGGGATGGAGTGATTCCGTAGGTGAAGATTTTAGTTATGGCGTAACGGTTCTTTCAGGTTGGTATAATAATAAAATAATTGCAGGTAATTTTACGAATGAGATTTTCTGGTTTCCTTGGCAAACTAATCAACCAGGACCTTCAGATCGCGGTCAATGGGGCTATGATTACCAAGGAATGTTTAAAACCCAAGCCGATATTGATAACTATATTGCCGAAACAGGAGTTACATCGGTTTTTGGAAAACCAGTATCAGCACTAAGACCCGGTATGTTATACTATAGAGATGTTCGAGGCGCTTGGGATCCAGAAACTAAAACGTTTGGTCCAAAAGATGGAGTTATAGATGATAATGATCAAATACAATTAAAAAAACCTGCAAAAGGACCACAAGGTTTTTCTACTGCAATTAAATTAGGATACAAGGGTTTAAGTTTAAATACCGTATTAACTGTAAATTGGGGTGGTTATAGAGAGGTAGGTAGTGCTAAGACTCCTTTTACTTCAAATTTAATTACTGGTAATTATCAAAACAGACCGGCATTTTGGGCTAATATGTACGATGAGCAATTAAATCCAACGGGAACGATTCCGAATCTTGCACCACAAAATAAGGAAATAAATACAGTGAGTTCTCAGTTTTGGCAGGTGAGTAGTTTTAGCTTAGTAATGCGAAACATAAACTTAAGCTATGCATTTCCTAAAACATTAACTGAGAAAGTAGGAGTAAATAGTTTTAGATTGAATTTAGTGGCAATGAATCCATTTATTTTATTTAATCCTTATAAAGATTTTGGTTTGAGTCCTTATGGTTCATACGACAGTTATCCTGTGCTAAAAACCTATTCTTTGGGTGTAAATATTGGTTTTTAAATTTAAAAAAATAAAAGCATGAAAAATATCAAAATAAAAAAGCTGTTCATATTTTCTGTTATTGTCATATTGTATAGCTGCAGTACAGATTTTATTGAAGAAAAGAAAAATTACCAAAAAGTTGATGTTGAGATATATCAATATGAATCTTTAGCAAAAAATTATGTAGACTATTTGTATAATTTAATGTTGCCAACTGGAAGTGTAAATATGGCTATGTGGTCAAAAGGTGCGGTTGATAATTCCGATGTTCCAGGTAATGGCAACCCAACTATTTTTGCAAAAGCAACCGATGAGGTGGCAGGTGAAGTAGATATTAACAAGCCATGGGCAGAAATATCACCTTTAAATGGCCACTGTTTAAAATCTTTAGGGCAGCCAATAAAAACGAATGCTCAAAATGATGCGTATACAAGAATAAGATATTGTAATTTGTATTTAAATAATGTTGATAAATATAATGGGCTTGAAGAAGATTTTAAAAATCAAATTAAAGGTCAATTGTATTTTTGGCGCGCATGGCAGTATTTTGAATTAGTAAGGTTGTATGGAGGGGTTCCCATTGTTTTGGGAGAACTGCCATTAGTGGCTGATGACCCAATAAATCAAACACCTAGAAGTTCGTCTGCTAAAGTGATAGATCAAATAGTTTCAGATTTAAACATGTCGCAAACCCTATTGCAAAATGCCAGACCTTATACGGCAGCAGATGCAGGTAGAATTACTGTTGCAGCTGCAGCTGCCTTAAAAGGACGTGTGTTATTAACTTGGGCAAGTCCTTTGTTTAACAGAACAGATGACAAAGCAAGATGGCAACGTGCTTATGATGCGAATTTAGAGGCTTACAATGTATGTTTAGCTGCAGGAAAAGGGTTGGATGCAGACTGGCAAAATATGTGGTTTAAGGACAATGGTAAAGAATCTATTTTTGCTTTTGGATTCAATGATTTTGCTGCAAATTCTGGAATGACATTGAAAAATAATTATACAGAATATGAAACACGTTCTAAAGTTCAAGGTGGTAATGCAGGAATGACGCCAACGAAGAACATTATGGATGCTTTTCCTATGGCAGATGGAACGCCATACAATCCAAATGGTAACCTTAACCATTTTTATAGAAATAGAGATCCTCGTTTTTATCATACATTTGCATACAATGGTAGTATATGGCCATATGCAGGAAATGCGAATTTTAAAAACTGGACCTATTATTGGTTTCCTTTCGCAGTAAATCCTAGTGGACCAAAAATAGCAACAGATACTCCAATTCATACAACCGGAATTTATTTGAGAAAGTTTACCAATAAAAATTCGGCTAGCACAAATTCATTTAGAAATAATGGTGATGATTATATGGAAATACGTTTTGCAGAAGTGGTTCTTAATTTAGCAGAATCAGCTATAGGTATTGATAAATTATCAGAAGGTAAAGATTATATCAAGTCTATAAGAGCTAGAGCAGGAGTTACAAATGGTGATGGCGATTATGGTTTAGCGAGTTTAGCGACTAGAGATCAATATTTTGCAGCGGTTATAAATGAAAGAAAAGTAGAGTTTGCTTATGAAAACAAACGCTTTTTTGATTTAAGACGTTGGTTATTGTATAACGACGACTTTGGTACTTGTACACGTTTAAATCAAACGCCTATTGAAGGTTCTAGGAGACAAGGATACTATACATTTGCTAAGCGCGATGCATCAACCTATTACACTGGGTTTGTAGATCCATTTAAAGGAAGTAGCGCTCCTGTTATTAATAGAGACGCCACTACGTACCCTAGTGGAATTACAACCTATGCTGAGTATGTGGATTATTTATATGATAATCATTTTGAAGTTGTTGTTAAAGATGATGGTATTGAAAACCCAACTAATTTTACATTTAAGTGGTATAATGAATATTATTTCTTTGGAATTTATCAAAACATATACATTACGGCACCTTATTTGCAACAAACACAAGGATGGGGAGGTTCATTTATTCCGTATAACTAATTTGGAGTAATTAATATAAATTAATTATTTAAAATGAAAATACCTGTATTTGTTTTAAATACAGGTATTTTTTTTTAAAACTAAAAAGCTTGCCATATAAATGGTAAAATTAACAATGAATTCATCTTGACTTTTTATTTTCTAAAAATGAAAAGTCAAGATGGGGTATCATTTTTATTCAAAAAAAAACAATTTAAAATGATGTTTAGTTAAGTCAGACTGAGCTTGTCGAAGTCCTAAATTTTAATAAACGTCATTGCAAGTTCAATAAAAAAAAGATAATGAAAAAGAGTAATTTTATTTTATACATGTTGTTTTTAGTAGTAACGACTACCTATGCACAATACCCACAGCTAACTGCTGAAGATAGAGCAAAAGAGGAAGCCATTAAAACAGAGGCTTACAAACATTCTGATGAAGCTTGGGAAAAAGCAAAAGTAATTGTAGAGCAAGAAGAAAAAGAAGGTAAACCGTATTTGCCATGGGCAGGAAGACCTACCGATTTACCACAGGCAGATATACCTGCGTTTCCAGGAGCCGAAGGTGGTGGTATGTACACTTATGGTGGTCGCGGTGGTAATGTTTATACCGTAACAAGTCTTGAAGATAGAGGTCCGGGAACCTTACGTGAAGCTTGTGAAAAAGGTGGTGCCAGAGTTATTGTTTTTAATGTAGCAGGTATTATCAAACTTAAAACCCCATTAATTATTCGGGCACCTTATATAACCATAGCAGGTCAAACAGCACCAGGCGATGGTGTTTGTGTAGCAGGAGAATCAGTTTGGATAGACACACACGATGTTATTATTCGCCACATGCGTTTCCGTAGAGGCGAAACCTTTGTAGGTAGACGTGATGATGCCATTGGAGGGAACCCCGTGGGAAATATTATGTTAGATCATATATCTGCCACTTGGGGATTGGACGAAAACATGTCTATTTACAGACACATGTACAGTCCGGGAGCAGATTATAAAGATGAAAAAAAGCCAACAGTTAATATCACCATTCAAAATAGTTTGTTTGGCGAAGCTTTAGATACGTATAACCATGCTTTTGGAAGTACTTTAGGAGGCGAAAATTGTGCTTTTATTAGAAATATGTGGGCAAATAATGCTGGTAGAAACCCATCCATTGGATGGAACGGTATATTCAATTTTGTGAATAATATTGTGTTTAACTGGAGCAACAGATCTGTAGATGGAGGCGATTATACCGCAACTTACAACATCATTAATAACTATTTTAAGCCAGGTCCGGTAACTTCCACTGAAAATCCAATTGGTTATAGAATACTAAAGCCAGAAGCTGGAAGAAGTAAGTTGGATCATATGGTTTTTGGTCGTGCTTATGTTACAGGAAACATTGTAGAAGGGAATGAAAAAGTAACTACTAATAATTGGGAAGGCGGCGTGCAAATAGAAGGTAAAAACGGAGAACTAATGACATTTGATGAAGCTAAGGTATATTTTCCAGCCATGAAAGCCAGTAAACCGTTTCCAATGCCATGGTTTAGAAACATTATGACAGCCGATGAAGCCTACGATTTTGTAATAAAAAACGCAGGAGCCACTTTGCCAATCAGAGATGCTGTAGACCAAAGAATAGCAAGAACTGTTAAAACCGGAAAACCTGAATATGTTGAAGGCTTAAACCCAAACTCTTTTTATCAATTTAAACACAGGCGTTTACCTGCCGATTCTTATAAAAGTGGAATCATCACAGATATTGCCCAAGTTGGAGGCTATCCAGAATACAAAGGAACACCTTATGTAGATTCTGATAAGGATGGAATGCCTGATGCTTGGGAGATAAAATATGGACTGAACCCAAATGATGCCTCTGATGCTAAAGAAGATAAAAACAAAGATGGATATACCAATATTGAAGATTATATAAATGGCATCAATCCGAAGAAAACCATCAATTGGAAAGACCTAAAAAACAACAAAGAAACTTTAAATGAGCCACTTTTAAAATAGGATTCATTTAAAAAAAAATAAAATCATGTTAAGAAAAATAAGTTTAAGTATTCTGCTTTTAGCTTTTGTAAATATTCAGGCACAACAGCATTTAGATCCTGAATATATAAAAGTAACAAACGAGCGTGCTGCTAAAATTGTAGACGAATTGAATTTGGAAAACTCTGAAAAAGAACAGGTGGTAACCAATATAATTGCAGAACAATATCGTAATTTAAGTAAATTACAAGATGAAAGAGACTCTAAAATTGAAGTATTAAAAAAGAGTGATTTATCCAAAGAGAAACAAAATTCCAAAATTGAAAAATTGAAATCTAAAGCGGATAAATCAATCAGCAAGTTACACAAATCTTATATAAAAAAGTTAGAGTCCCAGTTAAGCGAGGAAAAAATAGATGCAGTTAAAGATGGTATGACTTATGGTGTGTTGCCAAAAACCTACGCTGCCTTTTTGGAAATGATACCAAGTTTAACTCAAGAGCAAAAAGATTATATTTATAATAACCTAAAAGAAGCCAGAGAAAAGGCCATAGATGGAGGTTCATCTAAAGAAAAACATGCTTGGTTTGGTAAATATAAAGGAAGAATCAATAACTACCTATCAGATCAAGGTTATGATTTAGAAAAAGAAAGAGACGGTTGGTACGAACGTATTGAAGCACGTAAAAAAGCGGAATCCAAATAATTAAGTTACAGTTTAATTTTCCTGAAAATTATCTATTTAAAATGAAAACTTCTAAATTCAGCCTTATTAAAAAATTATTTGTATCAGTAGTACTTTCTACACTAGTACATCCCGTATTTGCACAATACCCAGATATTCCTGAGGCACTTCAATCTAAAACAGATGTAATTTTAGCTCAAGAGGAAGCAAGATTACAAGAAATTTGGAAACGTAATTATCACATAATTGAAGAAGAGTCAAAGCAAGGGCGTCCTTACATTCCTTGGGCAGCGTACCCGGGAGATCTTATTAAGGCAAGTATTCCTGCATTTCCTGGAGCCGAAGGTGGCGGTGCATTTACACCTGGAGGACGTGGTGGTAAAGTTTTTGTCGTTACCAGTCTAGAAGATAGCGGCAAAGGTACTTTGCGTGAAGCTTGCGAAGCTGTTGGAGCAAGAACCATTGTATTCAATGTAGCAGGAATTATTCAATTAAAAGCACCAATAAGCGTTCGTGCACCTTATATTACCATAGCTGGTCAAACAGCTCCTGGTGATGGTATTTGTGTTGCGGGAGAATCGTTGTTATTGGATACCCATGATATCATCATTCGTCATATGCGTTTTCGTAGAGGCGCAACCGATGTTACCAGAAGAGATGATGCTTTAGGCGGTAACGTTATTGGCAATGTGATTATTGACCATTGCTCTGTAAGTTGGGGGTTGGATGAAAATATTTCGTTGTACAGACACCAATTTCAAGCGAATGAAAAATCGAAATTGGAAAAATTACCAGCAGTGAATGTTACCATTCAAAACACCATTTCTTCAGAAGGTTTAGATACATACAATCATGCTTTTGGCAGTACTATTGGCGGTTTAAACAGTACGTTTATTCGTAATTTATGGGCTAACAATATTTCTAGAAATCCGTCTATAGGTATGTACGGTAGTTTCAATTTTGTAAACAATGTATTGTTTAATTGGTGGAATCGCTCGTTAGATGGTGGTGATTACCGTTCTATGTTTAACATCATTAACAATTATTTCAAACCAGGACCGATTACACCAGAAGATGAACCGATACGTTATAGAATTTTAAAACCAGAATCAGGTTACATGGAACCTAAAACGTTTGGTAGAGCATACGTTTCCGGAAATTATGTAGATGGCGTACCAAGTGTAACAGCCAATAACTGGAATGGCGGTGTACAAATTGAGAACCGTTCGTTTGAAGAAGCTAAAGAATATTTAGAGTTTATTAAACAGGACAAACCATTTGAAATGCCACATCTTACCATTATGAAGGCAGAAGAGGCTTACGATTTTGTTTTAAATAATGTTGGAGCTACTTTACCAAGAAGAGATGCGGTTGATGTACGTGTGATTAACTATGTTAAAACAGGTAAAATTGACTATAAAGACGGATTAGAAAACACCATTGGTAAAGAATTTATAAAAAGACGTTTACCTGCCGATTCATACAAAAAAGGCATTATAACCCACCCTGACCAAGTTGGAGGCTATCCAGAATACAAAGGAAAACCTTATAAAGATTCTGATAATGACGGTATCTCTGATGCTTGGGAGAAAAAATATGGTTTAAACCCAAATGATGCTTCCGATGCCAATAAAGATTCAAACGGCGATGGTTATACCAATATAGAAAAATACATGAATGGTATCGATCCAACTAAAAAAGTAGATTGGACAAAACCAGAAAATAATACCGATACGTTGGCAAAATTGCCTAACGGGTTATTACAGTAATTATTAAGACTTGCTTGAAGATGAATTTGTTCTCCCTCAAAAATATTGTTTTTCATCAAAAAGATAAATTTGTTTTATCAAGTATCATCTTGTTTTTTATAGTAAATAGCGGATTTTCCCAAAGCAAATTCCCAGATATAATAAAGAATAAACAAGGTAAAGTAGTTAGTGTTCCCGATAGTTTAGGAAACAAAATCCCAGACTTTTCATATGCTGGTTATATGGCATCTGAAAAAAATATTCCTAATGTAGAGGCTAAAATTTTTGTATCTAGTCAAATAGAAGATGCTACTCAAAAAATACAAGCAGCCATTGATTATGTGAGCAATTTAAAACCAAACGCTTCTGGTTTTAGGGGAACGGTGCTTTTAGATAAGGGGATTTTCAAAATAAATGGCACGTTATATATAAAAAAATCTGGAGTAGTTTTAAGAGGAAGTGGAAATGCTGAAAATGAAACCATCCTTTTAGGAACGGGCATCACACGAGAAGCTGTTGTTAGAGTTTTAGGTGTTGATGATAAAAAGTACAAAGATACTTTAGATTTTGACACATCATTTACGCCATTAGGAACTCTAAAAATTCAATTAAAAAATACTTCTAGATTAAAAGTTTCTGATGAAATAATCATTCAAAAACCTTTAACCGAAAATTGGATTGATGAATTACAGATGAAAGATTTTGGAGGTGAAACTGGTTGGATTGGTTGGAAAACCAGAGATTGGGATATGACGTGGAATCGTGTTGTTAAAAGCATCAATGGTAATGAAGTAATATTAAATGCGCCTCTAACCATGGTTTTAGATGATACTTACGGAAAAGTCAAAGTAATAACATACACGTGGGCCGGTAGAATTGAAAATATAGGCGTTGAAAACTTAACAATCAAGTCCACATTCGATGAATCGAACTTAAAGGACGAAGAACACCGTTGGTTTGGTATTTCCATGGAACATGTAAAAAACGCTTGGGTACGTCAAGTTAACTTTAAGCATTTTGCTGGTGGTGCGGTGTCGTTATTAAAATCATCACAACAAATTACGGTTGAAGATTGTATTGCTACTGAACCAATTTCAGAAATAGCAGCGTTTAGAAGGCATACATTTTATACTGAAGGGCAACAAACCTTATTTCAACGTTGTTACTCAGAACGTGGATATCACGATTTTGCAGTAGGTGGTTTTGGTACTACTGGCCCTAATGCGTTTGTACAATGTGAATCGTATTTACCATATAGTAATAGTGGGGCAATAGGGTCTTGGGCAACTGGCGTGTTGTTTGATGTGGCATATGTTGATGGTCAGGCACTAAGTTATAATAACCGTGAACAAGCGGGTAGAGGTGCGGGTTGGACGGCGGCTAACAGTGTTATTTGGGAAACTTCAGCATCAAAAATTGATAATTACAGTCCACCCACTGCTCAAAACTGGGCATTTGGTGTATGGGGAGGTATTATGATTGGTACTGGACATTGGAAAGATGTAAACAATCATATTGCACCAAGAAGTTTATTTTATGCTCAGTTAGAAAATAGATTGGAAAAACTTCCTATGAATCCGTACGTGTTTGATATGGGGTCGGAACCCTCAACAAGTCCAACACTTGAACAAGCGGAACAACTTACAAAAGAAGCTTTGAACCCTATCATAAGTTTACCAGAATGGATTCAGAAAGTATCAAAATTAAATACCATTCCGGTTGATGCTTCAAAGCTAAAATCGGTTGAAGATTTAAAGTTGAATTCGTTTCGCGAAACGAGTGCTGAGCGCAGTCAAAGTAGCAAAAAGGTCAATACTTCAAAAGTTGAAATAAAGAACGGTAAACTAACTTTTAAAGGAGAACTTATAACAGGAAATCAAGCCAATGTGATGTGGTGGCGCGGTAGTTTAAGAGATCATGATGTTGAAAATGCCACACCGCATGTTACCAGATTTGTTCCTGGTAGAATTGGTAAAGGTTTTACAGATGATTTAGATGAAGTTGTAGCATCATTCAAAAAGGACAATGTAATTGCTTTAGAACATAATTACGGACTTTGGTACGAGCGCCGAATGGACGACCATGAACGTACCCGTAGAATCGATGCCGATGTTTGGCCTCCTTTTTACGAACAACCTTTTGCCAGAACAGGTGAAGGTTTGGCATGGGATCATTTAAGTAAATACGATTTAACAAAATACAATGCTTGGTACTGGAATCGTTTGGATGGATTTGCTGATTTGGCCGAAGCTAACGGACAGTTGTTAATCAACCAGCAATACTTTCAACATAATATTATTGAAGCGGGTGCGCATTGGTCGAGTTCGCCATGGCGTTCGGCAAATAATGTGAACGATACAGGTTTTCCTGAACCTGTTCCCTATGCAGGTGATAAGCGTATTTTTATGGCAGAACAGTTTTATGATATTTCAAATGAAACAAGGCGAAAATTACATCAAGGATTTATTAGAAAATCTTTGGATAATTTTAAGGATAACAGTAATGTCATTCAATTAACAAGTGCCGAATATACTGGTCCACTTCATTTTATGCAATTTTGGATAGATGAAGTTCAAAAATATAAAGATGAAACTTCGGGAGGTGGTATCATAGGCTTAAGTGCCACTAAAGATGTACAAGATGCTGTTTTAAATGATGCTAAACGAAACAAAACAGTCGATTTAATTGATATTCGTTATTGGCATTACAGAGAAGATGGAAGTGCCTACGCACCCGAAGGTGGTAAAAATTTAGCGCCACGCCAACATGCCCGAAAAATGAATGTTGGTAAAGAAACCGACGAACAAGTTTATAGAGCTGTTCGTGAGTATCGTAATGAGTTTCCAGATAAAGTGGTGTTGTATTCTACCAATGGGTCTCCAAGGTTTGGTTGGCCCGTATTAATGGCAGGTGGTTCGTTGCCCAATATTCCAAATGTAATGGTATCTGGATTTTATGAGTCATTATCAAAAATGAGCGTTGATTCAAAAGAAGATTACCAAAGTAAATCTTGGTCATTACAAGACGAAGGTGAATCTTATCTGTTCTATTTAAAAGATATAAAAAAGGCAGAGGTAGATTTATCTAATTTTAAAGGTAATTACGAAGTGTTTTGGATCGATTCATCAAGTGGAGCTGTTGTTTCAAAAACAATAATCAAAGGGAAATTGAAACACATTTTATCTGCACCATCAGACCATGCGAAAGTAGTATTTATTAAAAAGAAATAAATTTTATGTCACCCCCAATGTGCATAATAGGTACTTATATATAACCAATACCATTTAAAAAACTAAAAAAGATAACCGAATTAAATTATCAATTAATGAATAACAAAAGAAAACTCTTCAGAATTTTAACTTTAGCCGGATTCGTTGCTATAATGATTTCTTGTAAAGAAGTTAAAAAAGACCAAGTTGAAGCCGAAATAGTAGGCATGTCAAAATTAGAAGTATCTGACAATAAACATTATTTTCAAACAGAAGATGGTAAGCCATTTTTTTGGTTAGGGGATACTGGCTGGTTAACATTCAAAAAATTAAATAGAGACGAGATTAAAAAATACTTTGCCGATAGAAAGGAAAAGGGCTATAATGTGATTCAAATAATGACCATGCATTCTGAAGAAATGGCGAATGTTTATGGTGATTCGGCAGTGGTGAATAAAGATTTGTCAAAACCTTTAGTGACAGAGGGCAATAATTTTGAAAATCCAGAGGAATACGATTTTTGGGATCATGTAGATTATGCTTTAGATGTTGCCGAAGAAAACAATTTGTATTTAGGTATGGTGCCAATTTGGGGCACATCGGTTAAAGGCGGTAAAGTAAATTTAGAGCAAGCTAAAGCGTATGCAACTTTTTTAGGTGATAGATTTAAGGATAGAAAAAATATTATTTGGTTGAATGGAGGTGATACTCCAGGTGAAGAAAATACCGAAATATGGAATGCTATAGGAAGCATCTTAAAAAGTAAAAATCCTGATTGCTTGGTAACCTTTCACCCTTTTGGACGTACCGATTCGTCTGATAATTATCATAATGCAAGTTGGTTAGATTTTAATATGTTTCAATCAGGCCATAGACGTTACGACCAAGAAACGGAAGGTAAAATGTATGCGCAGGATAACTATAAGTATGTACAGGTCGATTTCAATTTAAAACCGACCAAGCCTACTTTAGATGGAGAGCCTTCGTATGAAGGTATTCCGCAAGGTTTACACGATACGTTGCAACCTTTATGGAACGATAACGATTTGCGCCGTTATGCCTATTGGTCGGTTTTTGCTGGTGGTGCTGGTTTCACTTATGGGAACAACCATATTATGCAAATGCACGAAAATCATACAAAACCCGAAGCTTATGGAAGTAAAAAATATTGGGTAGATGCCTTGAACGACCCTGGTGCGGGACAAATGAAATATATCAAAGATTTAATCTTACAATACCCGTATTTTGAACGTGTTCCAGATAATAGTTTAATTGCTAATCAAGGTGAGAAATACGATTATTTAGCAGCAACCAGAGGCGAAAATTATGCTTTTATCTATACATACAACGGACGAATCATTTTTGTAAATATGGGTAAAATTAAAGGAACGGAAGTTGATGCTTCTTGGTACAATCCTAAAAATGGTGAAACCACCAAAATAGGAACATTTAAAAATGAAGGTATTCGTGATTTCGATCCTCTAGGTGATCAAGTAGATGGCAACGATTGGGTGTTAATTTTAACCTCTAAATAACAACGAGATATTATGAAAAAGATAAGCTTACTATTATGTTTAACGATTTTCACATCGTTTGTTTCTATAAGTTCAGCAGCAAATGGTTGGTTGAATATTTTAAATGAAGGAGGAAATAATAAAGGGATATTATGTACCGATGCTATACAAGGAGCTATAGATAAGGCCGAAAAAAATGGTGGTGGCACTATTTATTTTCCTGCGGGAGAATATCTGACAGGTGCTATTAAATTAAAAAATAACATTACCATTCATATCGAATCTGGAGCCATTTTAAGGTTTTCAACCAATTTTGATCATTATTTGCCTTTCGTGCAATTGCGTTGGGAAGGTACGGTCATGCAAAGTTTTTCACCTTTGATTTTTGCTAAGGATGTAGAAAACGTGACCATAACTGGGAGAGGAACTATTGATGGACAAGGTGAAGCATGGTGGAAGGAAATTTGGCGTATAGAATCTGCTAAAGAAAAATTGGAACTTACCAAATATCAAAAAATGACGCAGGAAGCTAATGCCGATTTAAAAACAGAACCTTATTACGAGCGTACTAGAAGTTATTTGTTTCATCGTCCACCATTATTTCAAGCCTTCAACTGTAAAAATGTAAGAATTGAAGGTGTTACCATTCAAAATTCACCGTTTTGGACCATTAATCCTGCATTTTGCGATAATGTAACTATTGATGGTGTTACTATTTTTAATCCATACTCACCAAATACCGATGGTATCAATCCAACATCTTGTAAAAATGTACATATTTCAAATTGCCATATTAGTGTGGGCGACGATTGTATTACAATAAAATCAGGACGTGATGCCGATGGTAGAAAATGGGCAACACCTACCGAGAATGTTACCATAACAAACTGTACCATGTTAAGTGGTCATGGTGGCGTGGTAATAGGTAGTGAAATGTCTGGAGGGATAAAAAAAGTAACGATTGCAAACTGTGTGTTTGATGGTACCGATAGAGGTATTCGTTTAAAAGCGGCTCGTGGTAGAGGCGGTGTTGTTGAAGACATTCGAGTATCCAATATCGTTATGAATAACATTAAGCAAGAAGCTTTTATGTTTAACTTATTTTACGATAAGAATACCGTTGAAGAACCTGTAACCGAGCGCACGCCAATTTTTAGAAACATCCATATAAGTAATGTTACGGCAACCAATGTTAATACTGCGTGTCGTGTTATTGGTATCCCAGAAATGCCAATCCATAACCTGTCATTTTCAAATATCAATATCGAATCAAAAGAAGGGTTTTCTATAGATACAGCCTATGATATTGAGTTTCATAATGTGAAAGTGAATACAGAACTTGGAGCAGCATTTAAAATTCAGAACTCTAAAAATTTGATTTTAGACAATGTTTCAACGGCATCTCCTTTAAAAGACACACCAGTTATTAAATTAATGAATGTGTCTAATATGATGATTAATGGCAATTTTCCCATGCAACCAACCGATGTGTTTTTAGAAGCAGATGGTTCAGAAACCAAAGCTATTTACTTAAAAAACAATGTTTTTGAAAATGTAAAAAAAGTGTTGGTGATGGGAAAAGATTTGAAAACAGAAATCAAATTAAATTAGAATAAAATAGCGTTAAACCGATGAGAAGATTACTATTACTGATATTATTACCAATACTTTTTAGTTGTGCACCAAAAAAGGACGCTTACATTTTTACATCTTTTAGAGAGCCAGCAACAGAAGGTTTATATTTAGCTTACAGTAATGATGGGTATCATTGGGAGGATTTAAAAGGCCCTTATTTAAAGCCTGAAGCGGGCGCTAGTAAAATTATGCGTGACCCTTCCATTGTAAAGGGAAAAGATGATACGTATCACATGGTTTGGACTACAGATTGGAAGGGTGGTAATGGTTTTGGGTATGCCAGTTCTAAAGATTTAATAAACTGGAGTGAACAACAATATATTCCAGTAATGGAGCACGAACCCGAAGTAATAAATGTTTGGGCTCCTGAAATTTTTTATGATGACGTTGAAGACCGTTACATTATTATTTGGGCATCAACCATTCCATTTCGTTTTGAAAAAGGCATTGAAGATGAATATAATAATCATCGAATGTATTACGTCACTACAAAAGATTTTAAAACATTTTCAGACACCAAATTATTCTTAGACCCAGGTTTTAGTGTGATAGATTGCGTGATTGTGAAGCGAGGAAAAAACGATTATGTATTAGTAATAAAAGACAATACACGTCCCATGCGAAATCTAAAAGTTGGCTTCGGAACATCACCTTTAGGGCCTTTTGAAAATATATCTGAACCTTATACAGGGTTTAAATCGGAAGGACCAACAGTATTAAAAATAGATGGTAAATGGCTGATTTACTATGATAATTATGGTGACATGAATTATAAAGCAGTCCGAACGTCAGACTTTAAAGCCTTTGAAGATGTAACTGCTGAAATAAAACTTCCAGAAGGACATAAGCATGGCACAATTAGTACCATTTCTAATAAAGTTTTACAGGGTTTAATAGAAAAAAGTAAAGAAAAATAATGATTGAATTTAAAAAGATAAACCAGTATTTAGTTTCAGGAGTTTTTGTTTTGGCGGTTTGTATTTCTGCAAAAGCACAACAAGACACCATAAAATATGTTGGTAAAACACTATCAAATATCGATTACCATCATGGGCAGTTAAGTCCGGCGGTTGGTGTACATGCAACTCAAATTATGAGAGCAAGTAGAGAGCATCCCGAAAAATCGGATGGTTTTGGGTGGACATACAACCACGCACCTAATATAGCTTATTGGAACGATACCTTTTTTGTACAATATTTAAGCGATCCTGTTGGCGAACACATTCCTCCTAGTCAATCATTTTTACAAACCTCAAAAGATGGTGAAAATTGGAGCTTTCCTGAAGTTGTTTTTCCCATGTATAACATTCCAGATGGTTACGTGAAAGAAGGTGTCGATGCAGTAGCAAAAAACTTAAAAGCGGTGATGCACCAACGTATGGGCTTTTTTACATCTTCAGATAACCGGTTTTTTACTTTGGCTTATTACGGGATTGTTATGAAACCACACGACGATCCCAACGATGGTAAAGGTATTGGTCGGGTTATTCGTGAAATTTATAAAGACGGTAGTTTTGGACCTATTTATTTTATTCGTCATAATAAAACATGGGACACCTCCAAATCAGCATATCCATTTTACACAAAAAGTAAAGATAAAGGCTTTAAAAAAGCTTGCGAAGAATTATTGGCAACACCATTGATGATGCAACAATGGGTTGAAGAAGCCGATAGAGACGATCCATTAATTCCGCTTAAAAAAGAATATAAAGCATTTAGTTACTACCACATACCAGATGGACGCGTGGTTGGTTTATGGAAACATGCCTTAACCTCTATGAGTGCCGATAATGGTAAAACATGGCAATACGATGCGCTTAGAGCACCTGGTTTTGTAAATAGTAATGCCAAAATTTGGGGACAAAAAACATCGGATGGTCGTTATGCAACGGTTTATAATCCATCGGAATTCCGTTGGCCATTAGCCATTTCAACCAGTGATGACGGCTTAAATTACACCGATTTATTATTGGTTCATGGTGAAATATCTCGATTGCGTTATGGTGGTGCTTATAAATCGCACGGACCGCAATACGTTCGGGGTATTGTGGAAGGAAACGGTACGCCTCCAGATGGAAAAATATGGTTAACTTATAGCATGAATAAGGAAGATATGTGGGTAGCTTCGGTACCAGTTCCAGTAACAAGTACGGTTGATAAAGATGCTAACGATGTTTTTAGTAAGCTTCCAAATGGAGATGAATTAAAATTTTGGAATACATACGATTTATCATGGGGTTCAGCAAAAATTGAAAAAAAGGATAATGAAAAATGGTTAACCTTACGCGACCAAGATCCTTTTGATTATCCACGTGTGGAACGTGTTATTCCGTTTGCCGAAAAGATGGAAGCAACTTTTATCGTAAAACCAGAGCAAAACAATCATGGTATGCTGGAGGTGGAATTGCAAAATAATCAAGGCATGCCAGCTATTCGATTTATTTTTGATACGGATGGTAATTTGAAACACAAAGCAGGCTACCGTTTAAGAAATATTACATCTTATGAAGCGGGAAAAGAATATATAATCAAAGTGTCTTTAGAAGCATCATCACGCTCTTACACCGTTTCAGTTAATAATAGTGAGCCAACACGTGGTATCTTTTTTCAACCCGTAGAAGGTATTTCGCGTATTATGTTCCGCACAGGTGAGCAACGTCATTATCCAAATCCGGACACCCCTGTTGATACACCAGATTATGATGATGTGCCTTATACAGGCGTTAGCATTCCAGAAGCTGTATTTAATATTAAATCATTAGTGACTAAAAAACAATAGTTTGAAATTTTTAAGAAACATATCATTTTTCGTTTTTCTATCCATTGGATTCAGTTCTAATGGACAAACCATAGTTACGCAATTGACTTGTGATTTAGCTGAAAACCCATTGGCAGTAGTTAATAAACAACCAAGGTTAGGTTGGCAATTGGTGTCTGAAAAATCAAATGTTTCTCAAAAAGCATATCAAATTTTGGTTGCTTCTTCTGAAGAAAAACTGCAAGACAATAAAGCTGATGTTTGGAATAGTGGTAAAGTAATGTCAAACCAAAGTCAGTTTATTACTTATGCAGGCTCAATTTTAAAAAACGAAACCAAATATTTTTGGAAAGTAAAAATTTGGAATCAGGATAACCAAGAATCAAGTTTTAGTAAATCGGCATTTTTCAGAATAACACCTGTGTCATCAAACTTAAATCCCATATGGATTGGTGCCATTACAAAGGCCAACAGCCATTTGCCAGAAGGCAGAAATTACCATACGGCAACGTTCAAAAGAGCAAAAAAGGATTCCATCATCAATGCATCCCATCCGTTGTCACGTCAAAGTATCATGCTTCGTAAACCGTTTTCAATTTCAAAAGAGATTAAAGAAGCGGTGGTTTATGTGTCTGGTTTAGGGCATTATGAATTAACTATTAATGGAAAGAAGATAGGCAACAGTGAATTTGCACCTTTATGGACGGATTATGATAAATCGGTGAATTTCAACACCTATGAATTAACTTCGGAAGATTTACAACAAGGAAAAAATACCATTGGAGTCCTTTTAGGTAATGGCATGTACAATACTTTGCAGGAGCGTTATACCAAATTTTTTATAAGTTTTGGTCCGCCTACCTTGTTTTTTAATATGAAAATTATTTATACTGATGGTTCAGAAGAGGTTGTGAGTTCTGATGGCAGTTGGAAATACCAAGAAAGCCCCATTACATATAATGGTATGTTTGGCGGTGAAGATTACGATGCCAATTTAGAACAGTTGGGTTGGAATACACCAATATTTAACGATGCCCATTGGAAACCTGTTATAATTCAAGAAGCTCCAAAAGGCGCATTGAAAGCGCAAACAGCACCGCCTGTAAGCATTCAAAAGCAATACTCAGTAAAAGAAGTTAATGAGATCAAGCCAAACACCTATGTATTTAATATGGGGCAGAACCTATCGGGGTTTCCCACCATAAAAGTAAAAGGTAAAAAAGGACAAACAGTTCAAATATGGGTGGGTGAAGGTTTGCAAGATGATGGTACCATCAGTCAAGGGCGTTCTGGAAAACCATACTATTTTCAATACACTTTAAAAGGTGAAGGTGTTGAAACATGGCAGCCAAAATTCAGTTATTATGGCTATCAATACATTCAAATTGAAAACATAAATTATCTTCAAATAACCAATGAAGATTTACCAACACTATTAGATATCAAATCTAATTTTATTTATAATTCGGCAGGTGAGGCAGGTAGTTTTGAATGCTCCAACGAAATTTTTAACAAAGCGCACGAGCTTATCAATAATGCCATTAAAAGTAATTTTCAAGCAGTGTTGACGGATTGTCCGCATCGTGAAAAATTGGGTTGGTTGGAAGAAGCACACCTTAATGGTCCTGGATTGATTTTCAATTATAATTTGCAAACCTACATTCCCAGTATCATGGAAAATATTGCAGATGCGCAACGCGAAAATGGTATGATTCCAACCATCGCGCCAGAATATGTGGTGTTTGGTGGCGATTTTACCGATTCTCCGGAATGGGGCGTTACAGGTGTTATTCTGCCTTGGATGTATTACGAATATTATGGCGATGATAGTTTGATAAAAGATTATTATCAAGTAATGAAAAGGTATATTGATTACTTAACTTCTAAATCTGAAGATTATATCCTTGATTACGGATTGGGCGATTGGTACGATTATGGCGAGCATGCTGCTGGTTATTCAAAAAATAGTCCTATTGCCCTTTCTGCCACCAGTCATTATTACTACGCAGCATATTTATTTGCCAAAGCAGCAAAGCATCTAAATAAAACGGAAGATATTTCTAAGTACGAAACTTTAGCATCTCATATTAAAGATGCATACAATAAGGAGTTTTTCAACAAAGAAACGAAACAATACGGTACAGAAAGCCAATTTAGTAATGCAGTGTCGCTTTTTATGGATATTGTAGAACCGCAATATAAAGAAGCGGTTATGGCTAATTTATTGGCTGACATAAAGAACAGAGGTTACCGATTAACAACGGGCGATGTAGGGAATCGTTACTTATTTCAAGCGTTGGCTAGAAATTATAAAAACGAAACCATGTATAAAATGAACAACCATTATGATACACCGGGTTACGGATTTCAAATTAAATTTGGGTTAACCACATTAACGGAACAATGGGATCCAAGAAAAGGAAATTCATGGAACCATTTTATGATGGGACAAATTGAAGAATGGTTTTACAGAAGTTTGGCAGGCATCGTTCCCGATGAAGCACATCCAGGGTTTAAACACTTCTTCATTCAACCAGAGATTGTGGGCGATATGACCTTTGTAAAAGCAAGTTATAAATCGGTTTACGGAACAATAGTTTCAGAATGGCAGAAGAAAGATAACAAAACTATTTTCAAAATTGAAGTGCCTGTGAATACAACAGCAACAGTGATTTTGCCTGTCAATGCAGAATCTCAAATCACAATTAACGGAAAATCATTAAATCAATTTAAACGAAAAATTGAGGTTGATAAAAAAGCAAATAAACCAACTTTTATAATAGGTTCGGGAGTTTACAGTATAGAAAGTAACTAAAATGAAATTAAAATCAATAAACATAGTAGTTTTTTCAATAGTCGTATTGTTGTTTTCAACAATGCAGGCACAAACTTCTGATACTAATTTCAGAACGCCTATTGCAGAAACAATTCATAAAATTGAAATTATTTTCCATGTAAAAATTGAAGATAATAAAGGTTTGTTGAAAGATAAAGTATTGGATTATGCCGATTGGAAAATCGAACCCGATAATTTAGAAGTGTCTTTAGCTAATGTTTTAGCACCTTTCAATTTAACAACGTTTAAAGAAGCAGATGGTACTTATGAAATCAGGGAATTTCAACACCATAGAGTATCCATTCCCAAAAGCGTAGAACGTTTAGCTTTTTTGTCAAGTTTTTATAGTGATAAACAAACTTGGGAAACCAGAAAAGCCGAATTGAAACAGTGCATGATAACAGCTTTCGGAATTGATAAAGCACCAAAAATGCCTGATTTCAAACCTATTTTAACCAAAAAACGAAAGTATAAAGGGTATAGTGTTGAAAATATAGGGTTGGAAATTCTTCCGGGAGTTTATACAACGGGTTCTATTTACAAACCATACCCATTGAATAAAAAAGCGCCTATTATTATAACACCTAACGGACATTTTGGTGATGGTCGGTATAGAAAAGACGAACAATTACGCTGTGCTATGTTGGCTAAAATGGGAGCCATTGTCATAAATTTTGATTTGTTTGCTTGGGGTGAATCGCAATTGCAGTTTCCAGAAACGATGCATCGTAACAGCATCGCTTCAACCATACAACTATTAAGCGGTATGCGTTTGCTGGATTATGTGTCAACTCTAAAACATGCCGATGCCTCTCGTGTGGGCGTTACAGGTGGTTCTGGTGGTGGTTCGCATACAATGTTTTTGGCAGCTTTAGATGATAGAGTAACAGTGTCTGTTCCCGTGGTTATGGTGTCAGCAAATCATTCTGGTGGTTGTCCTTGCGAAAGTGGTCGTGGTATTCATCTCTGCGGAAATGGGACAAACAATGTTGAAGTAGCAACCATGGCAGTACCAAAACCACAACTTATTATTTCTGATGGGAAAGATTGGACTAGCAACGTTCCTGAATTAGAATTTCCATTTATACAACGAACCTATGGTTTTTATGGTAAAAAGGATCTAGTTGAAAATGCTCATTTTGCAGAAGAAGGACATGATTATGGTATGTCTAAACGTATGGTTATGTATCCTTTTATGGCGAAGCATTTAGGGTTGAATTTAGAAAAAGCTAAAAATAAAGAGGGTGAAATTGACGAATCCGATTGTGTTATTGAACCCTACGAGAACTTATATGTTTTTGGAAATAAAGTTGAAAACGTGCCACAAAACGCGATGAAAAATATAGATGAATTGTATGAATTATTTGGAGAAAAAAACAATAAAGAGTATGATGTTAAAAAATAGAAATATTAAAATTCTTTGTTGCCTAATCTTTCTTTTTGGGGTAAATAATTTGTTTGCTCAAGCGGGAACCGAATTAAAACTTTGGTACGATGAACCAGCCGAAATTTGGAACGAAGCCTTGCCTTTAGGAAACGGACGTTTAGGTGCTATGGTTTTTGGCGATCCAGCGGTGGAACGTTTGCAGTTAAACGAAGAAACCATTTGGGCAGGTTCTCCTAATAGCATTGCACACGATAAAGCATTAAAGGCATTGCCTAAAGTGCGTCAGCTTATTTTTGATGGAAAATATAAGGAAGCACAAGATTTGGCAACCTCAGATATCCGTTCGCAAACCAATAATGGAATGCCATATCAAACCTTTGGAAGTGTATATTTATCATTTCCGGGGCATCAAAATTATACAAATTATTATCGCGATTTAGATATTGAAAATGCAACCGCTAAAGTTCAGTATGCTGTGAATGGCGTTACATTTACAAGAGAAATACTTACGGCGTTTTCAGACCAAGTGATAGTGGTAAAATTAACGGCTAGTCAACCGGGACAAATCACTGGAAATGTGTTTATGAATAGTCCGTTTGATAAAACACTAACCAAAACCGAAGGAAATCAAGTATCCCTTTCAGGTGAAACAAGTACGGTAGAAGGTCAAAGAGGACGTGTTAAGTTTCAAGGTAGAATGGCGGCTAGAAATATAGGAGGTGATGTTTCCGTTAAAAATGGAATCATTAGTATTAATAAGGCTGATGAGGTAACCCTTTACATTTCAATAGCTACCAATTTTAAAAATTATAAAGAACTTACTGAAGACGAAGTTGCTAAAAGCAAAGCGTATTTAGATAACGCTTTAATCAAAGATTTTGAGGCCATTAAATCAGCACATGTTGCCTATTATCAAAAATTCTTCAACCGTGTATCATTCGATTTGGGAATTACCGAAGCAGCTAAAGAAACTACCGACGCGCGCATTCGAAAATTCGATAGTCAATTCGATCCGCAGTTGGCATCTTTATATTTTCAATTCGGACGTTATTTATTAATTTCCTGTTCACAACCGGGTGGGCAACCTGCAAATCTTCAAGGTATTTGGAACGATATGTTGTTTCCGCCTTGGGAAAGCAAGTACACCATGAATATTAATGCGGAAATGAATTATTGGCCTGCGGAATTGACTAACCTGTCCGAAATGCACGAACCGTTTATTCAAATGGTAAAAGAAGTTGCTGAAACTGGCAAAGAAACAGCTAAAATTATGTACAATGCCGATGGTTGGGTATTACATCATAATACCGATATCTGGCGTATTACAGGGCCAATAGATAATGCGGCATCGGGTATGTGGCCAACAGGTGGCGCGTGGGTATGTCAAGATTTATGGGAGCGTTATTTATATACGGGTGATGAAAATTATCTAAAAGAAATTTATCCCATAATGAAAGGAGCGGCAACGTTCTTTTTAGACTTTATGATTAAAGATCCTAATTCGGGATATTTAGTGGTAGTGCCTTCAAATTCTCCTGAAAACACACATGCTGGTGAAGATGGTACATCAACTATTACCGCAGGAACAACCATGGATAATCAATTGATTTTCGATTTGTTTACCAACATTATTAGAGCAACACATATTCTTTCAGAAGATAAAAATTTTACCGAAAAATTAAAAGATGCTTTAGCTAAAATGCCGCCAATGCAAATTGGAAAGCATGGGCAATTGCAAGAATGGTTGATCGATTGGGACGACCCTGAAGACAAGCACCGTCATGTATCACACTTGTACGGATTGTTTCCTAGTAATCAAATTTCACCTTTTAAAACTCCTGAATTATTTGAAGCAGCAAAAACCTCATTAAATTTTAGAGGTGATGAATCTACTGGGTGGTCTATGGGTTGGAAAGTAAATTTATGGGCACGTTTGTTAGATGGCAATCATGCATATAAATTATTGCAAGACCAATTGCATTTAGTAACTGTCGACCAACGAAAAGGTGGTGGAACCTATCCAAATATGCTAGATGCCCATCAACCATTTCAAATAGATGGTAATTTTGGTTGTACAGCAGGTATTGCAGAAATGCTCATGCAAAGTCACGAAGGCGCTATTCATTTATTGCCTGCTTTACCAAATGTTTGGAAAGATGGTGAAATAAAAGGTTTGAAGTCTAGAGGAGGTTATGAAATTGATTTGATTTGGAAAAACAACAGTGTTTTAGAATTAAAAATTCAACCAAAAATTAGTGGTAATTGTAGATTACGGAGTGAAACACCATTAAAGGGGAATGGACTTAAAAAAGCAAAAGGCAAAAACCCAAATCCGTTGTTTTATGATGTGGAAGTTAAGCAACCAATTATTTCTGAAAAAGCAGAAATTAAGAAAGTGAAGCTTCCTAAGTATTACGAGTATGATGTGGAAATGAAAGCAGGAGAATCCTATATCTTTTACGCTAAATAAACTATTAAAATGAATTCAAAAATCAATCATATCAAACTATTATTAGTCTTTTTTACAGTTGTATTTAGTAGTTGTAAATCGACTTTGGTAGCTCAAAAACCATATGTTTTAGAAGTTGATAACTACAAACATTATGTAGATTATTTCAACACCATGGAAGATGAAAACATAGCCAAAGCTATTCCAAATGATAGTGCTTGGTCTTGGATGAAAACGAATATTCCATTGTTTGAATGTCCGCAACAAAACTTTGAAGAAATGTATTATTTCCGTTGGTGGAGTTTGCGTAAGCACATCACCAATACACCACAAGGTTACGCCATTACCGAGTTTTTGGTAGACCGTTCGTACGCCGATAAATACAATTTAATTGCATGTGCTTTAGGGCATCACATTTATGAGTTTAGATGGGTGCACAATCCAGAATTCATCGAACAAAATGTAAAGTTATGGTTTAGAGGGAATGACGGAGGTAGAATGAAAAAGCTCATGAATTTTAGTAGCTGGACTGCCGATGCGCTTTACAACCGCTATTTGGTAAATAAAGATGATAAGTTTCTATTGGATATGTACCCCGATTTAGTTTCAGAATATGCACAATGGGAAATTGATAGAGGTAGAACTGATGGATTGTTTTGGCAAATTGACGTGAAAGATGGCATGGAAGAATCCCTAAGTGGCGGGCGCCATGTACAAAATGTACGTCCAACCATCAACAGTTATATGTTCGGAAATGCTGAAGCTTTATCTAAAATAGCAGCCATAAAAGGAGATAAAAAGAATGAAGTCTATTTTACTAATAAAGCTGAAAAACTTCAGAATTTAGTTGAAACTCGTTTGTGGAATCCCAAAGATGAATTTTTTGAAACGATGACCGAGAAAGATACCTCTTCCAATGTAAGGGAAGCCATTGGTTTTATTCCTTGGTATTTCAATCTTCCAGAAAAGAACAAAGGATTTGAAAAAGCTTGGGCACAAGTAAAAGACGAACAAGGTTTTTCTGCACCTTTTGGTTTAACAACCGCCGAACGTAGAAGTCCACGTTTTAGAAGTCATGGTACAGGAACTTGCGAATGGGATGGTGCGGTTTGGCCTTTTGCAACGTCTCAAACACTAACAGCTATGGCAAATGTGTTGAATAACTACAGTCAAGATGTAGTTTCAGAAGATGATTATTTCAAACAAATGAATTTATATGTAGAGTCGCAATATTATCGTGGGCGACCATACATTGGTGAATATCTAGATGAAACTACGGGCTATTGGTTAATGGGCGATCGAGAGCGTAGTCGCTATTACAATCATTCAACATTTAATGATTTAATGATTACAGGCTTGGTAGGTTTACGTCCAAGAGCTGATGAGAAAATAGAAGTCAATCCGTTAATTCCTCAAGATAAATGGGATTGGTTTTGTTTAGATAATGTGTTGTACCATGGTGCTATTATTACCATTTTATGGGACAAAACAGGTGAAAAATATAACAAGGGAAAAGGGTTTAAGATTTTTAGAAATGGACAAGAAATTGCTTCATCTGAAAAACTAGAAAAACTTGTTTCTGAATAAAATTTACAAATCAAATAAAAAATCCTGCAAGGTTTTGAAAACCTTGTAGGTATAAAATCTAATGAAAAGACTTCAATATATAGTTATACTTCTTTTTTCATTTTCTGTAATGGCTCAAAATGATATAAAGTTGCATAATCTTCAATGTGAAATGCTTACAAATCCATTAGGGATTGATGTGTTGCAGCCACGATTGAGTTGGCAAATTATCACTGACGTATCAGAAGTTGAGCAAAAAACATATCAAATTCTGGTAGCTTCTTCAGCTGAAAAATTAAAAAATAATAATGCCGATTTATGGGATTCTGGCAAAGTATCGAGCAATGCTTCAATGAATATAACCTATTCAGGAAAAAAATTGGATAGTAAAGATGAAGCCTATTGGAAAGTTAAAGTCTGGACAAATAAAGGAGAAACCCAATGGAGTGAAACCGCACATTGGAGTATGGGTATTTTAACCTATGCCGATTGGAAATCAACCCGATGGATAGGTTATAATCAGTTGTTTCCGGGTGATAGTGTTAGCCAGTTTTCAAAATTATCAGCACGTTATATTCGCAAGCAAATCGATGTTAAAAAGCAGGTAAAAAATGCCAAAGTTTACATTATGGGTATGGGTTTGTATGAGCTTTATATTAATGGTGAAAAAATAGGGAATCATGTGTTGGCACCTGTTCCAACCGATTACACAAAAAACGTAAAGTATAATGTATTTGATGTAACATCTCAATTAAAAAAAGGTGAAAACGTATTAGGAACCATTTTAGGAAACGGACGTTTTTTTGCGATGCGTCAAGAATACAAACCTTATAAAATTAAAAGTTTTGGGTTTCCAAAAATGGCATTGCAGTTGGATATTGAATACGAAAATGGCACTACTGAAACCATAAAAACCGATGAAACTTGGAAGTTTACACCAAACGGTCCAATAAGAAGTAACAACGAATATGATGGCGAAGTTTATGATGCCAGAAATGAAATACACAATTGGAATACCAATAATTTTGACGATAGTAATTGGCTAAATTTAACGTGGGTTGAAGAACCAGGTGGTTTTCCAGAGGCACAAATGACACCCAATATGAAAGTGATGGATGAGGTAACCCCCATTTCCATAACAGCAACCAAAACGGGTAGCTATATTTTAGATATGGGTCAGAATATGGTGGGTTGGCTGCAACTAAAAGTGAAGGGAAATAGAGGCGATACAATCACGATGAAATTTGCCGAATCTTTAAAAGAAGATGGGTCGCTTTATATAGCGAATTTACGTGATGCCCGAGTAACTGACCAATACATTTTAAAAGGTGAAGGCGAAGAAATTTGGGAACCAAAATTTGTATATCATGGGTTTCGATTTGTAGAAATTTCAGGATTTAAATATAAACCTTCGTTAGGTAATTTCTTAGGAAAAGTGGTGTATGACGATATAGAAACTATAGGAACGTTTGAATGTTCTAATCCAACAATGAACCAAATTTTCAAGAATGCTTTTTGGGGTATTCGAGGGAATTATAAAGGCATGCCGATTGATTGTCCGCAACGTAATGAACGTCAACCATGGTTGGGTGATAGAACGACGGGAGCTTATGGTGAGAGTTTTTTGTTCGATAATCAAACACTTTACGCAAAATGGCTTGACGATATTAAATTTTCGCAAACTTTAGATGGAGGTATTCCAGATGTTGCTCCTGCATTTTGGCGTTATTATGGCGATGGCGTTACTTGGCAAGGTGCTTATATTAAAGTGGCCGATATGTTGTACAACCAATTTGCTGATGAAAATGTGATTAAAAACCATTATCCCTACATGAAAAAATGGATGGATTATATGGAAGCCAATTATTTGAAGAACGATTTAATGACTAAAGACAAATACGGCGATTGGTGTGTACCACCAGAGTCGTTGGAAATTATCCGTTCGCAAGATCCTACACGTTTAACCAATGGTGAGGTTTTGTCGAGTGCCTTTTATTATCACTTACTTCAAATTATGAAAAAGTTTGCACATATTATTAATGCAACTGAAGTTGATATAGCACATTATGATGATTTATCAGAACGCTTAAAAATGGCATTCAATAAAAAATATTTGAACAAAAATAATACCTATGCCAATAATACTGTTACAGCTAATGTATTGCCTTTAGCATTTGGTATGGTGCCAGAAGAATTAAAGGCGAAAGTGTTTGATAACATGGTGCATGAAGTTGAAGTCACTAAGCAAGGTCATGTAAGTACGGGTGTTGTTGGGATACAATTTTTAATGAGAACCTTAACAGAAAATGGAAGGGGTGATTTGGCATACAAACTAGCGTCAAATAAAACCTATCCAAGTTGGGGTTATATGGTTGAAAATGGGGCCACCACCATTTGGGAATTATGGAACGGTAATACAGCCGACCCAGAAATGAATTCCCAAAACCACGTGATGCTATTGGGCGATTTATTGGTTTGGTATTACGAAAATATGGCGGGGATTAAAAGTAATCCAGAAATGCCAGGTTTTAAACAAATCATTATGAAACCAGATTTTAATGCCGGTTTAAGCTATGTGAATGCTTCGTATGAATCTATTCATGGTACTATTAAAAGTCATTGGAAGAAGACAAAAAACAAATTGATTTGGGATATTACCATTCCTGCAAACACGAGTGCGTTGGTGTATTTGCCAACCACCAATGTTTCAAAAGTAAAAATCAATAAAAAACAATTAGATAAGAATTCTGAAAATTATAAAACGGAAGAAGATAGACTTGTTTTAGAGTTGAAATCAGGAACTTATTCAATTAATATAAACTAAAATAATTCAGAATTAAACTAATAAATCAGATGAACATGAAACTAATTCAAACTTTATTAATTATAACAGGTGTAGTGTTTTTTGGAAGCTGTAAACAAACAGCAGAAGTTAAAAAAATAACTTTAGAAGAAAAAACATGGAAAGAAGGCATTTTAATAGAAGAGTTTGTTAATGAAGATGCGCCATACCCGTCATGTCATGCTGCAACTATTGTAGAAACCACCAATGGCGATTTGGTAGCATCTTGGTTTGGCGGTACTCATGAAAGACATCCTGATGTTGGTATTTGGGTAAGTAAACGCAAAAATGGAACATGGACAGAAGGCGTTGAGGTCGCAAATGGTGTGCAAAATGATACGTTGAGGTACCCAACTTGGAATCCTGTATTGTACCAAATTCCAGACGGAGATTTAATGTTGTTTTATAAAATTGGTCCAAGTCCATCAACTTGGTGGGGCATGTTAATGCGCTCTTCAGACGGTGGAGACACCTGGTCTTCTCCAGAAAAAATGCCTGATGGATTTTTAGGGCCTATAAAAAACAAACCTGTTTTATTAGAAAACGGAAATCTTTTATTGCCATCTAGTACCGAAGAAAACGGCTGGAATTTACGTATGGAATCGACTCCAGATTTTGGTAAAACTTGGGTTATGGGAGATACGCTTCCAAAAGGTAAGAATGCTATTAACGCCATCCAGCCAAGTGTTTTGTTCCATGAAAACGGAAAACTTCAACAAATAGGGAGAACCAGAAACAGGCATTTATTCAGCACATGGTCTGAAGATAATGGAAAAACTTGGTCTGATTTAGAATTATTGAATATGCCTAATAACAGTTCTGGTACCGATGCTGTTACCATGAAAAATGGACAGCATGTGTTAATTTATAATCACGTTTGGCCAGATGAAGGTACAACTAAAGGTTACAGAAGTCCTTTAAATATTGCAGTTTCCAATGACGGTGTTAACTGGGACGCTTCTTTGGTTTTAGAAGATTCAAAAATCAGTCAATATTCATATCCAGCAATCATCCAAGGAAAAGATGGCATGTTGCATTGTATTTATACATGGCGCAGACAAAAAATTAAATATGTGAAAATAGATCCATTAAAGTTGGTGTCTTTCCCAATTAAAGATGGTGTTTGGCCAGGACCAACTAAAGAAAGATACAAAGTGGCTGTTTGCGATTGGATGATCTTAAAACGCCAAAAATTAGGGTCGTTTGAACTCGCCAAAGAAATTGATGCTGATGGTATTGAAATGGATATGGGTGGTTTAGGAGATCGAGAAACGTTTGATAGTAAGTTTGTAAATGGAGATACTGCCAGCGTGAGGGTTTTTAAAGATAAAATGATTGAAACGGGTGTTGGTATAAGTTCCATTGCGATGTCTGGGTTTTATGCGCAGTCGTTTGCAAAACGCGAAACCTATAAAAAAATGGTTTCGGATTGTATTGAAGTGATGAAAACATTCAATGTAGAAGTGGCTTATTTGCCATTAGGTACCCAAGGTGATTTGGTTAAAAATCCAGAATTAAGACCAGCAATTGTGGAACGATTACATTGGGCAGGTAAAGAAGTAGAAAAGATTAATGGTATTATAGCTATTGAAACATCATTGTCAGCTTCCGAAGAGAAGAAATTGTTAGAAGAAATAGATAACAGAAACATTAAAATTTCATTCAACTTTGCGAACGCGATAAAGAACGGACGTGATATTTCCAAAGAATTAAAAACTTTAGGAAGAGATAATATTGGTCAAATCCATGCTTCAAACACCGATGGCGTTTGGATTGAAAATGATAAAGCCATCGATTTACCGGCTATTAAAAAGACCTTAGATGAAATGCATTGGAAAGGTTGGCTTATTGTAGAACGCTCTAGGGATACCGCACAAGTGCATAATGTGAAAGCAAATTATACGGCTAATGCCGCTTACCTTAAAAAGGTGTTTCAAAATAAATAATATATAGAATAACAGTTTTATGAGGTATTTAAGTATTGTTTTAATTTTCATTGTTTTTTCTTGTACAACACAAATGCAGGTTACCATTGTTGCTGACTTAGAATCGCCTAGAATTAAGTTTGGAGTAGAAAAGCTTTCAGAGGTGTTAGTTAGGAATGATTACGTTGTTAATGTTTCATCTGAAATGTCAAACAACAAGGGAAATCGTGTAATTATTGTTTCAGAAAAAACAGATAATACTAAAAAAGAAAGTTTCAAAATAAGTACTTCAGAAAATATAATTTCTATTGAAGGTGCTGATGCTTCAGGAACTTTGTATGGCGTATTAGAATTGATAGATCAAATCAATCAGCAAAAAGCATTACCTGCCACTATAAATTTAGAAGATGGTCCAGAAATGGTGTTGCGTGGTACCGTTATAGGGCTTCAAAAAACAGAATATTTAGAAGGTAGAAGCGTTTACGAATACCCATATACACCCGAAAACTTTCCATGGTTTTACGACAAAGAACTTTGGATAAAGTATTTGGATATGCTGGTAGAAAACAGATACAATTCTTTGTACTTGTGGAACGGACACCCTTTTGCTTCGTTGGTGAAATTGGACGATTATCCGTTTGCACTTGAAGTTAGCGACGAAGATTTCAAAAAGAATGAAGAGATTTTCAAATTTATTACTGAAGAAGCTGATAAACGTGGTATTTGGGTTATTCAAATGTTTTATAACATCATTGTTTCGAAACCATTTGCAGAGCATTACAATATTAAAACACAAGACCGTTCCAGACCTATTGTGCCTGTAATTGCTGATTATACCCAAAAATCGATTGCTGCTTTCATTGAAAAATATCCTAATGTGGGCTTGTTGGTAGCTTTAGGTGAAGCTATGGAACGGGAATATGATGTGGAGTGGTTTACAAAAACCATTATTCCCGGGGTTAAAGATGGTTTAAAAGCTTTGGGTAAAACCGAAGAGCCACCTATAATTCTTAGGGCGCACGATACCGATGCACCGGTGGTTATGCAAAAAGCATTGCCTTTATATAAAAATCTTTATACCATGAACAAGTATAATGGCGAGTCTTTAACGACTTACCAACCTCGTGGGCCTTGGGCTGAAACACATAGAAAGCTAAGTGAAGCAGGTTCTATACATATTTCAAACGTTCATATTTTAGCAAATTTAGAACCGTTCCGTTATGGTTCTCCAGATTTTATTCAAAAAAGTGTAAAAGCCATGCATAAGGTTCATGGTGCCAATGCGCTACATCTATATCCGCAAACATCGTATTGGGATTGGCCTTATGCACCAGATAAAACAGAAACTCGTTTGTTGGAAATGGATCGTGATTGGATATGGTACAAAGCTTGGTCGCGTTACGCATGGGAATCTAATAGAGATCGAAACGATGAAATCAAGTTTTGGAGTGAAGAGTTAGCGGCAAAATTTGGAACAGATACCGAAACAGGTAAACATATTTTAAAAGCTTATGAAGAAGCTGGTGAAATAGCCCCAAAAACATTAAGACGCTTTGGTATTACTGAAGGAAACCGTCAAACCTTGTTATTGGGTATGTTCGAAAGTCAATTGGTAAATCCATACAAATGGCGCGTGTACCCAGGCTTTTACGAATCTTGTGGCCCTATTGGCGAAATTCTTTTAGAATATGCTAAAAAAGAATGGGAACACACACCGCATGAAGGTGAAACTCCAGTTCAAATTATCAATGAAATTGTAGAACATGGAAAAAAAGCTGTTTTATCCATTGATAAAGCTGAAGCTAAAATAACCAAGGATAAAGCTGAGTTTATCCGTTTAAAAAATGACATGTATTGCTACAATGCATTTGCCAATTTCTTTTCAGAAAAAGTAGAAGCCGCATTGTTGGTGTTGCGTTATAGCTATTCCAATGATATTAAAGATTTAGAAAAAACATTGCCTCATTTAGAAAAGAGCATCGACCATTATAAGCAATTGGTTAATTTAACTAAAGATACTTATTTGTATGCCAACAGTATGCAAACGGCACAACGTAGAATCCCTATAGGAGGCGATGATGGTAACAATAAAACATGGAAAGAGCTTTTCCCACATTACGAACGTGAATTGGCTAATTTCAAAAGAAATTTAAACTTGTTAAAAGCTCCTAAAGATGGTGAAATAGTAAGAAAAGAAGGAGACCCTTGGCAAGTTGAAGATGTTTCTTTGTTGATGAAAAATAATGGCTATTATAACCTAAAGAAAGGAACAAAAGTATACGGGATGCCAGAATCTGAAATTGTAGACATAGCTCCAGAACTTCAAAATTTAAAAGGCATTTCATTCATTGCAGACAACCAAAATGAAAATGGTACACATCTTAAATTTAAAAATGATAAGCCTGTGAAATTGGTCGTTGGTTATTTCAATACCGATCAAAAACGCTTTTTATTCCCACCAAGTTTAGAAACAAACGCCGCAGGAAATACTAGAGGTGAAGCCGAAGTTATTTTGGCTAATGCTGTTAGGTTAAGAGATTTACCTAGAGTGAATATTCATACGTATGAATTTAAGTCTGGTGAAAATGAATTGGTTTTAGGAAAAGGACGTGTATTGATTTTTGGGTTTATTGATGCAAATCAAAAAGTAACGTCTCGCGATGTGGGATTAATTGATGATAATGAAAAAGAAGCTGTAGATTGGCTATTCTATTAAATGAGATATTTAAAATACATATTCCTTTTTGTGTTTATTGGGTTGTTTTCGTGTAAAACGGCTACAAAGCCTAACGACATTCGAACAACGATTTCGCTTAATTCCAATTGGAAATCCATCGTTTTAGATAGTTTAAATCAATCTGAAAATGATTTTGTAAAGAATCTAAGTCCAGATGCTGATTGGGAAAATGTTTCAGTACCTCATAATTGGGATCAATATTATGGTTACCGTCGCATGTCACATGGTAATTTACATGGTACGGCATGGTATCAAAAAACACTTCATTTAGATGCTTCAAATAAAGAGAAACAACATTTTTTGTTTTTTGAAGGTGTTAGCTCCTATGCCACCGTTTGGGTAAATGGCAAACAAGTAGGCGAGCATAAAGGCGGCCGCACTACATTTACTTTAGATATTACAGATGTGGTTAGTTTTGAAAAAGAAAACACCATTGTTGTTAAGGCAGCACACCCTGCTTTTATAGCCGATTTACCTTGGGTTTGTGGAGGCTGTTCGGGTGAATGGGGTTTTTCGGAAGGTTCCCAACCTATGGGGATTTTTAGACCTGTGTCATTAATCATCACAGATAAACTAAGAATAGAACCTTTTGGAGTTCATGTTTGGAATGATGATAAAACTTCAAAAGAAAGAGCATTGCTTCATATTACAACAGAACTTAAAAATTATAGCAATTCATCAAAAAATATTGCAATTATCAATTCACTTTATGATGAAGATGGTAATGAAGTCGTATCAATTAAAACGGAAAATGTAAATGTTTCAGATGTTAATGCAGTAAAGCAAACCTTACCTGAAATTTCAAACCCAAAATTATGGTCACCAAGTAATCCGTATTTGTATCAACTTTCAACAAAGGTTTATGAAAACGGAAATTTAATAGATGCATTAACAACGCCATATGGTATCCGTTGGGTAAGTTGGCCAGTTGCTAGAGAAGGAGACGACAATCGATTTTTAATCAATGATGAACCTTTATTTATAAACGGTACTTGCGAATACGAGCATTTAATTGGCAAAAGCCATGCGTTTTCAGATACTGAAATAGAAGCAAGAATCTCTCAAATAAAAGCTGCTGGTTACAATTCTTTTAGAGAAGGGCACCAACCGCATAATTTAAAATATCAAGAGCATTTAGATGAAGAAGGTATTTTGTTTTGGAGTCAGTTTTCTGCTCACATTTGGTATGATACACCAGAGTTTAAAGAAAACTTTAAAAGACTTTTAAGAGAATGGATTAAAGAGCGTAGAAATAATCCATCGGTAGTGATGTGGGGCCTACAAAACGAAAGCACGATTCCTAAAGAATTTGCAGAAGAGTGCACTCAAATTATTCGAGAGATGGATCCAACTTCAGCGAAACAACGTATCGTAACCACTTGTAATGGCGGTGAAGGAACCGATTGGAACGTTATTCAGAATTGGTCTGGAACCTATGGCGGCGACCCTTATAATTATGGTGAAGAACTTACTGAGCAATTACTAAACGGAGAATATGGTGCTTGGAGAAGTGCCGATTTACACACCGAAGGTGAATTCGATCAAAAAGGAGAATTAAGTGAAAACAGGTTTTCGCAACTTATGGAAATTAAAGTGCGTGAAGCGGAATCGGTTAAAGATAAAATCGTTGGTCAATACCATTGGTTGTTGTATTCACATGAAAATCCTGGAAGAACTCAAAATGGTGAAGGCTATCGGGATATAGACAAGGTTGGCCCTGTAAATTACAAAGGTGTTTTTACCATTTGGGGCGAACCGTTAGATGCGTTTTATATGTACAGAGCAAATTATGTTTCTAACAAAACGAACCCGATGGTTTATATTGTGTCGCATTCGTGGGAAAATCGTTGGGATGCTGTAGGTGTAAAAAACGGGATTGATGTTTACTCTAACTGTGATGAGGTGGAGTTGTTTAATGATGTCAATAATGAATCGTTAGGAAAGCTTAAAAAAACTGGGGTTATTGGAGAGCATTTTCAATGGAATCAGGTTGATATAAAATACAACGTGTTGTATGCTGTGGGTTATGTAGATGGTAAAGCAGTTGCTAAGGATTATATAGTTTTAAACAACTTGCCCAAAGCACCCAATTTTGATGCTTTAATATCAGAATCCAACGCTATTTTAAAACCAGAATCTAATTACAATTATGTTTATCGTGTTAATAGTGGAGGTTCAGATTATAAAGATACTTATGGTAATACGTGGTTAGCCGATGTTCATAAAACAGATGAAAACACTTGGGGTTCAATTTCATGGACAGATAATTTTGAAAACCTGCCAGCCTTTTATGCAAGTCAGCGTTTCACAAACGACCCAATTGCAAACACTAAAGATTGGGGTTTATTCCAAAACTTTAGATATGGAGCCGATAAATTAAGTTATGAATTTCCGTTACCCGATGGAGAATATCAAGTAGAACTTTATTTTATAGAACCTTGGTATGGAACCGGTGAAGGAATGGACTGCAAAAACTGGCGCGTATTTGATGTGGCAATAAACGGAAAAGTCGTTTTAAAAGATTTGGATATTTGGAGCGAAGTTGGGCACGATACTGCATTAAAAAAAGTACTGAATGCAAAGAGTGAAAACGGGAAATTAAAAATTTCGTTTCCAAAAGTAGCATCGAGTCAAGCTGTGATTTCAGCCATAGCTATTGCTACAAAAAATGTAGATGTTAAAGCAGCAAAATCGTCTTCTAAAAATATTTTAGGTGTTTCAACTAATGTTGAATTTGAAATTGGTTCTTGGTTAGATGATAATAGTAAGCAGTATAAAGACGCTGATATTCAATTTACTAAATTGCCTGCTGAAGTTTATGGAGCCGATTATTTGCGTTTTTTAAATTCATCTAAAGCCAATATTTCAGGGTCGTTCATTTCAAAGGAAAATGCCAATATTTATGTATTTGTTGAAAGTGGTATAAAACAATCTTCATGGTTAGAAGGCTATCAAAAAACTCCTGATACGGTTCAAAATTCAAAAGGAACAAAATTTAATGTATTTAAAAAGGAAGTTATAAAAGGCGAAAAGGTGCTTTTTGAAAATCAAGGTGAAGGCAATATAAGTTCCATTGTGGTAGTTCCAACCTATTCTATGGAGGAACAAGACACCCGAACCATTTTAAAGTTGGAAGCCGAAGATGCTAAAACTACAGGTTCTGGTATAGAAAAAGCATTTTTTAAGAAAAGTGATTATATAGAGTTTACCGAAAATTCCAAAAACAGTATTACTTTTACAGTAAATCCTGGTGTGGCAAATATTTATTTGTTGCGCTACCGATTTATGAATATGAATAAGTATCCAGTAAAAGTAAAACTCAAAATTGAAGATGCTAACGGCATTTTACTTAGAAATGATGATATTGAGTTTCCAGTTGCCGATGAAAAATGGAAAATTTTAAATACCACATCGGGAGGTTATATCAATGCGGGTACTTATAAAATTCAAATAGAATCGGAGAATATGAAAGGATTACGATTAGAATCATTTGAATTTCAATAATATTAAAAATGATAGAGATAGTTAAACGTTTTGCCTTATTAAGTATTGTATTTTGCTTAGTTGTAGCTTGTAATTTCGAAGAAAAAGATATTCGAATTGTTGAAGATTTCAATTTCGATTGGAATTTTAAGTTGGGAGAAAATCCAGGAGCCAGTAAATTAGAATACCAAGATTCTGATTGGAGAAAACTAAATTTACCACACGATTGGAGTATTGAAGGCGAGTTTAGCGAAGAGCATCCAACCAAACCAGAAGGTGGCGCTTTGCCAGCAGGAGTAGGTTGGTATCGAAAAACATTCACCATTTCAGAAGAGTGGGTTGATAAATCGGTTTCTGTTGAATTTGATGGCGTTTACCGAAATAGCGAAGTTTGGATTAACGGGCGATATTTAGGGAAACGTCCAAATGGTTATATATCATTTGCTTACGATTTAACAGATTATTTAAACTTCGGCGAACAAGAAAATGTTATAGCTGTTAAAGTTGATAATTCTCAGCAACCAAACTCGCGTTGGTATACGGGTTCTGGTATTTACAGGAATGTACGATTGGTAGCTTCCGAAAAATTACATGTAGCCCATTGGGGCACTTATGTTACAACTCCAAAAGTTACTGAAGAAAAAGCTTTGGTTAATTATGAAGTAACCATCCAAAATAACTCCAGACTTATTAAAAAGTTTAAATTGGAAACCAAAATTTATGATGCTAATGATAGAGAGGTTGGAAAAGCAACCACTTTAGAAAAACTGTATCCAAACAAAACCTTGGTAAAAGTATCAGATATAGAAATTTCAAATCCAAAACTTTGGAGTTTGGAAGATCCGTATATGTACCGCATCGTAACCAGAATTTATGAAGATTCCGAATTGGTAGATAATTATACCACAAAAACAGGTATTCGTTATTTTGATTTTGATGCCGAAAAAGGCTTTTCGCTTAACGGGGTACCAACAAAGATTCTAGGGGTTTGTTTACATCACGATAATGGTGCCCTAGGTGCTGTAGCTAACCATGCAGCCATAAAACGTAAACTCACCATTATGAAAGATATGGGGGTTAATGCCGTACGTACAGCACACAACCCACCATCTTTAGAATTATTGGAATTATGCGATGAAATGGGTTTTATTGTTCAAGATGAAGCTTTTGATGTTTGGAAATTGAAAAAAGTAAAATTCGATTATAACGTTGATTGGGATAAATGGCATAAAAAAGATTTAGAAGATTTAATAAAACGCGATAGAAACCATCCCTCTGTAATGATGTGGAGTATAGGTAACGAAATTCGTGAACAATTTGATGAAGCAGGAATATCGTTAACCAAAGAACTGGTAGCTATTGTTAAAAATTTAGATACTTCCAGACCTGTAACTTGTGCTTTAACCGAAAATGAACCCGATAAAAACTTCATTTACCAATCGGGCGCCCTCGATTTATTAGGCTTTAATTACAAACACGAAGCTTATCAAGATTTCCCTGAAAGATTTAAAGGTGAAAAAATAATAGCTTCAGAAAACATGTCGGCGTTAGCCACTAGAGGGCAATACGATATGCCTTCCGATAGCATCCGCAGATGGCCACCAGCACACAACGTACCTTTTGATGGCAATGAAGATTTTACGGTTTCGGCTTACGATAACGTATCGGCTTATTGGGGCTCTACACACGAAGAAACCTGGAACACCGTTAAAAAACAGGATTTTATAGCTGGGTTATTTGTTTGGACAGGATTCGATTATTTAGGAGAGCCTATTCCGTATCCATATCCAGCACGCAGCTCGTATTTTGGTATTGTAGATTTGGCAGGTTTTCCGAAAGATGTGTATTATATGTACCAGAGTGAGTGGACTAGCAAAGATGTTTTGCATCTGTTTCCACATTGGAATTGGGAAGAAGGCAAAACAGTTGATGTTTGGGCATATTACAACAATGCTGATGAAGTAGAGCTGTTTTTAAATGGCGAATCGTTAGGCGCTAAATCAAAGTCGGAAGACGATTTACATCTATGTTGGCAAGTTGATTTTAAACCTGGAACTCTTAAAGCCGTTTCTAGAAAAAATGGAAAAGTGGTTTTGGAAAAAGAAATTCATACAGCAGGTGAAGCTTCTAAAATAGAGTTGGTTCCTGATAAGGAAAAAATTGTGAGAGACCATTACGATTTGGTTTATGTAACAGTTAATATTTTAGATTCTGAAGAGAATTTTGTGGCTAAAGCCGATAATTTAATTCATTTTGAAGTTGAAGGTGGTGGTAAAATTGTGGGGGTAGATAATGGCTATCAGGCAAACTTATCTTCATTCAAAGCTAAAGGAATTAAAGCGTTTAATGGAAAGTGTTTGGTTATTATCCAATCGAATGGAAAAGATGATGATATTAAATTAACAGCATCCACCAATGATGAGGCAATCAAAACCTCTATAGAAATAGAAACAGTAAAAAATTAATAAAAATAATTTAGATGAAATATATTGTTTGTGAAGAACCAAACAAGTTTACTTTAAAGGAGAAGGAAATCCCAACTAGAGAAGAAAATCAAGCACTTATAAAAGTGCATCGCGTTGGCATTTGTGGTACCGATTTACATGCGTATTCTGGTAATCAAGCATTTTTTACCTATCCTAGAATTTTAGGTCATGAATTGGCAGCCGAAATTCTTGAGATAGGAAATAATCCTCAAAACTTAAAAGTAGGAGATAAGGTCATTGTGATGCCTTATGTGAGTTGTGGTACGTGTTTAGCATGCCGACAAGGAAAAACGAATTGTTGTAGCAATATTCGTGTTTTAGGAGTACATGCCGATGGTGGTATGCAGGAAAATTTTGCAGTAAGAACCGATTTGCTAATTCCAGCTAATAATTTATCTTTTGAAGAAATGGCCATTGTAGAACCTTTAGCTATTGGAGCACATGCTATTAGAAGAGCTAACGTGCTTAAAGGCGAAAATGTTGTGGTTATTGGTTGCGGACCCATAGGTATTGGGTTAATGAAATTAGCTCAAATTAAAGGCGCTGAAGTTATTGCTTTAGATGTTGATGAAGCCAGATTAGAGTTTGTTAAAAATGAAATAGGTGTAAAACATGTGGTTAAAGTATCTGGAACTGCAGTTGAAGAAGTTTCCAAAATAACTAATGGCGATATGGCAACAGTGGTTTTTGATTGTACAGGAAATAAACGCGCATTGGAAGGCGGTATTGCATATATGTCGCATGGTGGTCGCTATGTCTTGGTTGGTTTATCTAAAGGCGAATTGGTGTTTAGTCACCCAGCTATTCATGCTAAAGAATCTACCATTATGTGTAGTAGAAATGCAACCTTGGAAGATTTTAACTTTGTAATTAAAAATCTAGATAAATTTCCAACAAAAGCTTTTGTAACGCATCAAGTTAATTTTACCGAAATGATTGAAAATTTTGACTCTTGGTTAGATCCAAAAACCAAAGTCATTAAAGCAATGGTTAATTTTTCTATATTGTAAAGCATAAAAAAATGAAGTTTAGTCTTAAAAATAAAACAGCGATAATAACCGGTGGAGGTAGCGGAATTGGGAAGGCCATCTCAAAAACATTGGCTGACCAAGGGGCGTATATTCATATTTTAGAGTTGAATGTTGATAACGCCAAAATCACTAAAAGCGAGATTGAAAACGATGGTGGTTCAGCAGAAGTACATCAGTGCAATGTTGCAAATCAAGAAGATGTTGTTAAAGTGATTGATGCCATTTCAGAAAAGAATACTATAAACATCTTAATAAACAACGCAGGAATAGCCCATATTGGAAACGTTGAAAATACGCCCGAAGCAGATTTAGATCGTGTTTATAGCGTGAATGTAAAAGGAGTTTACAACTGTATTTTTGCAGCAATTCCACACATGAAAAAAAATGGCGGGGTTATTTTAAACATGGCCTCCATAGCATCCTCAGTAGGACTTTCCGATAGGTTTGCTTATTCCATGTCTAAAGGTGCTGCACTTACCATGACCTATTCGGTAGCTAAAGATTACTTAGCTTATGGTATACGTTGTAATTGTATGTCACCGGCAAGAATCCATACTCCTTTTGTTGATGGGTTTTTGAAGAACAATTATCCAGGTAAAGAAGCAGAAATGTTTGAAAAACTATCAAAAACGCAACCAATTGGTAGGATGGGAAAACCACAAGAAGTGGCAGATTTAGCATTATACTTATGCTCAGATGAAGCATCTTTTATTACAGGAACCGATTTTCCTATTGATGGTGGCTTTATAAAATTAAATGGTTAAAATTAAAATAGTTATAAAATGAAATTAATACGATTTGGCGAAGCAGGTAAGGAAAAACCAGGAGTTCAGTTACCAAACGGAAGTAAAATAGATGTATCAAACTTTGGTGAAGATTATACTGAACAATTTTTTGAAAGCGATGGTATTGAAAGATTAGAAGAATGGTTGAAGAATAATCATGAAAAATGTGCTTTAATTAAGGATGATGTACGTTTAGGTTCACCAATTTGTCGTCCTTCAAAATTGGTATGTATTGGTTTAAATTACGCAAAACATGCTGCTGAAGCAGGTATGAAAGTTCCAAACGAACCTGTATTGTTTTTTAAATCTACTACAGCTATCGTTGGTCCAAATGATGATGTTATTATTCCAAAAGGCAGTACAAAAACCGATTGGGAAGTAGAGTTAGCGGTTGTTATAGGTAAAAAAGCATCCTACATTACTAAAGAAGAAGTATATAACCACATTGCGGGTTATGTGTTGCATAACGATGTTAGCGAACGTGCTTTTCAAATTGAAAAAGAAGGGCAATGGTGCAAAGGAAAAGGCTGCGATACATTTGCGCCTCTTGGACCATTTTTGGCAACAACAGACGAGATTGAAAATCCAAATAATTTAAACCTTTGGTTAAAGCTAAATGGTGAAACCATGCAAGATAGCTCTACATCAGATTTTATTTTTAACATTGAAGAATCTATAAGTTACATCAGTCAGTTCATGACGTTGCTTCCAGGAGATGTTATTTCAACAGGAACACCTTTTGGTGTTGGCTTAGGGCTAAAACCACCGTTATATTTAAAACCGGGCGATGTTATGGAATTAGGTATTGAAGGTTTGGGTGTTTCAAAACAAAATGTAGTAGCTTATCCAAGAAAATGATTATAGATAGCCATCAACATTTTTGGAAATATGAACCAGAAAAACATGCTTGGATAGACGAAGAAATGGCGGCTATTCGGAAAGATTTTATGCCTTCTGATTTAGAACAAGTTTATCATGAAAATGGGATTGATGGTTGTGTAGCAGTTCAAGCAGACCAAACTCTTGCTGAGACTGATTTTCTTTTAAATTTAGCTTCTGAAACTGATTTTATTAAAGGTGTTGTTGGTTGGATAGATTTAAGGGCCAATGATATTGAAAATCAATTAGAAACTTATAATAATAAAGAAAAATTAAAAGGATTTCGCCATATAGTACAAGGTGAATCTGATCATAATTTTTTGCTACGCACAAATTTTTTAAAAGGGATTTCATTATTAGAAAAACATAATTATACCTACGATATTTTAATTTTCCCACATCAATTAGGTGCTGCTTTAGAATTTGTTAAAGAATTTCCTAATCAAAAATTCGTCATCGATCATATTGCAAAACCATATATTAAAGACGGTTTTTTTGATGGTTGGGCAATTTTAATGAAAGAAATTGCAAAACAAGAAAATGTATTTTGCAAACTTTCAGGTATGGTAACCGAAGCTGATTTCAAAACTTGGACTGCTGAACAAATTGAACCTTATATGAATTTGGTTTTGGAAGTTTTCGGAACCAAAAGACTTATGTATGGTTCCGATTGGCCGGTGTGTTTAGTGGCCGGAAACTATTCAAAAGTAAAAGAATTAACAACCGGTTTTATTTCAAAATTAAGTACCAATGAGCAACAAAATATCATGGGTGCAAACGCAATAAAATTTTATAATCTATAATATGGATTTACATTTAAAAGATAAAGTAGTAGTGGTTACAGGTGCTGCAGGTATAAAGGGGAGTATTGGAGAAACCATTGTTCAAGCCCTTGCAAATGAAGGCGCGATTCCTGTAATTATTTGCAGAAACGACCGAGGTTTTGGTTACGAAAAAGAACTACAGGATAGGGGTGTTGATGCACTTTTCGTGAAAACCGATGTTACCAAACCAGAACAAATTGAAGCTGCAGTTAACGTAATTGCTGAAAAATATGGGCGTATTGATGCCTTAATCAATAATGTTGGGGTTAATGATGGCGCAGGTTTAGATGCATCAATAGATGATTTTATGCAGTCACTAAAACTGAACCTTGTTAGCTTTTTTGCCACAACAAAGTACTGTTTGCCATATATTAAAAAGTCAAAAGGTAACATTTTAAATATAGGTTCTAAAGTAGGAATGACAGGGCAAGGTGGTACTTCTGGCTATGCAGCATCAAAAGGCGGTGTATTGGGTTTAACCAGAGAATGGGCGGTCGATTTAATTAAAGATGGCATTAGGGTAAACGCACTAATTATTTCAGAAAGTTGGACGCCCGCTTATGATAATTGGATTAAAACTTTGGAAAATGGTGAAGAAAAATTGAAATCCATTGTTAAAAAAATTCCTTTAGAAAATAGAATGACAACACCCGAAGAAATAGCCGATGCCTGTTTGTTTACCATTTCCGATAGGTCATCACACACCACGGGGCAATATATTATTGTTGATGGAGGCTATGTGCACTTAGACCGATCGCTATTAACTGAATAATTCAAACTAAACTTAATCCAACCAACTAAACCAAAAATGAATAACACCACAAAAGTTCCAGTAGTAGCCAAATCGGTTATCTTACCATTTATTTTAATTACTTCGCTTTTTGCTCTCTGGGGATTTGCAAATGATATTACAAATCCTATGGTTCGTGCGTTTCAAAAAGTGTTAGAACTCTCAAATGTAGAGGCCTCATATGTACAGTTAGCTTTTTATGGCGGTTATGGCTGTATGGCAATCCCAGCAGCATTATTTGTAAACAAATATTCTTATAAAAAAGGGGTTTTAGTAGGTTTGGCGCTCTATGCAATAGGTGCATTGTTGTTTTTCCCTGCAGCACAATATGAAAGTTACGGGTTCTTTTTGGCGTCCTATTATATATTAACTTTCGGATTGGCTTTTTTGGAAACAACAGCAAATCCATACATATTGTCTATGGGAGCAGAAGAAACAGCGACAAGACGATTAAATTTTGCTCAAATGTTTAACCCTATGGGGTCTATTGGCGGTTTATTAATCGCCCAAAACTTTGTATTGAATGCTTTAAAATCCGATGATACAACTCCTGATGGACAGCCAATTTTCGATACATTATCAGATTCAGCTAAGGCGGTTATAAAAACTTCAGATTTAGAGGTTATTCGTAATCCTTATGTTATTTTAGGCTTTGTTGTTTTGCTGTTTTTTATCATGATTAGCTTGTTAAAAATGCCACAGAATAAAGACCAAGAGGCTAAAGTTAAATTTGTAAATTCTGTTAAAAGATTATGGAGCCAACCAAAATTTGCATTCGGTGTTATTGCTCAAATTTTTTATGTAGGAGCTCAAATTATGTGCTGGACTTATGTGTATCAATATGCTGAAACTTTAGGTATTGACAGTAAGTCGGCTGTTTGGTTTGGTTTAGCTGGATATATTGTGTTTTTAACAGGAAGAATGATTGGTACGGCTTTAATGAAAAATATCGATTCAGGTAAATTGTTAATGTATTTTGCTATAGGAGCATCTTTTACAACTATAGGTACAATGGTTTTGCCAGGGTTTTTAGGAATTTATTCTTTAATAGCAACTTCGGTATTTATGTCTATAATGTTTCCCACAATTTATGGTATTGCTTTAGAAGGTCAAGGACAAGACGCTAAATTTGGGGCTGCTTTTTTAGTTATGGCAATTGTAGGCGGCGCATTGTTAACACCTCTACAAGGTTCTATACTTGATTTAGGTGGCCCAGGTTACGAAGATGTTAGTTATTTTGGTTTAACCGAAATGCGTTTTTCATTTATAATTACTTTAATATGTTTTATTGTAATAGGTGTTTATGGTAAAAAAGTATATTCAAAGTATAACAAAAACCTATAAAAAAACATTTATTGGAAACTAAAAAATATTATTTGTTTTGTGATTTAAAGGACGATGAATCTTTAATAGCTGAATACAAACAACTTCATAAAAATGTTTGGCCAGAAATAATTAAAAGTATCAAAGACTCCGGTATTATCAATATGGAAATTTATAATAAAGGTAATAGGCTTTTTATGGTATTGGAAGTAGAAGGTTCCTTTTCATTTGAAAGAAAAACAAAAATGGACACTAATAACCCAAAAGTTCAAGAATGGGAATCTTTAATGTGGAAATTTCAGCAAAAATTGCCAATGGCGAACCAAGGGGAGAAATGGCTGCTTTTAGAAGAAATTTTCAAACTTTAAAACGTTCCATTTTTACCGTATCTACATTATAAAATATAGGTTAAGTGGTCTGGTTCAAAAAAATAAGTGTTTTTAGAACACTTATTAAATAATTATTATATATTTGCAAATAAATGTATATCATATATTTAATATTGATATATCTGTGTGTTAGACAATATGGTTTAAATAAAATGTTTTAATTTTGCACCTCAATTTTGAAATACATATTGGATAACTAAAACAAGTTATAGGCTATTAAAATTAACATAATTAAAATGAACAAAAAATTAGATCAACAGGCAGCAGATAATATCAGGGCATTAGCTGTGGCGATGGTAGAAAAAGCGAATTCAGGACACCCAGGAGGTCCCATGGGTGGTGCAGATTTTATGCACATCTTATACTCCGAGTTCTTCAATTTCGATCCAACCGATATGGAATGGGCTTTCAGGGACCGCTTTTTTATGGATGCGGGTCACTTATCTACCTTAATGTATGCTCAGTATTATCTATTAGGAAACTATGCAAAAGATGATGTTGCTAATTTTAGACAATGGGGATCCATCACGCCAGGGCATCCAGAAGTAGATGTTAAGAGAGGTATAGAAAATACGTCGGGTCCATTGGGACAAGGGCATACTATGGGTGTTGGAGCAGCTATCGGAGCCAAATTTTTACAGGCCCGTTTTGGAGATTGGATGAACCATAAAATATACGGTTTTATTTCCGATGGAGGTATCCAAGAAGAAATTTCACAAGGTGCTGGTAGAATTGCAGGCCATTTAGGATTGAGCAATTTTATTATGTTTTTTGATTCTAACGATATCCAGTTGTCAACTTCTACCGATGAGGTGACCAGTGAAGATACCGCCATGAAATACGAAGCATGGGGTTGGAACGTAGTTACAATCGATGCTCATAACCACGATGAAATAAGAAAAGCATTAACTGACGCCAATAACGAAACCGAAAAGCCAACGTTGATCATTGGTAAAACCATTATGGGTAAAGGTGCTGTTGCGGCAGATGGTAGTATGTTCGAAGGACATTGCGAACTACACGGGCAGCCAATAGGACATACCGGTGCAGATTATACAAAAACATTATTGAACTTAGGTGCAAATCCAGAAAGCCCGTTCGATATTTATCCAGAGGTTGAAGCATTCTATAAAAGTCTTTTAAAAGAAAAAGCAGCAAAAACGGCCGAAAAGAAAGCTGAAATTGCATCATGGAGAGCCTCAAACAAAGCTTTGGCCGATAAATTGGATTTCTTTTTATCAGGTGAATTGCCAGAATTGGATTTTGAATCCATCGAGCATAAGCCAGGTTTAGCATCTAGAGCAGCATCTTCGGGGGTATTGGGCTATTTAGCCGGAAAAGTAGAAAATATGATCGTGTCTTCTGCCGATTTATCAAACTCTGATAAAACGGATGGCTTCTTAAAGAAAACACAGGCACTTCAAAAAGGAGACTTCAGTGGTTCTTTCTTGCAAGCAGGTGTTGCCGAATTAACCATGGCATGTATAGCAAATGGTTTAGCGTTACACGGAGGAATCATTCCAGTAGTTGCAACATTCTTTGTGTTTTCAGATTATATGAAACCAGCCATTCGTTTAAGTGGTATTCAAGAATTAGGAGTGAAATACGTTTGGACGCACGATGCCTTTAGAGTAGGTGAAGACGGGCCAACACACCAACCTGTAGAGCAAGAAGCTCAAATCCGTTTGTTGGAAAAATTGAAAAACCATAGTGGTAGACCAAGTTTTATGGCGTTACGTCCTGCTGATTCTGCAGAAACAAGTGTTGCTTGGAAAATGGCTTTGGAAAACAAAAACACACCAACTGGTTTAATCCTTTCAAGACAAAATATTAAAGATTTACCAGCCAAAGGCGCTTCAAGATACAGTGATGCATTAGCGGCAGAGAAAGGCGGGTATTTAGTGAAGGAAGTTGAAAATCCGGATGTGGTTTTAATTGCAAACGGATCGGAAGTGGCAACATTGGTAGCGGCCGCTGAAATTTTAGAATCTCAAAACGGATTGAAGGTAAATATCGCTTCTATTATTTCAGAAGGTGTATTCAGATTACAATCTAAAGACTATCAAAATTCAGTGATCCCAAAAAACAAACCATTATTTGGTTTAACGGCAGGTTTACCGGTAAACTTAGAAGGTCTTGTAGGTGATAATGGAAAAGTATTCGGGTTAGATCACTTCGGGTATTCAGCACCAGCGAATGTTCTTGATGAGAAATTCGGGTTTACTGGAGAGAAAGTAAGCAAACAAGTATTAGAATATTTAAAAACACAACAAAACTAAAATTATAAAAGATGAAATTTTTTATTGATACTGCAAATTTAAACGATATAGCCGAAGCACAAGCATTAGGCGTTTTAGATGGCGTTACTACAAACCCATCATTAATGGCTAAAGAAGGCATTACAGGAGCTGAAAATATTTTAGCTCACTACAAAAAAATATGTGATTTAGTTGAAGGCGATGTCAGTGCTGAGGTTATTTCAACCGATTTTGAAGGCATGGTTAAAGAAGGTGAAGCTTTAGCAGCTTTACACCCACAAATCGTTGTTAAATTACCATTAATTGCCGATGGTATTAAAGCGTGTAAATACTTTTCAGATAAAGGTATAAGAACCAATGTAACGTTAGTGTTCTCTCCAGGTCAAGCATTATTGGCTGCAAAAGCGGGAGCAACCTATGTGTCGCCATTTATTGGAAGATTGGATGATATTTCAACAGACGGTTTAAACCTAATATCAGAAATTAGATTAATCTATGATAACTACGGATTCCAAACCCAAATTTTAGCAGCGTCAGTACGTCACACAATGCACGTTATAGATTGTGCTAAGTTAGGTTCAGATGTTATGACAGGACCTTTATCCGCTATTAAAGGTTTATTAAAACACCCTTTAACCGATAGTGGTTTAGCACAGTTTTTATTAGATTACCAAAAAGGAAATAAATAATTATAACTGTTTGTTGAATTAATAATATGACTGTTTATAATAAAGAATACCGAGAATTGCAACAGATAAAATTAGCTGTTGATTGTATTATTTTCGGATTTAATGATAATAAACTGGAATTATTATTAATACACAGAGGTTTTGAACCCGAAATGGGAAAATGGTCTCTAATTGGCGGTTTTGTTGGAGAAAATGAAGACTTAGACAAGGCTGCCAATAGAGTTCTATATAAATTATCAGGTTTAGAAGATATTTATATGGAACAAGTAAAAGCTTTTGGCAATGCGAAAAGAGATTCTTCCGGGCATGTGGTTTCAATAACCTATAGTGCTATGATTTTAAAATCGAAGTATAACGAAGAACAAGTTAGTAAATATAATGCGAAATGGTTTCCTATTGAAGAGTTGCCAGAACTTGTTTTCGACCATAAAGACATGGTAGAATCTGCAATTAGAAGATTAAGACGTCGTGTTAGAAATTTCCCAATAGCCTTTAACTTGTTGCCAGCCAAATTCACATTGCCTCAACTACAAATGCTTTATGAAGGTATTTTAAATGAGCCTATTGATAAAAGAAATTTTAGACGAAAAGTGCTTCAAATGAAGTATTTGGTTAGATTGGAAGAAAAAGACATGTCAGAATCGAGAAAAGGAGCCTATTTCTATCGATTTGATGAAGCTCTTTATAAAGTTGAGAAAAATTTTAATCTATAACATTGTTTTAGATTATTTTTTTGCCCAAAAATACAAGTGTTTTTTATACACTTTTGTAATTATGTATTATATTGCGCTGTTAATTTAGCAGTGTATTGAATTAATAAATTCACTATTTTAGATTGAAACCATGAGTAACGAAAAGTATACCATAGGAATGGATTTTGGGTCGGATTCTGTTAGGGCATTAATAGTAAATGCAACTACAGGAGAAGAAATGGCTACGGCAGTTCATTATTATGTAAGATGGAAGGAAGGTAAATATTGTGAGCCTTCAAAAAATAAATTCAGGCAACATCCTTTAGATTATATTGAAGGAATTGAAAGTACGATCAAATCGGTCGTTTCTCAAGTAAATGATGATGTTGTTAAAAACATTGTCGGTATAGGTGTCGATACTACCGGTTCTACCCCAGTCGCAGTGGATAAAGCAGGAACACCATTGGCATTGTTGAAAGGTTTTGAAGAAAACCCAAATGCCATGTTTGTGCTTTGGAAAGACCATACAGGCATCAAAGAAGCAGATGAAATAAATGAACTTTGTAAAAAGTGGGACATCGATTATTCTCAATATGAAGGCGGAATTTATTCATCAGAATGGTTTTGGTCAAAAATACTTCACGTTTCTAGAGCAGATAAAAGTGTTTTAGATAATGCATATTCTTGGGTTGAGCACTGCGATTGGGTACCATTTTTACTAACTGGCGGGAATGATGTGTCTCAAATGAAACGTAGCCGTTGTGCTGCTGGCCATAAAGCTTTATGGCACGAATCTTTTGGTGGGTTGCCTCCAAATGATTTTTTTGTGGCTTTAGACCCTGTTTTAGATGGTTTAACAGAACGTTTATTTAAAGAAACTTATACTTCTAACGTTTCAGCCGGAACCTTATCTGAAGAATGGGCAAAACGATTAGGTTTGCCAACTTCGGTAGTGGTAGCTGTGGGTGCTTTCGATTGCCACATGGGTGCAGTTGGTGTAAACATAGAACCTTATTTTTTAACTAAAGTTATGGGTACGTCTACCTGCGATATTTTAGTAACACCATTACAAGAAAACGAACATTTAGTAAAAGGTATTTGCGGACAAGTAGATGGTTCGGTTATACCAAATATGTTAGGTTTAGAAGCAGGACAATCGGCTTTTGGTGATATTTATGCATGGTATGAACGCTTGGTTTCATGGCCAATTAAAGAACTTATTGGGAATTCTAGTTTAATTGATGAAGAACTTAAAACTAAATTAATTGAAGAATCCATAGCTAATATATTGCCAAAACTAAGTGAAGCAGCATCTAAAGAACCTATTGGAGCAGCTGGAGAATTAGCTTTAGATTGGATGAATGGTAGGAGAACACCCGATGCAAATCAAAACTTAAAAGGTGTTATTTCAGGAATAAACTTAGGTAGTACATCACCCAAAGTATTTAGAGCATTGGTAGAAGCATCGTGTTTTGGAGCAAAAAAAATAGCAGATAGATTTATCAGTGAAGGTATTCCTGTTAAAGGTGTTATTGCGTTAGGAGGTATTGCAAAAAAGTCAACATTTGTTATGCAAACTATGGCAGATGTTTTAAACACGCCTATTAAAGTTGCCCAATCAGAACAAGCTTGTGCGTTAGGAGCATCTATTTTTGGCGCTGTTGCAGCTGGAATACATCAAGATACTGAATCTGCAATGAATGCTATGGCAAGCCCTTTTGAGAGGGTCTACGAGCCAATCAAAGAAAATGCAGAAGCCTACAAAAAAGTGTATAATAGCTATAATGAATTATGTATAGCTATGGAAAACCATATCATGAAAAATTAAGATTATGAGTATTTATAAAACATTAAAAGAAGAGGCTTTTGAAGCTAATATGCAACTTCCAGAATTAGGATTGGTACTATTTACTTTCGGGAATGCTAGTGCGGTTGATAGAAGCAAAGGTGTTTTCGCTATAAAACCAAGCGGCGTCCCGTATGTAGATTTAAAACCAGAAGATATGGTAATTTGTGACTTCGATGCTAAAATAGTTGAAGGTACTATGCGTCCGTCTTCTGATACAAAAACACATGCCGTTTTATATAAAGAATGGGATAAAATAGGAGGGGTCGTACATACACATTCAACTTATGGAACCGCTTGGGCACAAGCTATAAAAGATATTCCTATTTTTGGAACAACACATGCTGATCATTTAATTTCTGATATTCCTTGTGCACCACCAATGAAAGATGATTATATTGCGGGCGATTATGAACATATGACGGGGTATCAAATTATAGATTGCATTAAAGAACGCGGATTGGATTATAATGAAGTAGGGATGATTCTTGTTGGTAACCATGCACCATTTACATGGGGTTCAACCGTAGCAAAAGCTGTTTATAATAGTGCTGTTTGTGAAGAAGTTGCTAGAATGGCATATTTAACATTGCAAATAAACCCAAATGCTGCTAAATTAAAAGAAGCATTAAAAAATAAACATTACGATCGTAAGCATGGTAAAGATGCTTATTACGGTCAAGGTTGTTAAGAAATAATTTTAAACTAAATAATTACTAACTAAACTAAATTAAATATGGGTATTTTATCTTTTGCTGGTTTTACTTTACTGGTAGCAGTTATCGCATGGTGGTCAACACGAAAAACAGATGAGAATTCTTCTGATGGTTATTTCTTAGGAGGAAGAAGTCTTACGGGGCCAGTTATAGCGGGGTCATTATTACTAACCAATCTATCAACCGAGCAAATTGTGGGAATGAATGGTGTATCGTTTAGAGACGGCTTACCCATTATGGCTTATGAAGTTGTAGCAGCCATAGCCATGGTATTTACAGCTTTTATTTTATTGCCTAAATACCTAAAGGGAGGTATAGCTACCATTCCGCAATTTTTAGATAAAAGATATGGTAGAAGTACCAAAACCATTGTTTCCTTATTGTTCTTATTGGGTTATGCTATATCTATGTTGCCAACGGTATTGTACTCTGGAGCATTAGCTATAAATACCATGTTCGATATTCCAGAAATGTTGGGGACAGGGCCAGAAACCACACTTTGGATTACAGTTTGGTCTATTGGAATCATTGGAAGTATCTATGCTATTTTTGGTGGATTGAAAGCAGTTGCTGTATCCGATTCAATTAATGCTGTTGGATTGATAATAGGAGGTTCTTTAATACCCATTTTTGGTTTAATGTATATTGGCGATGGCAATGTTTTTACGGGTTTAAGTAACCTAACTACTGCATTACCCGAAAAATTTGATATTATTGGAGGCCCCGATTCTGATGTGCCATTTTGGACACTTTTTACAGGGATGATTATCGTGAATTTTTATTACTGGGGAACCAATCAAGCCATTATACAAAGAGCGCTTGGTGCTAAAAATTTAAAAGAAGGTCAAAAAGGACTTTTATTAGCGGCATTTATTAAGATATTAGGCCCTTTTATAGTGGTGTTGCCGGGTATTATTGCGTTCTATATTTTTAAAGGAGATTTAGCAAATCCAGATGAAGCATACCCAATGGTGGTTAAAGCAGTATTACCTGTAGCGTTTATTGGTTTCTTCGCAGCGGTTCTTTTTGGAGCTATTTTAAGTTCGTTCAACAGTGCCTTGAATAGTTCGGTAACTTTATTTGGTTTGGATTTTTATAAAGAATACATCAATAAAGACGCCTCAGAGAGACAAGTTGTAAAAGCAGGTAAAATTTTCGGAATGGTTCTAGCTATATTTTCTATGGCTATAGCTCCGTTATTGTATGGGGTTCAAGGAGGTATTTTTACCTATTTACAAGAATTGAACGGAACGCATAGTGTGCCAATTTTAGCTATTATTATAGTTGGTATTTTCTCTAAACGTGTATCAGGAAAAGCAGCAAATATTGCTATTTTATTTAGTGCTATCACTTATTTAATACTATTATATGTTGTGAGACCTATGTGTATAGAATCAGGTACGTTTTTCCCGCATTTCTTGCATTTAATGGGAGCACTTTTTGTTCTTGTTGTATTAATCATGTTTATCGTTAGTAAGTTTTATCCAAGAGAAACAGATTACGAACAGGAATACACCAAACAAGTGGATATTACTAGTTGGCAATATTTAAAACCAGTTGGTTTTGCTATTGTTGGAATGGTTGTAGCACTTTATATTTATTTATCATAATAACCTTTTTTAAAAATTAAAATGATCAATTTAAAATTCGGCGAGGTTTGGTTTGTAACCGGTAGCCAAGATTTATACGGCCCTGAAACATTAAAACAGGTTGCCGAACATTCAAAAGAAATTGCTAATGCATATACCGCAAGCAATGTTATTCCCGTAAATGTAGTTTTTAAACCAACAGTAAAATCACCTGAAGAAATTCATGCTATTTGTAAAGCTGCGAATAATGATGATAATTGTATTGGTATCATTACATGGATGCATACTTTTTCGCCAGCTAAAATGTGGATTGCAGGTTTAACAGCTTTACAAAAACCATTTCTACATTTACACACACAATTCAATAGAGATATTCCTTGGGGAACTATCGATATGGATTTCATGAACTTGAATCAATCGGCACATGGTGGTCGTGAATTTGGGTTTATGGTATCAAGACTTCGTAAAAATCGTAAAGTTGTTGTAGGGCATTGGCAAAACGAAAAAGTTATTAAACAAGTTGCCGATTGGTGTCGTGTAGCAAATGCAGCAGCAGATAGCAAGCGTATGAAAGTGGCTCGTTTTGGAGATAACATGCGTCAAGTTGCGGTAACAGATGGAAACAAAGTGTCGGCTCAAATAAAATTTGGTTACGAAGTAAATGGTTACGGAATTGGTGATTTGGTTGCTTATGTAAATCAAATAACCGATGCGCAAGTAGATAGATTGGTGCAAGAGTATGATGATACTTACGTAATGGCTTCAAAAATTAAAGCGGATGGCGCTATGCGTCAATCATTGAAAGATGCCGCTAAAATAGAGTTAGGTATGCGTGCTTTTTTAGAAAATGGTGGTTATACAGCTTTTACTGATACGTTTGAAGATTTACATGGTATGAAACAATTACCAGGTATCGCAACCCAACGTTTAATGGCAAGTGGTTATGGTTTTGGTGGTGAAGGTGATTGGAAAACATCGGCTTTGGTACGTACCATGAAAGTTATGGGTGCAGGTTTGGAAGGCGGTAATAGTTTTATGGAAGATTATACGTATCATTTCGACCCTAACAACACAACGTGTTTAGGCTCTCATATGTTAGAAATTTGCCCAACAATAGCTAAAGGTGATGTGTCTTGTGAAATTCATCCTTTAGGAATTGGTGGTAAAGAAGATCCAGTTAGACTAGTTTTTAACGGTGGTGCAGGAAATGCTTTGAATGCATCGGTAGTAGATATGGGCAACCGTTTTAGAATGTTGGTTAACAAAGTGGAGGCAGTTGAAATCAAAGAAAGTTTGCCAAAATTACCAGTGGCACGTGTGCTTTGGGATGCAAAACCAGATTTACAAACCGCGGCAGCAGCTTGGATTTATGCTGGAGGAGCACACCACACTTGTTATAGTCAAAATATTTCTGCTGAATCTTTAGAAGATTTTGCTGAAATTATGGATATAGAGTTTTTATTAATAGATGAAAAAACAGACTTGTACAGATTTAAACAAGAGCTTCGTTGGAATGATGCCGCTTATGTTTTAAATAAAGGATTTTAATTATAAATTAATATTGAATAAAAAAAGCTGTTGTATCATACAACAGCTTTTTTATTGAATATAGTTGGAATTAGTCACATAGGTAAATATCTTAAGAGCTGAATTTATTGTAAACTAAGCTGGCTAAAACACCCATAATAGCAAAATGAATAATGTAAAGAACCGCGTTTATAAGTGTTCCTGATAAATCAATAATATTAGCTGTTGCGTGATCTATTAAACCATCTCCCAAGCCGGTTAAAATACCAAGCCATATTCCAAAAGTAGCACCAATAGCTGCACTATGTGTGCTATTTGCCCATTTAGAATACATCGTTGAAAAAGCAAATCCAACTATTAAACAACCCAATGCCAATAATGGCATATCGGGCATTTCTTTCATTAAATCTGCATTTGAAATATGTTCTTTAAGTATAGGGTCTCCTATTATACCCCAAATTAGCCATCCGCCCAAAAAGCCCCATAGTGTGGTAACTAGTGTCGAAATTAAATTTGATTTTGAAAACATAAAATTGGATTTAGTTGGTTTATATTGAAATAAAAGTAGTGAAAATTATGATATTATTTATTTTTTGGTTAAAAAATAGATATACTTTAATTGTTTTTGATACTTCAATTTTTTTTAAATCGATTAGGACGTGCTAAGTTTCGCTAGTTGTAATTTATTGTTGTAAATTTATTCGATGCTTTAAAGCTATGGTTGATAGGTGGCGTTTTTGTTAGTTGTTCATAAAAGCTTCGACTTATTAAATATTGAAAAGCATATTGTAAATAAATTTAAAAAGAAAGGAAATACCATCATGCTCACTTGGAAAGAAGTAATCAACTTTTCCGTAAAAGGAAATCCAACTCCAGACAAACGCGTTGAAAAAACCGAAGCTGAATGGAGAAATATATTAACCCCAGAACAGTTTAGAATTACAAGACAAAAAGGAACAGAGCGTCCGCACAGTGGTGCCCTTTGCGCCATTCACGAAGCAGGTAAGTACAATTGCGTGTGTTGTAATACGCCATTGTTCGGTTCCTCCATTAAGTTTGAATCTGGCACAGGTTGGCCTAGTTTTACACAACCTATTAAGCCAAATGCCATAAAGTACGAAAGAGATACCGCCTATGGTATGGTAAGAGTAGAAGTGATGTGTAATACCTGCGATGCACATTTAGGGCATGTGTTTCCTGATGGGCCAGAACCTAGTGGGTTGCGTTATTGTATTAATTCGGAATCCATGATATTGGAAATAGAAACGGACATTAAGTAATGGAAAATAAAAATTTACAAATAGCCACTTTTGGAGGTGGTTGTTTTTGGTGTACTGAAGCGGTATTTCAAGAATTAAAAGGCGTTGAAAAAGTAGAGTCCGGCTATTCTGGAGGTAATGCACCTGGGTATCCAACGTATCGTGAAATTTGTTCGGGTTTAACGGGACATGCTGAAGTAGTTCAAATTACTTTTGATGCGAATATCATTTCTTATGAAGATATATTAGTCATTTTCATGACCACTCACGACCCAACAACCTTAAACAAACAAGGTGCCGATGTGGGTACGCAATACCGTTCGGTAATTTATTATCATGATGAAAATCAAAAGGAAATAGCAGAAAAGGTAGTTGAAGAAGTAGCTGAGTATTATGATAATCCTATTGTGACTGAAATAAGTCCTTTAAAAATATTTTATAAAGCTGAAGATTATCATCAGGATTATTATAGAAATAACAAAGAACAGGGGTATTGTAGTTTTGTAATTATGCCTAAATTATCGAAGCTTAGAAAATTGTATGGAGATAGATTAAAATGATGAACTTAAACATAAAAGATACTTTTAATAAAGAATTACCGGCAGATAGCGTTTTAGAAAACACAAGAAGACAGGTTGAAAAAGCCTGTTTTTCTTTTGTAACACCCAAGCAAACTGCAAAACCAGAGATGATTCACGTGTCGCCCGAAATGTTGGAGAATCTGGGGCTTTCAAAAGATGATGCCCAAAGTAAAGCGTTTTTGAAAACCTTTACAGGAAACGCCGTTTTACCAAATACGAAGCCTTATGCCATGTGTTATGGCGGACATCAATTTGGAAATTGGGCAGGACAATTGGGTGATGGTCGTGCCATTAATTTGGCAGAAGTTGAACATGGTAACAACCGTTGGGCAATTCAATTGAAAGGCGCCGGTGAAACACCCTATTCCAGAACTGCCGACGGGTTGGCGGTGTTGCGTTCGTCTATTCGGGAATATTTGTGTAGCGAAGCCATGCACCATTTAGGTGTGCCAACTACCCGAGCATTATCATTGGCATTAACTGGCGACCAAGTATTGCGCGATGTGTTGTACAATGGCAACCCCGAATATGAAAAGGGAGCGGTTGTTAGTAGAGTAGCGCCATCATTTTTGCGCTTCGGGAACTATGAAATTTTTGCAGCTAGACAAGATTTTAAAACACTAAAAACCTTAATAGATTATACCATTAAATATTTTTTTAGTCACTTGGGTGAACCTTCAAAAGGAACCTATTTAGCTTTTTTTAGTGAAGTTTCAGAACGTACTTTGGATATGATCATCAATTGGCAACGTGTTGGGTTTGTACATGGCGTTATGAATACCGATAATATGTCTATTTTAGGTTTAACCATCGATTACGGACCTTACGGTTGGCTGGAAGGGTTTGATTTTGGTTGGACGCCAAATACCACCGACCGTCAACATAAGCGTTACCGTTTCGGGAATCAGCCTAATATTGGACTTTGGAATTTATACAAATTGGCCAATGCCTTATACCCCTTAATTGAAGAAGCAGAACTTTTAGAAGCTATTTTAGATCAATACAAAGCAGATTTTGAAACAAAGTCTTTAGCAATGATGCGTTCAAAATTAGGTTTAGAAGTTGAAGAAGCTTTAGATGCTTCTTTGGTTCAGAATTTGGAAGATAATTTACTGCTTGCCGAAACTGATATGACCATTTTCTTTAGAAAACTAAGTGATTTCAATATAGAAAAACCTTCCGAAGCTTTAGAGCTCATTAAAGATGCTTTTTATGTTTCAACGGAAATAACTGAGGAAATTCAACAAAAATGGGAAACTTGGTTTCAGCGTTATGCCGATCGTTTGGAACAGGAACAAACAACTTCCGAAGGAAGGAAAAAAAACATGAACAGGGTAAACCCGAAATATGTTTTAAGAAATTATATGGCGCAATTAGCCATTGATGACGCCGACAAAGGCAATTATAAGTTGATTGACGAATTGTTTCAAATGCTTAAAAAACCATACGATGAACAACCCGAATACGAAAAATGGTTTGCCAAACGTCCCGATTGGGCGCGGCATAAAGTAGGTTGTTCCATGCTGTCGTGCAGTTCGTAGAAAATTTCATTTATAAAAAGAGATGGGTTTAGGATTAGGAATGGCGGCTATTGGAAGACCGCATTATATTAACGTAAGAACCAATACTGTTGCAAAAAGTGACGTAAACGAGCTTAAAGCCAATGGTTTTAAAGTGCTGGATGCTGCTTACAATTTGGGTGTTCGGTATTTTGATACGGCGCCGGGTTACGGTTTAGCCGAAGATTTGTTGATAGATTGGTTGGCAACTAAAAATGATAAAAGCATTCAAGTAGGTGCAAAATGGGGGTATACCTATACAGCCAATTTTGATAAAAATGCCACTGTTCATGAAGTGAAAGAGCACAGTATTTCGAAATTAAAAGAACAATGGCAGGTATCCAAAAAGCTGTTGCCTTTTTTAACCACCTATCAAATTCACTCGGCAACATTAGAAACAGGGGTTTTAGAAAATGCAGAAGTGTTAAATCAGTTGGCTTATTTAAAAAACGAACATCAAATTAAAATTGGAATTTCCACAACAGGCGATAACCAAGTAGAAGTTATTAAAAAAGCATTGGATGTTCATGTTGAAGGCGAATTATTGTTCGATACCATTCAAAGTACCTTTAATATTTTAGAGCAAAGTATTTTAGGTATTTGTAATCAATTGAAAGAAAATGGTAAAAAGTTAATAATTAAAGAAGCTTTGGCAAATGGCAGGATCTTTAGGAACAAAAATTATCCTAAGTACGATACCTTCTATAGTGCTTTAGAAAGTCTTTCAAATAAGTATATTGTGGGTGTAGATGCTATTGCGCTACAGTTTTGTACAGCAACCATTCCAGAAAGTATGGTTTTGAGTGGTGCAAGTACAGTCAGTCAGCTGGAAGAAAACTTAAAAACAAACAACTTTGTTTTAAGTGAAGAGGATGTTATGCTTTTAAAAAGTTTTAGTGTCGAACCCTTTGATTATTGGAAGGAGCGTAAACAATTACAATGGAATTAATTTCTAAAATAGCCTTAGGTGGTGGTTGCCATTGGTGTACCGAAGCTGTTTTTCAATCGTTACTTGGCGTTGAAAACGTAGAGCAAGGTTATGTAGCATCCATAGGTGAAAATTCATCCTTTTCTGAAGCTGTCATTGTTCATTTTAAACCAGAGAGGATTTCATTAGATACACTCATCGAAATTCATTTGTATACCCATAAAAGCAAGAGCAATCATTCCATGCGTACCAAATACCGTTCGGCTATTTATACCTTTTCAGAAGCACAAAATCAACAATCAAAAGCTATTGTTAATAATTTTCAAAAGGCATTTGATAACAAATTAATAACCAAGGTGTATCCGTTTCAATCTTTTAAAGCCTCTAGGGAATCGATTCAGAATTATTATCAAAATAATCCTGAAAAGCCATTCTGCGAAACGTTTATCAACCCAAAATTAAAAATTTTGTTAGAACGCTTTTCAAAACAGACTAATAGTGAAAAGTTAAAACATTTGATAAAACAAGAACAGATATAACAGGTTTTGCTGTTTTAAAAAAGGGAACTAACGTATTTTTGTAATGAACCACACATTGAATTAAGTATATGACTTCTGTAAACGATTTATTAAATCTATTGGTTTTAGAAAAAATTAGCGACACCGAATTTAATGGCATTAGCAAAACCATAGGTAGTCCCATTGTTTTTGGCGGTCAAGTGTTGGCGCAAGCTATAAATGCTGCCAGCAGAACCATAACCAATAGCAGGGTTTTGCACTCTATGCATTCCTATTTTTTAGAAGCCGGAAATTTAGAATTACCCATAACTTATAACGTAAGCATTGTTAGGGATGGTGGTAGTTTTTCGGTGCGTCGAGTTACGGCACATCAAAAAAGCAGGACTATTTTTATATTATCGGCGTCGTTTCATAAAAAGGAGGAAGGTTACAATCATCAAATTGCAATGAAATCTGGTTTAAAGCAACCGGAAGATTTGTTGGGTTGGACCGATATTCTTAAGCAATACGGCGATTTTTTACCTAAAAGCCTTAAAGCTTTTTTTGAAATTGAGCGCCCTGTTGAATTTAAACCAACCGAAATAGTAAATCCGTTAGATAAAAAAGATTTATCACCATTTAGCGATGTGTGGTTTAAATTGAAGGGTGATGCTAGTAAATTAGATTTAGCCACAAAACAGCAGGTGCTAACCTATATTTCAGACTATAATATTTTAAGTTCTACCTTATATCCGCATGCCAGTAAAGCGCATTGGGGCAATACACAAACCGCTAGTTTAGATCATTCTATGTGGTATTTCAGGGATTTCGATTTTGATGATTGGCTGCTCTATGCTACAGATTCACCAAGTACTTCAAATGCTAGAGGTTTTGCAAAAGGAAACATATTTACAAGAGATGGAACATTAGTCGCTTCGGTAGCACAAGAAGGGTTAATACGTCCTATATTCAAGTAAAAAGCAACGAAAAACTATGAAGATTGCTTGTTGATGCATTAAAACCACTTTATTAATGTTAAATTTGCAACAATATTTCTAATAAGAATTTAAAAGTGAATAAAAAGATACTGCGTATTGGGCACCGAGGAGCTAAGGGACATTTAGCCGAAAACACCTTAGAGTCTATTAAAAAAGCATTGAGTTTAGGTGTTGATGGTATAGAAATAGATGTGCATCGTTGTGCTTCGGGGCAGTTAGTTGTTTTTCATGATTTTACGTTAGATAGAATGACAAACACTTCTGGCGAGATTTCAAAATTCACTTTAAATCAATTAAAACGGGTTGAAGTAAAAGGACATTGCCAAATCCCTACGTTGTCTGAAGTTTTAACCTTTGTAAACAATAAATGCCTATTAAACGTTGAGTTAAAAGGGTTGGATTCGGCGCAAGAAGCAAGTAGACTCATTACGTTTTTTGTTGAGAAAAAGGGTTGGGACTATAGTAATATCATCGTTTCTAGTTTTCATAAAAACTTATTGGAAACAGTATTTCAATCAAACCCAAACATTCCTTTAGGTGTTCTTACCGATACCAATTTGGAAGAAGCAGTAAATTTTGCAAAATCCATAAATGCGGTTGCTATTCATCCAGATTATACCATGCTAACCGAAGAAATTGTTCAAAAATTAAAAGAAGATTTTAAAGTATTTACCTATACCGTAAACAATTTAAAACCCATAAAGCGAATAAAATCTTATGGGGTAGATGGCATTATTTCAGACTTTCCTGATAGATTATGATTAAAAAAGATGTGATTATTGTTGGCGGTGGTGCGGCAGGTTTTTTCGCGGCCATTAACATTGCTGAACAAAATCCGCATTTAAAAGTAGCCATTCTTGAACGCGGTAGCGAAGGGTTGCAAAAGGTGAAAGTGTCTGGTGGAGGTCGCTGCAACGTAACCCATGCCGAATTTATTCCTCAAGAACTAATAAAAAATTATCCGCGTGGAGAAAATGAGTTATTAGGACCTTTTCATCAATTTATGACTGGCGATACCATGGAGTGGTTTGAAAAACGAGGTGTTGAATTGAAGATTGAAGAAGACGGCAGGATGTTTCCCGTGTCCAATTCATCACAAACCATTATCGACTGTTTTTTAAGTGAAGCTGTAAAACATCATGTTGAGGTTTTGTATAATCAAAGTGTAACAGCCATTTCTTCACAATCTAGTCACACTGAGCTTGTCGAAGTGCAATCAAAAGGGTTTGTAATTTCAACAAAAGACCATGCCTATTCTTGCCAAAAATTAATAATAGCCACAGGTAGTAATCCTAAAATCTGGAATCTTTTAGAAAATTTGGGGCATACCATTTCACAACCAGTACCTTCGCTTTTTACCTTTGATGTAAAAGATGAGCGCATCAAAGATATTCCAGGAGTTGTGGCTTTACATGTTGAGGTTAAAGTTTTAGGAACCAATTTATGGAGTGAGGGACCTTTGCTTGTTACCCACGTAGGTTTTAGTGCGCCAGCTATTTTAAAATTATCGGCGTTTGGCGCCGTGGAATTGGCAAAAAGAAACTATAAATTTCAAATAGAAATAAATTTTATAAGGCAAACTTTTGAAGATTGTTTAGATGTCCTTAAAACATTAAAACACGATTTAGCTAAAAAATCGGTCTTCAAATCGACTCAATTTGATTTGCCAAAGCGGTTGTGGCAAAAACTGGTGTTGGCTTCCAACATGAACCCAGAAACCCGATGGGCAGATTTAAACAAAAATCAGTTAGAAAATCTAGCAGCTCAACTTACAAAAGCTGTTTTTAATGTAGATGGAAAAAACACGTTCAAAGAAGAATTTGTAACTGCTGGGGGTGTCGATTTAAAAGAAATCAACTTCAAAACCTTTGAAAGCAAACTTCATAAAAACCTGTATTTTGCAGGTGAAGTGATTAATGTAGATGCCATTACAGGAGGTTTTAATTTCCAAAATGCATGGACAGGGGCTTATATTGTAGCTAAATCTATTTCTGAGTGAAAACGTACATCGCGCTTTTAAGAGGTATTAATGTGGGAGGCCATAAAAAAGTCCCTATGACAGTATTGCGCGATTTACTAACTACGGCGGGTTTTCAAAAGGTGCAAACCTATATTCAAAGTGGTAACGTTATTTTTCAATCTACTGCCGAAGTTTCAGAATTGGAGAAAACCATTCAAAATCTTATTTTAAATCATTTTGGGTTTGAAGTTTCTGTAATTGTAAAAACCAATCAAGAACTTCAAGCAATTTTAAACAATTGTCCGTTTTCAGAAGAAAGGAAAATGGAGAGTTATTTTATAATGCTTAGTGCAATCCCTGATCATAATTTGGTGGATGATGTCGCTAAAATAACTTATGAAAACGAAGAAGTTATAATAAAAAACGATGCGCTTTATTTTTATAGTTCAACAGGTTATGGGCGTACAAAATTCAATATGAATACTTACGAACGCAAATTAAAGGTTATTGGCACATCAAGAAATTACAAAACTATGTTAAAACTATTATCTTTGTCGTCATATTAATTACTATGACTGAGCAACATTTTATACCTAAAGCACATTCAAATGCAGTTGAAAGCGGTAAAGTAACTTGGGAATCGCCCAGTAATATAGCCTTGGTTAAGTATTGGGGGAAAAAGAAAGACCAAATCCCTGAAAACCCATCCATAAGTTTCACGCTTAATAATTGTAAAACCATCACAACGTTAGGGTTTTCAAAAAAAGCAAGTACTTCTAATTTTGAATTTGAGATTTTTTTAGATGGTGAAAAGAAGGATGATTTTAAACCAAAAATTCAAATCTTTTTTGAGCGTGTTGAAGTTTATTTGCCATTTTTAAAAGAGTATAAATTCAGAATTGAAACAGAAAATACATTTCCACACAGCTCTGGAATTGCATCATCTGCATCAGGTATGAGTGCGTTGGCTTTATGTTTAATGAGCTTGAAAAAAATGCTAAATCCTGAAATGCCAAATGATTATTTTTATCAAAAAGCATCCTTTTTAGCACGATTAGGTTCAGGAAGTGCTTGTAGAAGTATTGAAGGCGATTTAATTGTTTGGGGACACTCCAAAGCCATTGAAGGCAGCAGCGATTTATTCGGTTTAAAATATCCGTATAAAGTTCACGAAAATTTTAAAGCATATCAAGATACCATTTTATTGGTTGATAAAGGTGAAAAACAAGTGAGCAGTACTGTGGGGCATAATTTAATGCATAACCATCCGTATGCAAAAAACCGTTTTCAGCAAGCGCACAATCATTTGGAAAAATTAAAACCGATTCTTGAATTGGGCGATTTGGATGCGTTTATAGCCTTAATAGAAAGTGAAGCCTTAACATTGCATGCTATGATGATGACCAGTAATCCGTATTTTATTTTAATGAAACCAAACACTTTGGAAATAATTAATAAAATCTGGAAATTCCGTCAAGAAACGGGTTTGCATATAAGTTTTACGTTAGATGCGGGGGCCAATGTGCATGTGTTATATCCAAAAAATGAAGCATCACAAATTTTAGAATTCATTAAAAATGAATTAGTTGTATATTGTCAAAACGGTCATTATATTTGCGACCAAATTGGCATGGGGGCAAAAAAAATTGATTAAATTTGTAAAATGTTTAAAAATATTCATATATTGTTAAACAGGATTTTTAAAGAAACATGAAAGGACCATTATTTTACTCTAAAATTCTACTCTTTGGCGAGTATGGAATCATTAAAGATTCTAAAGGATTATCTATTCCTTATAATTTTTATAATGGAGCCCTGAAAACTGATAAAAACCCATCGGAAACTGCCATAAAATCTAACGAAAGTTTAAAGCGTTTTGTTACCTATTTAGAGGCTATCAATCCTGAATTGGTAACTTTTGATATTGAAGCTTTGAAGCATGACGTAAATGACGGCATGTATTTCGATTCGTCTATTCCACAAGGCTATGGCGTTGGTAGTAGTGGAGCTTTGGTAGCTGCTATTTACTATAATTATGCACATAATAAAATAACGGTTTTAGAGAATTTAACCCGTGAAAAGTTACTGACTTTAAAATCTATTTTCTCTGAAATGGAATCTTTTTTCCATGGAAAATCTTCAGGGTTAGACCCGTTAAATAGCTATTTAAGTATCCCAATTCTTATCAATTCACAAGATAATATTGAAGCCACAGGTATTCCGTCACAAAAAGCCGATGGAAAAGGAGCTGTGTTTTTATTGGATAGTGGTGTAATTGGAGAAACAGCTCCTATGGTAAGTATTTTTATGGAAAACATGAAGCAGGAAGGATTCCGTAATATGCTTAAAGACCAATTTATAAAACATACCGATGCTTGTGTAGATGATTTCTTGAAAGGTGACGTAAAGTCTTTATTCAAAAACACCAAGCAACTGTCAAAAGTGGTGTTGAACCATTTCAAACCCATGATTCCAGCACAATTTCATGAACTTTGGAAAAAAGGTATTGAAACCAATGAGTATTATTTAAAACTTTGTGGTTCTGGTGGCGGTGGCTATATTCTAGGTTTTACAGAGGATATTGAGAAAGCAAAAAATTCGTTAAAAGATTATAAATTAGAAGTAGTTTATAATTTCTAAAAAATTATAGGTATGGAATTAACCGAAACTTTTTCTTTTGGTCTTTTAGTTTGGCAACTTGCCCAATTAGCTCTTTTAATAGTTTTTTTATATATAGTGTTTCGGGCGGTTAAATTGCTAACTAAGAAACGACTTTAAAATATGTTTTCTCGTAAACAGAAACATATACTTCTTAAGTTTTTTAGCATGTTTTCTGTTATTAGAGGCTATAATATTCTTGTTATAGTGCTAGCGCAATATTTGGCGTCTATTTATATTTTGGCACACGACAAACCCTTGCGTAAAGTGGTTTTTGATGTTAATTTATTTCTATTGGTTTTAGCTTCGGCTGCCACGATTGCAGGTGGATACATCATCAATAATTTTTACGATTCTGAAAAAGATTTAATCAATAGACCTATGAAATCTAGGTTGGATAAATTGGTGAGTCAAAACACGAAGCTGTCTTTTTATTTCGTGCTAAATTTTTTGGCAGTTATCATGGTAAGTTATGTGTCTTTTAAGGCAGTTATTTTCTTTTCACTTTACATTTTCGGCATTTGGTTTTATTCGCATAAATTAAAAAAGCTGCCATTTATAGGTAATTTGGTTTCGGCTATTTTAACCATTACACCGTTTTTCGCCATTTTTATGTATTACAAAAATTTTGAAACGGTCATTTTTGTACATGCCATTTTTTTGTTTTTGCTTATTTCCATGCGCGAACTAACAAAAGATTTGGAAAATATTACGGGCGATTTAACCCAAAATTACCATACCATTCCCGTTGTTTATGGTGAAGTGGTTTCAAAACGATTGCTTACCGTATTATCTTTATTAACACTTGTTCCAATTTATTTGTTGTTATTTAAATTTGAAATTGGTTACATGTACATTTATTTTTATTTAAGTATCGTTTTAATACTGGTTTTTTTGATGTTGTTATGGAAATCGAAAACCAAACTGCATTATTTAATAGGGCACAATATTTTAAAATTCATAATCGTTTTAGGGGTTTTTAGTATTTTATTGATAGATATTGATTTATTGTTGAATAGGATTTTATAAAATCGTAATTCAAAAATCGTAATTCGAAAATTTTAAAAGTATCTTTGCAAAAAATAATAGTGATGAGCAGAACGCAAGGAACAAGTGGAAAAGGGAAACCTTCAGGTAGAGGACAGCAAAACGGTAACGGTAAAAATACGAGTAGAGGTGGTAGTGCTTCTAAAGGAAAAAGTTTTGCTAGAGGAAATGCGCCTATTCGAAATGTAAATCCGCCATCAAAGAAACAGCCTTCAAATCCGGACGAAATCCGTTTGAATAAATACGTTGCCAATTCTGGTATGTGTTCCCGTAGAGAGGCCGATGTGCATATTGCTACCGGTCTTGTAACGGTAAACGGAAAAGTAATTACCGAAATGGGTTATAAAGTAAAGTTGGATGACGAAGTACGTTACGACGGTGCCCGCATCAACCCAGAAAAGAAAGCATACGTTTTATTGAATAAACCAAAAGGTTTTGCAACTACTACCAGCGAAGGTAAAGGCAGAACCGTAATGGATTTGGTTGCCAATGCTACCTCCTCTAGAATAAAGCCTATTGGACGTTTAGGCAGAAACTCAAAAGGCTTGTTGTTGTTTACTAACGATGATGTTATAGCTGCCAAATTCACCAATTCTAAAAATGGTGTGGCGCGATTATTTCAAATAGAATTGGATAAAAATTTAAAGCTGGAAGATTTAAAAGCTATTCAAGCAGGTTTTAAAGTTGAAGGAAAGCTTATATCGGTTGAAGAAATCAGCTATATTGATGGAGAGCCTAAAAACCAAATAGGTTTAAAAATCAAGAATATTGGTAATACTTTAATACGAACTATTTTCGATCATTTTAAATACGAAATTATTAGTTTGGATTGTGTCGCCATTGGGCCACTTACCAAAAAAGACATTCCACGTGGGCATTGGAAACACTTAACAGAGCAGGAGTTGAATAACTTGAAGATGCTTTAGTTGAGTTTTAAATGATTCCGAAACAAGTTTGGAATGACAAGCCTTTTGGTTTTTTCTATACTATAAACTTAGTGTCATGCTGAACTAGTTTCAGCATCTTCAACGGGTTTATTTTAGCTCAGTCCTTCTTTTGTTAAAACTCACTTGGTATATGGTATGCCTGCGTTAGGGATAGCAGCGAAAAGCCCGCAGCGACGCAGGAGCGAGGACTTGTAGCGTATAGCCCGACCCCTTGTGGGTAACGCCGAAAAACGGTTTCAAAAAAAATCTAAAAAAAAAATCTAAATTACTTCATAATTAAATTTTTTATATTTCATTTGTAATGTAATTGCTGAACAAATTGAAACGTGTTTATATGTTCGGGTTTTTGAAATTTGAGAAGTTATTTTCAAAAGCAGCTTACAGAAAAAGTAACCGAATTTTAGAGCTAACTTCTGCGTATGTTATTGCTGGTAGTCAGCATATATATGGCTTTGTTCCAACTACACAGAGCCAAATCCGTATTTGATTAATAGGGAGATATTATTTGATTAGAAACATATGTTTCTTAACTTTAAAAAAATTAATATTAAACTATTACATCAAAAAATAAAGAATGAATACCAAATACATTGATTTAATTAATCAATCTTTTTATTTTCCTCAAGAAGAATTCGATTTAAACGATAAACATTTACAGTTTCATGGCATAGACCTTATGGGTTTGGTTGAAAAATATGGAGCGCCTTTAAAGTTTACGTATTTGCCTCAAATTTCAAACAACATTCATAGGGCGAAAGGTTGGTTTGAAAAGGCTATTAAAACCAATAAATATAAGGGTAAGTACAATTATTGCTACTGTACCAAGAGTTCGCATTTTAAGCATGTGCTTGATGAGGCTTTAAAGAATGATATTCATATTGAAACGTCATCGGCTTTTGATATTGATATTGTTGAAAGTTTAAAAGCAGAAGGAAAAATAACCGATAAAACTTATGTGATTAGTAATGGATTTAAGAGAGATCAATACATTCAAAACATTGCACGGTTAATTAATAGCGGACATAAAAATTGTATTCCGATTATTGATAATTACGAGGAGATTGATTTACTTTCGAAAGAAATTAAAGGAAAATTTAATATTGGTATCCGTATTGCTTCAGAAGAAGAACCGAAATTTGAGTTTTATACCTCGCGTTTAGGTATTGGCTATAAAAACATTTTACCTTTTTACAGAAGCCAGATTAAAGAGAACAAAAAAGTGAAACTTAAAATGCTTCATTTTTTCATTAATACGGGTATTAGGGATAATGCCTATTACTGGAACGAGTTAACCAAGTGTTTAAAGGTTTATACAAGCTTAAAACGTATTTGCCCTAGTTTAGATAGTTTGAACATTGGTGGCGGTTTCCCAATTAAAAATTCGTTGGCCTTTGATTTCGATTACGAATATATGGTTGGTGAAATTATCAATCAAATTCAATTGGTTTGTGAAGAAGAAGAAGTAGAGGTTCCAAATATTTTTACAGAATTTGGTAGTTTTACAGTAGGTGAAAGTGGCGGTGCTATTTATGAAGTGTTGTACCAAAAACAACAAAACGACCGTGAAAAATGGAACATGATCAATTCATCGTTCATTACCACATTACCAGATACTTGGGCTATTAATAAACGTTTTGTGATGTTGCCAATTAACAGATGGCATGAAAGTTACGAGCGTGTCTTGTTAGGCGGATTAACTTGCGATAGTGATGATTATTACAATAGCGAACAACATATGAACGCTATTTATTTGCCTAAATACAATAAAGAAAAACCTTTGTATATTGGGTTTTTTAATACAGGTGCATACCAAGAAACCATAGGTGGGTTTGGTGGTTTACAACACTGCTTAATACCCATGCCAAAACATATTTTAATAGATAGAGATGCTGATGGAAACATCACCACCGAATTATTTAGCGAACAACAAAAAAGTGAAGACTTACTTAAAATTTTAGGTTATGACAAATAACACGTATGCTGGGATTCCTGAGGAGTTTGCAAAATTGGAGCAATCAAAAATTGTTCTAATTCCTGTGCCTTTTGATGGAACAAGTACAATACAAAAAGGAGCCAGTAAAGGACCAGAAGCCTTTTTAAACGCTTCAAACAACATGGAGCTTTATGATATTGAAACAGATACTGAAGTGTACCAACAAGGTATCCATTTAGTGGATGCTGTTGAAGCAGACAATTCGCCAGAAGCTTTGGTTGATGCTGTTCATCAAACCACAAAAAAATATATCAAAAAAAATAAGTTTGTTACCGTTTTTGGTGGCGAACATACTATTTCTATAGGAACCATTCGTGCTTTTAACGAAATGTTCCCAAGCTTAACAGTATTACACATTGGGGCACATGCCAATTTAAGAAAATCGCATAACGGATTGTCTCTAAACAATGCGTGCGCGCTTAACGAGGCCAACCATACTACCAATTTAATTCAAGTTGGTATTCGCTCTATGAGTGCGAAAGAAAAAACAATAGCAGATACCGATAAAACGTATTTTGCCCACGAAATGGCAGTTGATGATACGTGGATGGATGCAGCCATAGACCAGATGACCGATAACGTATTCATCAATTTCAGCTTGAATGGTTTAGACCTATCCATCATGCCAAATACTACATCGCCATTACCAGGTGGGTTGTTTTGGTACGAAACTTTAGATTTCTTAAAACAAGTTTTTGCCGAAAAAAACGTGGTAGGTTTTGATATTGTTGAGCTTTGCCCAAATGAAAAACAAAAATCTTCCGATTTCTTAGCAGCAAAATTGTATTATAAAATGTTAAGTTATAAATTTATGGACGAAGAGGTAGGTGATGATTACGATAACACCTACGATAATTCGAAACAAAAAAATAACGCTTCAAAATTTAACGATGACGATGAGTACTAAAGGACCCATATCACAATTTATAGAAAAAAATTATTTACACTTCAATGCGGCTGCTTTAGTAGACGCGGCAAAAGGTTACGAAACCCATTTGTTGGAAGGTGGTAAAATGATGGTTACTTTAGCTGGAGCTATGAGTACTGCCGAGTTAGGCAAATCGTTAGCAGAAATGATCCGTCAAGATAAAATTCAGATTATTTCTTGTACAGGTGCAAACCTTGAAGAGGATATTATGAATTTAGTAGCGCACAATTCGTACAAGAGAGTACCGAACTACAGAGATTTATCGCCACAAGAAGAATGGGATTTATTAGAAAATCATTATAACCGTGTTACCGATACCTGCATTCCTGAAGAGGAAGCATTTAGACGTTTGCAATCGCATTTATACGATATTTGGAATAAAGCCGATAAAGCTGGGGAACGTTATTTTCCTCATGAATTCATGTATCAAATGATAAATTCCGGTGTTTTGGAGCAGTATTATGAAATAGATCCAAAAGATTCTTGGATGGTAGCAGCTGCCGAAAAAAACTTGCCAATTGTGGTTCCAGGATGGGAAGATAGTACCATGGGTAATATTTTTGCATCATACTGTATTAAAGGTGAATTTAAGGCATCAACCACCAAAAGCGGTATTGAATACATGATGTGGTTAGCCGATTGGTATCCAAAAAATTCAGGCGGAAAAGGCGTAGGTTTCTTCCAAATTGGAGGCGGTATTGCCGGTGATTTTCCAATATGTGTGGTACCAATGCTTTACCAAGATATGGAAATGCACGATATTCCATTTTGGAGCTATTTTTGTCAAATTAGCGACTCAACAACCAGTTACGGTTCGTACTCTGGTGCCGTGCCAAACGAAAAAATAACTTGGGGTAAATTAGACATAGATACCCCAAAATATATTATAGAAAGTGATGCAACCATTGTTGCACCATTAATTTTTGCATATTTGTTAGACCAATAACCCCAACCAAAAATGTTACGCAAAATTGTAGATTACAAAAAATTGAATGAAGATATATTAAATCTTCTTGTTGAAAAGTTTCCTGATGGATACGATGAAACTGATATTATTTCATTTAGAAACGCTCAAAATGAAATAATCGAAGCTGTAGAAGTAAGAACCGATGATACTATTTATTTAGTAAAAGTTGGTAAACGCCTTGTACAAGCTATGGAAGACTTCGGAGATGATACAGATGATGTTGCTGATGATGATTTTGAAGAAGTTAAAGTGGAGGATGCTGATGCGAATTTAGGTGATGACGACGACGATGTGGTTGTTAAAAAACCGAGTTCGGATGATGACGATGACGAAGATGATGATATGGATGATTCGGATTCAGACTACGATGAAGACGAAGACGACGATGATGATATTGATTAATTCATAGTAAGTAAGTGTTATGAGAACAGCTGTTTTTAAGTCTTACAAAAACGGTTATTTTACGTTTTGGTTTGAAAATGGAGAAGAATTAGTATTCGAGGAAGTACACCCAAGAGTATTAAAACAATACGATTTAAAGAATGATAAAAGTCTTGTAGACAAAAGTTTTAGAATAACTTTTGTTGAAGATTTTGAAGACGATGACGAAGATTTTGTAATTTACAGAGTTGAAAGTTTAAAACCTCTTTAATCCTATTATATTATGGGCGCATCATTTCATATGTCGTTGCCTTGTTTAAGCGTAAAAGGTACAGAAAGCTTTTATGTAGATAACGTTGGCGCTTCCTTAGGAAGAAAAACACAAAATTGGGTGGATATAAACTTATTTGGTAACCAAATAACCTTTATAAAAGCCGAAAAATTTAGCTTCAATAGTCCTAATTATGTGTTCGAAGGTAAAATATTACCCTCATTTCACTTTGGTATTATTGTCGATCTGAAAGAATGGGAGCAAGTTTATGAGCGACTCAAAAATCAAAAACTCGATTTGGTAACACAAGCTACTTTTTTAGAAGGTAAAGCAGGAGAACATGTGTCGTTTTTTATAAAAGATCCAAACGATTATATGTTGGAGTTCAAGAGTTTTAAAAACTCTGAGTCCATCTTTAAAAAGTAATATAGAAAAGGGCTGTCTGAAAAGTATTTTGCGTCTACTTTGTCAGGCTGAGCTTGTCGAAACCGATATTGATTATCAATAAGTTAAAATATTTTGACAAACTCAATATGACATAGAATTGCATTTTTTAGACAACCGCTTTTTGTTTATAAAAACTTCCCAAATATATACACTATAAACAATGGTGTATTCCAATCCAATAACCCAAAAGTTTTCGGTGTTATCTGAATTCATATATGCTAGATAGCTTAGTATCATTACAAAACTCCAAACTAAAGGGAATTTATAATTGGTAAAAACCGACAGAATTAAAAGTGTTGCCACGTACCAAGGATGCACCGTAGTAGCCGTAAAATAGTAAAATGATAGCGCTAAAAGCATGCTAGTAATAAGATGTAAGTAGGTATTGTTTTTTCTTAATAATGCGACGCACAACACAAAAAGAATCACAAGAATGGGGATGGCTTTACCAATTATGGCAATTTCGTTGTAGCCTCTAAACAAATATCCTATTTCCCGTGCTATGTAGTATAAACTGGCATTGAACTCAAAATCTTGGAACCATAAACCAACGGTTTTAGTATAATTTGTAATGAATTGTTTTGAGTAAAAAGGAAGAAACAATAGCAGTATGGTCATGCCAACAATACTGTAAAAACCCATTAATTTTATCAACCCGTCATTGCGAGGAGTAAGCGACGAAGCAATCTCTTCTTTAGAAACAGATTGTTTTATGCCATTAGCCATATGGTCTTTCTTTTCCTCAAGCTGAACTTGTTTCAACGTCACATGGTTTGGTGTCAGGTTGATCGCAGTCGAAACCTCTTTCTTCTTCTTTGAGTTACCACCAGTACAGTAGAGAGGTCGTTTCACAAACCACCAAAAAAGCAAAGGTAAAAACATCAGAGGAATTAGTTTTGTTGCAATAGAAAACGCTAAAATAACAGCGGCCATTTGCCATTTTCCCAAATGCAGGAGATACAAACTCCAAATTAAAAAGAAAATCATCACGCCTTCAAAATGTAGGTTGCCTGTTAATTCAATAATAATAAACGGGTTTAAAACATACCAAAAAATATGATGAGCAGGTATGTTTAATTTGTTCAATAGTTTTTTTCCAAAAAAGAGGGTTCCAAGGTCGGCAGCAATAATAAGTAAACGCATCACTATTACAGAACCCAAAATATTTGTTCCAGAAAACAAAGCAGCTATTGCAAAGCATAGTTGGTTTATAGGTGGATAATTGGTAAAGTGGCTAGCGTTCAATGCGCCCATCCCTTGGTGTAGTTCTTGGGCTTGCGCTACAGGAAATTCACCCATGCTGATAAAAGATTCAACATTATGTAAATAGGGGTTAAAACCAGCTAAAATCATTCTGCCATCCCAAATAAATCGATAAAAATCTTGCGAAAGGTTTGGAATAGCTAAAATAAAAATAGCTCTAAACGCAAAAGCTAACCAGGTTAAAAATATTATTTGGGTTTTTAAAAGTTGAACCAATTTGTAGAACACAAAAAACAATACCGAATAAAGTGTTATCAATTTAATATAGTCGGTGCGGACTAAATTATAGGCGAAAGCAAAGTAGAAGAGTACACTTAAAAACGCTAATAGTAATGGCAGTTTGTTGTGTTTTAGTATAACTGTGTTTAACATGTTTAAAAATACTTATGGAACGTTATTAGAGTCGTTTTTTAAACATTTCAATAACATGGTTTGCCGCTTTTAATGGCGATATTTTAGAGGCCATCACATCTTCTTCCAAAATGGAAAGCTCATTTGTAATGGCTTCGGAACCGTAAAACAGCTGTTTCAGTTCGTTGTTAATGGTGTCGTACATCCAACGGATGTTTTGGTGTTGCCTGTTTTTTGTAAAGTAACCATTCGCGGTCACCAATGCTTGGTAATTTAAAATGGTATTCCAAACAGTATCGATGCCTGTGTTTTTGGTGGATGAAGCTGTGGTAACTACCGTTTCCCAACCAGATTCCGAAGGTGGAAAAATGTGTAATGCGTTTTGGTACTGCAATCGTGCCTGTTCACTTTTTTTAATGTTGTCACCATCCGCTTTATTGATGACTAGCATATCTGCCATTTCCATGATGCCTTTTTTAATACCTTGAAGTTCATCGCCAGCACCAGCTAACATTAATAAAAGGAAAAAATCGGTCATCCCATGTACGGCAGTTTCAGATTGCCCTACGCCAACGGTTTCAATTAAAATAACATCGTATCCGGCCGCTTCGCAGAGTAGCATGCTTTCAGCCGTTTTGTTGGCAACACCACCCAGGGTGTCACCAGAAGCCGATGGTCGTATATAGGCACTTTCTAAAGTGCTCAATGCTTCCATACGGGTTTTATCGCCCAAAATACTGCCTTTAGAACGTTGACTACTGGGATCTATAGATAAAACGGCCACTTTATGGCCTTGGTTTATAAGATGCTTGCCAAAAGCCTCAATAAAGGTGCTTTTGCCAACACCCGGAACACCGGTAATGCCAATACGTATGGAATTGCCCGAGTTGGGTAAAATGGCTTGAATAATGGTTTTTGCAAGTGCTTTGTCACTTTCTAAATGGCTTTCTATAACGGTAATGGCCCTGGACAGAATAACACGGTCGCCACTTAAAACCCCATCAATATAGGCTTGTGCGGTGAGTCTGTTTTTAGGTTTGTAGTGTGTCATTTTTTAATAAGCATTACCAGTTTTAAAGATACAGATTATGTTAAAATGTGGGAGCATTTGATGGTGTTTTTTCGAATTCACCATATTGTTGTTCTCATTAAGACGAGGAAAGTATAAACAAGATTACTTCAATTGTTCATCCTTCGGAATATCTTTGGGTTCTGCCTTTGCGTTAGCGATTGAAGCAAACTACCGTGTAGTGCGGAAAGCGCGACCCGCAGGGTAACGCACAAATACATCCTAAAAAAAAATCTCAAAACCACTATATAAAGTTCGTTTTGAGATTTTTAATTTCTATGATATGGAACGTTGCTCTATACTTTTGAAGTGATCGATTTAATAAATACGAAACCAAAACCTAAGAATAGCATTAAGTGGAATGGGAACAGACCGAAATCGCCACCTTGGTTGCCCACTATAAAGGCGCTGTACATGCCAAATGCAAAATATGCCATTAATAAACCTTCGAAAAGAACGTGTATGGATATGGTTTTTTTAATGTATTTGTTCTTTTTCCAGCTGTCTTTTATGGAACTGATATTGAATTTTGGTGTGCGTACGAATTCACTTTTCTTGCCCCAATGGCCTTCTAAAACTGCTATGGAATTGTGCAGTGAAAAGCCCATAGCAATTGAGAAAAACACGAAAAACATACCTATATAACGAACGAAGTTTTTAAACCCGCCACCATAAATGTTTTTGTACATAAACCAATAGCACACAAAAAATATGATAGAGCTTACCACAAAGAAACTCATAACATAAAAATATGGTTTTAAGTGTGTGTACTCATTTTTTATATAAAGCATCGGGATGCTAAGTATGGCCACCACAAGCACGTTTAAAAACATGGTGCTGTTTAATAAATGTAGTAAACCGTGCAATTTTGTTTTGGGTGAAATGTTTTTGCTTTTTAAAACGCGACCAAGCATTTTTCTAAAGTTTTCGGCACCACCTTTGTTCCATCTAAATTGTTGCGAACGGGCTGCGCTTATTACAATAGGTAACTCTGCAGGGGTTTCAACATTTTCTAAATATTTGAATTTCCAGTTTTTTAGTTGGGCACGGTAGCTTAAATCCAAATCTTCGGTTAGGGTGTCGCCTTCCCAATTTCCGGCATCTATAATGCAGGTTTTTCTCCAAAGTCCTGCTGTACCGTTAAAATTGATGAAGTGTCCTTTACTGTTTCTGCCAACTTGCTCTAAAGTAAAATGGGCATCTAGTGCAAAGGCCTGTATTTTTGTTAGTATGGAATAGTTACGGTTTAAATGCCCCCAACGGGTTTGTACCACACCAATTTTGTCGTCTTTAAAATAAGGAACGGTGCGTTTTAACCAATCTGGTTCTGGTAAAAAATCGGAATCGAAAATGGCAATGAATTCGCCTTTTGCAATTACGAGTCCTTCTTTAAGGGCACCAGCTTTAAAGCCGGTTCTATCTACTCTTGTTATGTGCTTAATATCTAAACCTGTTGCGGCTAATTTTTCTACATGGGCACGGGTAGATTCTACAGTTTCATCGGTAGAATCGTCCAATACTTGTATCTCAAGTTTATCGGAAGGGTAGTCTATTTTGGCAATGTTATCCAACAAACGTTCCATAACATACATTTCGTTATACACAGGAAGTTGTATGGTAACAAATGGGATTTCTTCTGGTTTTGAAAAGTCGAATTTTGGTGAGTTATCTACCTTTTTTTTGGAAGCTAAATAATTTAGCAATAAATTCAATTGAGCTAAAGCATACATGAAAATAAGCAAAAGCGAAATGGTGTAGATAATGATGATTGTTGTTTCTATAATCATTTTTTAATACTGTATTTAAAAATCCAACTTAAGATTTTAACGCCGGCAAATATAGCACCTTTTATGGTTCCTGATACTTTTGATACACCAATTCTGTTTCTATAATTTACAGGCACTTCCAAATAGGTAAATTTATGTTTTAAAACTTTTAGTTGCATCTCTACAGTCCAACCATAGGTTTTGTCAATCATATTCAACTTCAGTAACTTATCGTATTTTATGGCTCTAAATGGGCCTAAATCGGTAAATGTTGCACTAAAAAAAAGTTTCATTAAAGAGGTTGCCAACCAATTGCCGAAAATTTGAGGCATTGTCATAGAACCAGCTTCTCTTAAACTTTTAACACGAGCTCCAATAACAAAATCGATATCCTTCTCGATAATTGGTGCTACAATTTTGGTTAATTCTTCAGGATAATCGCTATAGTCGCCATCCAAAAATACAATAATATTTGGTTTTTCAGGTGTGTTTGCAATGTATTCTAAACCTTTAAGACAGGCATTGCCGTAGCCTCTACTTTTTTCGGTTAGAACAGTTGCGCCTGCTTTTCTTGCATTTTCTTCAGTTTTGTCGGTGGAATTATTATTAACAACAATAACTTCATCAACAAATTCAGGAATATCATTTATCACATGGGTAATAGAATCTGCTTCGTTATGAGCAGGAATAATTACTTTTATTTTGTGCATAAAGAACTAACTTTCAGTGAGCAAAAGTACAATACTTTTGTTTAGTTGATTAAAAAAATGTGTCTATTTTGATAAATTATTTTGAGTTGATTAAGTCCATTAAATCAACATCATTTCCAAGAAGAATTTCATTAGCATTGATGCGCCCTTTCATGGAATCGTTCTCTAATTTTAAAACGCCACGAGGGCAAACGGCAGAACAAATACCACAACCTACGCAACTGGAACGCACAATATTTTCGCCTTTTTGGGCATAGGCGCGTACATCAATACCCATTTCGCAGTAGGTGGAACAGTTGCCACAAGAAATGCATTGGCCACCATTGGTAGTAATTCTGAATTTTGAAAACATACGTTGTTGAAACCCTAGGATTGCTGCCATAGGGCAACCAAACCGGCACCAAACACGGTTGCCCAAAATAGGGTAGAAGCCCGTACCAATAACCCCAGAAAAAATGGAGCCAATATATAGGCCGTAGGCAGCACGTAAAGCACTTGCTTTGATTAAGAATATTTTATCGGAAGTTCCAGTATAATGCATGGTGAATAATGCAGCTATCAATATAAAATAACCAATAGCGCCATAGCGTGCGTCTTTACCCAATTCATGTCTTTTAAAAATCATGGTTATAGAAAAAACCAAGGTTAACAAGATGCCTATGCCTAAAAGAAAAGCACTTCGGGTGAGCCAAAATTTGTTCGGGTCGCTTCCTAAATAGGTGTAGATGACGGCGGTAGTCATCATCACTGAAAACACCAAAACCGAGTGTATTAACCAACGTTCCAATTTCCAAGCGGAAAGTTTTTTGCTGCTAAGGTGACGGAAAGAATCACCAGCGGTTTCGGCTAAACCGCCACAACCACAAACCCATGAGCAGTACCAGCGTTTTCCATATTTATATGTCAAAAAAGGAGAAATAACAAAAATGGAAATGATGCCGAACATCAACATGATAAAACCAAGGGCGCCAGATGATAGCAATCCGTTTATAGACCAACTATCAAATAAATAATAGTTAAGTGGCCACATGCTTTTTAAGTCGTAATAAGGTAAATTATAATCGGGACTTGCATTAAGGCGCGACATAAATTCTGGAATAAGAAACGCAAAGCCCAATTGGAAAAACATCACCGAAACGGTTCGCAATTGTTCGTAGCGATTGTGGCGGTATTTAAGCATGAATTTATACCCGAACACTAAAATGGCTACCGTATAAAGTGTGCCATAAACAAACCATTGGCTTGCAGGATTTCCGCTTAATAAATAACTAAGTGGGTCGAATAGGGATATTAATCCAGTATTGGGTTCGCTACTTGGTGTTTGCCCTAAATATTCTGGAAAAAAATAAAGAATGATGTAAAAACCTGTAAGCAATATACCCGTTACCCAACCTAATACCCCTCGTGATGAGATGGATTTAAACCAAACACCATCGTTTTTTAAGCCTTCGGATTTTGTTAAATAGGCATCGTTTGCAAATAAAATAGTTCCTAACGCTATAGCAGCAAGCGATAAGGTTAAAAATATGGTTTTGTATGGAAAATTGGTATTAAAAATGGCCAAGACAAGAATGAGAAGCCCAATAGCGCCAATGGCAACCGCTATTTTTTGTTTTACCGATAAGTCGTTAGCTTCTGGTTTAACTAAGGACATGCTTTTATATGTTTGAATGCTCATATTTAAACGGTTTGAAATTGATTATTATAAGCTTTCAAAATCTCCTTTTCATAACGTTGATAAAACTCGGGGTCAAAATTGGCTTCAGCTAAATGATTTATAACGTAATCAATAGGGCGTTTTTCGGTAAGCCATGTGTTAAAAGTTTCATGCCGCATTCTAATTCCAAAAGTGTTAAAGCCTAGAAACTCGTTGGTATTTTTATCAAAAGCTATGGTGATGCATTTGGTGTCATCGTCATGTTTCCAATGGAAATGTTGCTCATAATCTGGTTTGTTTTTAGAGTTATGAACCCAACCATAGGTTTGGTATTCAATATCAAAAAATTTGGCAGAATTGAACCAATGCCCGGGGTTATAAGGTATTTTGTTACCACAAATAGTTTGCGCAATGGTTTCACCCATCATCCTGCCTGTATACCAAACGGCTTCAATAGGTCTTCGGTTACCAATAGCTTCGTGTTGTTCTGCGCAATCGCCAATGGCATAAATATCTGGTATATTGGTTTCAAGAAAATGATTTACTTTAACGCCTTTGCCAGTTTCAATATTTGAATCTTTAAGGAAATCTATGTTTGGAGATACACCAGCGGTCAATCCAACTACATCGCATAAAATTTCTTCGCCTGTTTCTTCAATAATAATAGATTTCACTTTGCCATTTTCATCTGGAATAATTTCTTTTAAATTGGTTGCTAAGCGCAAATCGATGTGATGGTTTTTTATATGGCGGTTAATCATTTCGCTTTCGCCGTCAGGCAAAACACCGTTCCAAAAACTGGATTCCCGCACTAAAAAGGTAACAGGAATGTTTCGGGAATTTAGCATTTCAGCCAATTCAATACCAATTAAACCACCGCCAACTATCACTGCACGTTTACAGACTTTGTTATTAGGTGCATGAAACTCTAAATTTTCTAAATCTTGTTTGTGGTACATGCCCATAACGCCTTTTAAATCTTGCCCTGGCCAACCAAATTTATTGGGTTTACTTCCTGTTGCAATGATGAGTTTGTTGTAAGTTAAAGTGACGCCTTCAGCAAAATGGAGCGTTTTGGAATGGGTGTCTATGGTTTTTACATAGCCTTTTTTAAGGTTGATGTTGTTTTTCTCCCAAAACCAATTTTCGTAAGGTTGGGTGTGTTCAAACTTCATATGGCCCATATACACATACATCAAAGCGGTACGAGAGAAAAAATAATCGGTTTCGGCAGAAATGATGGTGATTTTCTTATCTGAAAGTTTTCTAATATGTCTAGCTGCAGTTACTCCAGAAATGCCGTTGCCAATAATTACAATGTGCTCCATAAATTCGGTTATAGTTCTCAGTTTTGTCGAAAGCAGTTACAAAACCTTAAAGGGTTTCCTTAATTTGTTTAAATTTAAAGATTAAATACAAGATATGAAGATTATTTTAAGAGTGAGTTTGTTTTTTATGATATGTTCTTGCGCTATGATGCCTAATAAACCTGAAAAAATAAACGGTGTTAGCTTTGTGGCATCCAGAGACTCCATAAACGATACGCACATAAAACCACTTCTTAATATTCAGGCGAATTATGTTGCCATTATGCCTTTTGGGTTCATTAGGGAATTATCGCATCCAGAGATTATGTTCAACACAAACAGACAATGGTTTGGAGAAACAAAAGTAGGTGTGAAGCAATATGTTGAAAGTTTGAGAAAACACCAAATAAGTATCATGATAAAGCCTCAAATTTGGGTGCGTAGAGGTGAGTTTACGGGTGGTATTAAAATGACTTCGGAAGCCGATTGGAAAGTTTTAGAAGCTTCCTATTCCCAATTTATTTTAGAATATGCAAAAGTAGCCCAAGAAGTAAAGGCTGATATTTTTTGTGTTGGCACCGAATTGGAAACATTTATTGATAACCGACCTGAGTATTGGAAACAACTTATAGAAAAAATAAAGCAGGTTTATAAAGGAAAACTTACGTATGCTGCTAATTGGAATGAATACGATAGAACCCCATTTTGGGAACAGTTGGATTACATAGGTATGGATGCCTATTTTCCGGTAAGTGATGAGCAATCGCCAACAATTGAAGCTTGTAGGGAAGGCTGGCTTAAACACAAACCTACTATAAAAGCCTTCTCAGAAAGGTACGATAAGTCCATTTTGTTTACCGAGTTTGGTTATAGAAGTGTTGATTTTGCGGGCAAAGAACCTTGGAGAAGCGACCGTGATATGAATGCGGTTAATTTGGAAGCACAAACAAATGCCATGCAAGTGCTTTTTGAGGAGTTTTGGGATGAGCCTTGGTTTGCTGGTGGTTTTGTGTGGAAATGGTTTCATAATCACGAAAAATCTGGCGGGTTGCATGATGACCGATTTACACCCCAAAACAAACCGGTTGAAGCCTTAATAAAAGCACAGTATTCTAAATATTGAATACGTTTTTGTCATTTTTAATCTAAACTTAATCTTCATTTTTAGTATTCTCATTATAATCTTTTAGTTTTGCAATAAATTATTGGATTTATGAGCGTATATGCTATTGGCGATATTCACGGTGGGTTAAAAGCCCTCGTACAAGTATTAAATAAAATAGAAGTTAAAGAAGAAGATACCTTAATTTTTGTTGGCGATTATGTAGATGGTTGGAGTGAATCGGCACAAGTTATAGCCTTTTTAATCGAACTTTCAGAAAAAATAAATTGCATCTTTATTAAAGGAAATCATGATGTTTGGTGCGAAAATTGGCTGGATTCAGGACATGTTGATATGACTTGGTATATTCATGGCGGTAAGGAAACCATGGGGAGTTATGATGGGTTTTCAGATGAAGAAAAGAAAATACATTTAGAATTTTTCCAAAAAATGCCTTTATATCATATTGATAGCGAAAACCGATTGTTTATTCATGCAGGTTTTACATCCATGCATGGTGTTGAAAAAGAAGTGTTCAAACAAACGTTTTATTTTGATAGAACCCTTTGGGAAATGGCTTTGGCTTTGGAGCAATCTTCCATAAAAGAAGATTCGCCCATGTTTCCAAATCGTTTAAAACATTACAAAGAAATCTTTATTGGCCATACACCAACTACCAATTTTAATCATGACAAACCAATGCATGCCTATAATGTTTGGAATATTGATACTGGTGCTGCCTTTAGGGGTAAAATTACCGCGATGAATATTGAAACCAAGGCATTTCATCAAAGTGATGATTTGCCCGGTTTATATCCAAATGAAAAGGGTAGGAATAAAGTTTAGTTTAGCTTAATTACCAAATCTTCTGCGTTTACCATAAAACCTGGTTTTAACACCACTTGTTTTATGGTAGCGTCTTCGGTTGCTGCTATGGTGGTTTCCATTTTCATGGCCTCAATAATGAACAGCGGTTGGTTTCTTACTACTTTATCACCTTTTTTTACTAAAATATTAGAGAGCATTCCTTGTAATGGCGCCCCAATTTGAAGCGAATCTGCTTTATCAGCCTTAACATTTTCTACTTTATCTACTTTAATGCTCTTATCTTTAACTTCCACAGAACGTCCTTGTCCATTTAGTTTAAAATAAAGTGTAACTATACCGTCACTGTTCGGTTTGCTTATGGAATCTAAAGTAATCAGTATGTTTTTTCCTTTATCCAGCTCCACAATAATTTCTTCTTCTATATCAATACCATAAAAGAAATTTTTGGTAGGCAATTTCATAAGGTTGTCGTACCTTAAATGGTTGTAATAAGCATCTGAAAATACTTTAGGGTATAGTTGATAGGAAAGGAAATCGGTGTACTCTATAGTTCTACTTAAATCGTGTTCAAATATTTTCTTAAATTCTTCGTATTCTTTTTCAAGATCTAACGGTGGCATGTGTGCATTCGGTCTATCGGTATACGGTTTCTGATCCTTTAAAATTATTTTTTGAAGCTCTTTTGGGAACCCGCCAACAGGTTGCCCTAAATCGCCTCTAAAAAAGTCGACTACCGATTGGGGAAAAGACAAAGTGTCTCCTTTTTCCAGAACATCTTGAATGGTTAAATTATTGCTGACCAAGTATTGCGCCATATCACCAACAACTTTAGAACTTGGGGTTACTTTTACAATATCTCCAAAAAGCATATTCACATCACCATACATTTGGGTAATTTCATGAAAACGTTCTTCCAGTCCTAAACCTCTTGCTTGAGGTTTTAAGTTGGAATATTGCCCACCTGGAATTTCATGTTTGAAAACTTCACCTGAACCTGCTTTTAAACCAGATTCAAAAGGGTAATAATACTCCCGAACGGTTTCCCAATAATTGGAATACTCATTTAAAGAATCAATATTTATGCTGCTGGCCCTGTCTTGAAATTTCATCATCTCAACAATTGAATTGAAATTAGGTTGCGATGTTAACCCGGACAAACCTCCCAAAGCCACATCTACAACATCAACACCTGCTTCAATAGCTTTTAAATAGGTGGCAGACTGGATGGATGAGGTATCGTGTGTATGTAAATGAATCGGGATTTTTAACTCCGATTTTAAAGCTGAAATAAGCTCGAAAGCTGCATAAGGTTTTAATAAACCTGCCATATCCTTAACCCCTAAAATATGGGCACCAGCCCCTTCAATTTCTTTGGCAAGATTGATGTAGTATTTTAAATCGTATTTCTTGTTTGCAGGATTTAGAATATCATTGGTATAGCAGATGGAACCTTCGGCTAAACCTTTGGTTCGGGTGCGCACATGTTCGATACAAGGCGCCAACGATTTCATCCAGTTAAGCGAGTCGAAAATTCTAAAAACATCCACGCCGTTTTCCCATGATTGTTCTACAAATTCACCTATTAAATTATCGGAATAGGCTTTGTATCCCACGCCATTAGAACCTCGAATAAGCATTTGTAAAAGTAAATTTGGCATCGCTTTACGTAATAACCGAAGTCGTTCCCAAGGGTTTTCTTGAAGAAAGCGCAAACAAACATCAAAAGTAGCGCCTCCCCAAACTTCCATACTAAAAACATCGGGGTGATTTTTGGCGTAACCCTCTGCAACCGCAAGCATATCAAACGTACGCATTCTAGTTGCTAGTAAACTTTGGTGCGCGTCACGCATGGTAGTATCGGTAAAATGAACTTTCTTTTCATTTAATAACCATTGCGAAAATTTTTCTGGGCCAAGTTTTGTTAGCAAATCTTTAGTGCCTTCTGGAAAACTGGCATTAGCATCAAACTTCGGTACTTTAGGTTTTATAAATGTTTTACTGGTATCTATTTTTTTAACGTCTGGATTGCCGTTTACCGTAACCTCGCCTAGATAGTTTAGTAATTTTGTTGCTCGATTCCTTGGTGCTTTAAACTTGAATAAATCTGGATTTGATTTTATGAAGTTCACTGTAACCTTTCCTTGTCTAAAGGTTTCGTGCACTAAAATGTTATCAAGAAATGGCATGTTTGTTTTTACGCCTCTAATTCTAAATTCTGCTAAGGCACGGCGTATTTTTCTGCTCGCACCGTCTAGTGTTCGTCCATGAGCAGTTACTTTTACCAACATAGAATCGAAAAAAGGTGAAATTTTAGCCCCTTGATAGATGCTTCCCGCATCTAAACGAATACCAAAACCAGAAGCACTTCGGTAAGCCAAAACAGTTCCATAATCTGGTTTGAAATCATTTTGTGGATCTTCTGTTGTAATTCTACATTGCAGTGCGTAGCCATTTATTTGGATGGATTCCTGATTGGCTATTTTAATTTGTTCATCGGATAACTTATAACCACCAGCTATAAATAATTGTGTTTTAACTAAATCGATATTGGTTATAACCTCGGTAACGGTATGTTCAACTTGTATTCTGGGGTTTACTTCAATGAAATAGATAGAATCATCATCTACCAAAAATTCTACCGTACCAATATTATTGTAATTTACGGCTTTACATATTTTTATTGCATAATCGTAAAGTGCATTTTTGGTTTCATCTTTTAAACCATATGAAGGTGCAAATTCAATTACTTTTTGGTAGCGACGTTGTACGGAACAATCGCGTTCAAATAAATGAACCGTGGTGCCGTAATTATCAGCAACAATTTGAATTTCAATATGTTTGGGGTTTTCTACAAATTTTTCCAAAAATACGGTATCATCACCAAATGCATTTAAAGCTTCGCGCTTACTTTCATTGTAGGCGCCTTTAAGTTCGGCTTCTTCTCTAATAACACGCATGCCTCTACCACCACCACCTGAAGCTGCTTTTAGCATGATAGGGTAACCAATTTTTTTAGCTTCACTTAAAGCTATTGTAATATCCTTTAATGGTTTTTCGTTACTTCTAATGATGGGAATGTTGTTGGCCAAAGCAACTTCTTTAGCCGTAATTTTATCGCCTAAAGATTTTAAAACAGATACTTTTGGTCCGACAAAAATAATCCCGTTATCTTCACATTTTTGAGCAAAGGTGGCATTTTCAGAAAGAAAACCATACCCTGGATGTATGGCATCGGCACCACTATCTAGAGCTACTTTTATAATAGCGTCCATGTTTAAGTATGGCTTTAAAGGCTCATTATCTTCACCAATCTGGTATGATTCATCAGCTTTGTATCTATGTAGCGAGTACCTGTCTTCAAACGTATAAACCCCAACGGTTTTAATGCTGATTTCTGTGCAAGCTCTAAAAATTCTAATGGCAATTTCGCCTCTGTTTGCTACAAGTACTTTTTTGATTTTCATATAGATGAAGTGGTTTGAAGTTGGTTTTTTATTGAAAGGAAAATTTAAAGAAAGTCTTGAAATTACAAAAAATATCTTAAGATAGATGCTTTATGTAATAAATATATAGTTCTTCGGCTGAAGCACCTAACCACTTTTTTAAATATATGATATAGAAATGGTACTGAACCTTAAAAACACCATGTTTTTGGTATAATCTGGCTGAAGTTTTAAGTTTTTTATTGATAACCACAAATTGCTTTTTTTGGTATAAAGCATTGATGAGCATGTTGTCTTCATATATAATATAGTCCTCGTTAAAACCGCCAATTTCTTGAAACAGATTTTTGGTTATAAACTGACTTTGGTCGCCACCACGGCAAGCACGCCAACTAAATTGCGTGAACCAACCAGCTAATTTTAGCCACCAATGCTTGCTGTTAAATTGCATTCTAAAGCATCCAGCAAGATTGCCTTTTGTAACTTCATCGATAATGAATTGATCGAAATTTTTGGGAGGATAAGAATCGGCATGTAAAAAATACAGAATGTTGCCCGTGGCGTGTTTTGCACCCAAATTCATTTGTTTGGCACGCCCTTTTTTGGAATTTAATACTATTGTTGATGTCTCCTCGAGCGGGGTTGTGAGGTTGTTTGTAGGTCTGGACTGCGCTCGACCAGACAGAAAGTTGGCAATAATGTTTTGGGAACCATCGGTACTACCACCATCAACAACAATAATTTCAGAAATGTTTTTTTCAAGAGAATTTTCTAATAAATAATTCAGCAGAATTTCAATGTTTTTCGCTTCATTGAATATGGGTATTATGATAGAAACTTTATTCATTCAAATCCCAATTATAATCTTTGTAATTTATTTTGGCTTTCTTAGAAATTTTAATGCTTGAATATTTATTTAAGAAATCAATTAAATCACCGTTTTGTTTGAAATCTTTAGCGAACCATTGAAATATTTTAGAAAGTTCCAAAGTGTCTTCTGAAATGGAATTTTTACTAATATCGGTTAAAAAATCTTTGGTTGCTTTAGTAAGTTGTTGTTCTAAACTTTCAGAAGTATAAGCTTCGTTTGATAATTTCGGACAAGAAACCGATGCACAAACAATAGCAAAATGAATGCGTGGTTCGTTCATTTTACGTAAAATTTTGTGTTCTATATCGTTTAAATTATACCATGTTCCGCCCAATTTCCAAAGGCGTTTACCCCAGGGGTCTTTAATGTCTTTAACGCTTTTTATGGGGTAATGGCGTAAAATCAAATCGATGGTTAATGCGTTGTAGGCGTTTATCCAATAGGTTAATTTTTCTTCTTTTGAAGTAGCATCATTAGGTGTGTGCTCACTTAAAGATGTTATGTAATTATTTAAAGCTTTATTATCGGTTTTGAAGGTTTTATAATTTACAAGGCCATCGTTTGAAACATGTTTATTTAAAAGTTTATCCCAAGCATCATGATTGAAATTTTGCGAAGTACCTGAAAAACTTAAAAGCAAAACAATAATAACGTAATAGAATTTTTTCATGATTTTTCGTTAAGTGGGTAAATTTCCTGATTAATAAAATCTTTTGGAAAAGTTTCATCACCTTCAAAACCAAGCTCGATGGCTTTTCCATTATACGGAATATAATCTGTTTTAAAAATATAATCCCAAAGGCTTAAGGTGAGTCCGTAGTTAACACCATACCTTGCGTGATTTGGAAGTTTTTTTGCATGGTGCCAAATATGCATTTTAGGGTTGTTGAACACGTATTTTAAAAAACCATAATCCCAACCTAAATTGGCGTGGTTTAGATGACCAACCGCAATGGTAAAAAAATACACGATAGCCACATCTTGCGCATCAAAACCACCGATTATGGCGATGGGAATGTAGAGTAATGATTTGTAAACCACTGGTTCCATCCAATGGTAACGCAAGTGTGCAGCAAACCCCATTTCTTTTACGGAATGATGTACTTTATGAAAATTCCACAGAAAAGGTATACGGTGTAATAGTCGGTGGGTGTTCCATTGTACAAAATCGGAGACGATAAAGAAAATAAATAAGCCTAACCATTTGGGTAAATCATCAACGTCAAACAATTGAAGTTTTGCAACCGAGAGCCCTATGGTTTTTAAACCATCATCCAATAATTGAGCAGCGGTATTTGATAAAGCCATGAGCACAATTAAATTTAAAAGGAAGAAGTTGAAAAACATGTAAAAGGTGTCTAGCCAAAAATCTTTCCTGAAAATAGATTGGTTTTTTCGCCAAGGGAATATAATTTCCAAAAGCCAAACCACTAAGGAAATAACAATTAGACCATAAAAAAAGTTATCCCAATGGTTGATTGAAATTAACTCGTACTTTAAGTAATTCCAATAACCAGAATATGATTTTTTTATGATGTCTATGTATTTTTCCATGCTGAATTCCTGCGAAGGCAGGAATCTTTTTTAGTTTCCTTTTTTTTAATCTTATTTTTGAGATTCCTGCTTTCGCAGGAACTCAACAACACCCACCACCATCATAATGATAAGTGGATTCGCTAATAAAAATATCATCTCTGTTTAATGATGCTAAGGCGCCTGCGGTTTTGTCGCAAATGGCTAAAGGTTGGTTTTTTAGTAAAACGTGTCCCTTTTTATCATCAAAATAATCGTTTTCGCCATAATATATAGCTGCTTTTCCTGTAAATACGCAAGGGCCATCAGCCGGCATTGGATCTTTTATGGCGGCAACTTCAATAGATTCTATATATATTAATTCGTTGGTTGGATAATTTTTGGGATCTAAGATTCTGTATGGCTTTCTAGCTCGAATTTCAATGGTGCCAAAACCGGCATCGGTAAGTGCTTTTACATAGTCGGCAATAGGTAAACTTCCACTTAAGCACAAAGCACGTAAACGCCCGTCGTTTCTAAGTTCGTCGTTCATTTCTTGCTCGCAGGTGGGGTCGCTCATTACCAGTTTACCATGTGGTTTTAGTACACGGTACATTTCGGCAATGGCTTGTTTTAAATCGTCTGACTTAAAAATATTGAACAGGCAATTTTGCGCTGCTACATCAATACTATTATCTTCAACAGGTAAATTCATAGCGTCTCCTTTTTTAAGATCTATAAAGTCGCTTTTGAACCATGGGTTTTGTGCTTCGGCTTCTATGAAATTTTTACGTGAGGCTTCCAACATTTCATCTACAACATCAACACCAATGACGCCGCTTTTTTGTCGATTGAAATAAGCGAATTGTAATAATTCCATACCACCACCAACACCAACATAAAGCATTTTTGGGTTATTGGTTAAATCGCGGGCATGTACCGTTGAACCACAACCATAATTCATTTCTTGCATTATTTTCGGAATTTTTAATCCTGGTAATTCCCAAATGGGGTTGGTGGTGCAACATAAGCCAACATCGGGGGTTAAGGCTGCTTCTTTGTAAACGTTGTGTGTGGTTTCTAGGTAACTCATATTTTAGACGTCTTAGACTTTTTAGATTTTTAGACTTGTTAGATTATTTGGACAAATTAAATTGTTAGATAGTTTGTTTTTCAGACCTCACAGGTTTTTAAAACCTATGAGGTCTTGTTTTGCGTTAGGGATTAAGGCGGCATCCTTTTGGTTTTCTTTTGATAAGGAAATGACCTTAAAAAGAAAGATTTAATTTTAATTGTGGATTCCTGCTTTCGCAGGAATGACAAAAAACCAAAAGATATAGCCGAAAGCCCGACCCTTGTGGTAACGCCCAAATGCTATAATGTTTTTATCAATTCTTTAAATAATGTAATCATATTTGGTTCGGCTTTATAGGCCATGGCAATAATTTCTTCAATTTTTACAGGTTCTAAGTGATCTGGGTCGCATTCATCTGTTAAAACTGACACGGCTGCCACTTTTAAATTTAGGTGGTTGGCTACAATAATTTCCGGAACCGTACTCATTCCAACAGCATCGGCACCTATAATTTTAAGCATGCGGTATTCGGCGCGGGTTTCCAATTGCGGGCCAACGACACTGGCGTAAACACCTTCGTGCAATGTGATGTTTTTGGTTTTTGCAATGGTCTTGAATTTTGTATTTATTTCAGCATCGTAAGGTGCGCTCATATCGGTAAAACGTTCCCCTAAAAGTTCTACGCCTTTAAAAGCTAATGGCGAACTGCCTTGAAGATTGATGTGGTCTTCAATGAGCATAAGTTCTCCTTTTTTGAAGTTTAAATTGATGGCGCCAGACGCATTGGAAACCAATAGGGTTTTGATGCCCAATTTTTCCATAATGCGCACGGGGTAAGTGACATCTTGCAGGGTGTAGCCCTCGTAAATATGAAAGCGCCCTTGCATAACCACTACTTTTTTGCCTTCTAAAATACCGTATATAAGTTTGCCTTTGTGAAACTCGACCGTGGCTGTTGGAAAGTTAGGGATGTGGTTGTAGCTAACTTCTTTTAGTATGTCAATTTCATTTACTAATTGCCCGAGTCCGGTACCTAAAATAATGCCAATTTCAGGATTTTCGAATCCTTTGTTTTGTAAATAGCTAGCGGTTTCTTCTATATGCTTAATCATTTTTTATAATATTTTTCGAGTTCTTGATAGTGTTCCATATCTTCAAAGGTATCAATATCGTTTAATTCTTCTAATAAGAAAACGTTACTTTTTTGGAGGTCGTTTAAGGTGTCTTTTAATACCGTTGAGGTTCCCCAAGCTTTGTTTTTAAAAAGGGCTTGGTTTATGGATGTCATGCCTAAAAGGTAGTAGCCACCGTCTTTTGCGGGACCTATAACAACGTTGTTTTCGTCTAAAGCTTCAAAAGCCAATTGGATGTGTTTTGGGGTTAAATCGAGCAAATCACTACCAATAATAATAACTTTTTGGAAGCCTAATGAAAAAACATAAGAAAAAGCATTTTGCATTTTTGCTCCTAAATCTTGGCCTTCCTGTAATTTTTTTCTAAAAATGGAAGCATCCCAAAGATCGTTTTTTTGAATGGTTTCAGAATAAAACACATACTTGTCGGCACTGGTGTTTTTTGCAATGTAGGCGGTGTGTTTTAAAAGATGCTTGTAAATTTCTAAAGCAGATTCATTGCCAACAGTTTTGGCAAGTCGGGTTTTGCATTTGCCCAATTCCGGGTTTCTTGTAAAAACGATGATGGCATTTTTAGAAGTAGGGACATAGAAATTTGTAGCCTCTTCTTTGTTTTCACTATTGTTTTTGCTTAAAATTCCCATTTGTATATTTTGAAAATTGAAGCCTAAGCGACACTGCCTTGGCAACTGCTTCCTGCCCCCGCAGTGCAACCATAACAATGTTGAGAAATTACAATGTTTCTACCTTCTAATAAATCTTCATTATAGTCTGAAATGTGTTTGGCCTTGCTGTTTACAGGAAGTTCTAGCATTTGATTAAAATCGCAATCGTACAAAAAGCCATCCCAACTTACCGAAAGGGTATTGGTGCACATCACATTTTTTACTGCAGCAGGATTGTAGGCTTCTACCAAATTGTACATATAGTCTTCGTAATTTTCGGAAGCAATTAAATAATCTAAAAATCGGCTAATTGGTAAATTGGTTATTGCGAATAAATTATGGAATTGTACATTGAATTCTTCCAAAAGACCCTTTTTAAAATCTTTTTCCATAGAAGCTTGATTTCCTGGTAAAAACGCACCAGATGGGTTGTAAACCAAATCCAAGCGCAAGTTTCTTTCTGGCATGCCGTAACCAACAGCGTTAAGCATTTTTAAAGCTTCAATAGAGGCATTGAAAACACCATCGCCCCTTTGTTTGTCTGTTTTGCCTTTGGTCCAGTGAGGCATAGAGCTTACCACGTGTACATTGTGTTTTTTGAAAAATTCGGGTAGATCGTGGTATTTTTTGTTGGCTGTAATGATGGTTAAATTGGAACGGACGATAAAATCCTTAATACCTACTTTGGAAGCTTCTTCAACAAACCAACGAAAATCGGGATTCATTTCGGGCGCGCCTCCTGTTAAATCCAGTGTGTGGGCACCTGTAGTTTTTATAACGTCTAAACATTGTTGCATGGTTTCGCGCGTCATAATTTCTTTTCTGTCTGGACCCGCATCTACATGGCAATGCGAACAAACTTGATTGCACATGTAACCAACATTTATTTGTAAAATTTCAAGTTTTTTGGCTTTTAGGGGAAATTGATTTGTTTCCGATATTTTATCCTTAAAAGTTGGTAATGCGCCTTTTTGGAAAATACCGTTCGATAAAATTTCTAATTGCCGTTTGCTATTAGCTAATTCGCTTTCGCGTTTATGTAGGGATTTAATCATATGTTGATTTTGGAGTTACGAAATACAAATTACAAATTACGAATTTTGATTTTTCTTTCAATTGTAATTAGTAATTCTCAATTTGTAAATCATATTTACATGTCTAACTTATTCACTTTATTCATCATTTGAACACCATGTACTAACGATGCACCGCCACGAATAGCTGCTGCTACATGCAATGCTTCCATCATTTCTTCTTTGGTGACGCCTCGTTGCAAGCCATCGCCTGTGTAAGCATCAATACAATAAGGACATTGAATAGTGTGCGAAACCGCTAAAGCAATTAACGATTTCTCTCTTTCGGTAAGTGCGCCTTCTTCAAAAACCTTTCCGTAGTAGTCAAAAAATTTAGCACCTAATTCTTCATTCCATTCAGAAATTTTTCCAAACTTTTTTAAATCGGCTGGATCGTAATATGTTTTTTGCATAAAGTATTTTTTTCTAAAGATAAAAATCTATTGGTTTTTAAGTCGGAAGCTTATCATATACTTAACAAAAAAAGTTCATTATTTAGTTTTATAAACAATGAACTTTGGGTGTTATTTTGATTTTAAAATTTTAGAAGAATCTTATCGTTTTATCAAACTTCTGGAAATCACAATTTTCTGAATTTCGGAAGTACCTTCGTAAATCTGAGTAATTTTTGCGTCGCGCATCAAACGTTCCACATGGTAATCTTTTACAAACCCGTTGCCACCGTGTATTTGAACCGCTTCAACGGTATGTTCCATAGCTACTTTGGATGCGTATAATTTTGCCACGGCACTCGATACATCGTAATTGTTGCCTTGATCTTTGTCCCAAGCGGCTTTCATTACCAAATGGCGTGCAGCTTCAATTTCGGTGTACATATCGGCCAACTTGAATGCGATGGCTTGGTGGTTGCATATTTCGGTGCCAAAGGCTTTGCGTTCTTTACTATATTTTAAAGCCAATTCGTACGCGCCAGAAGCAATACCTAAAGCTTGTGAAGCAATACCTATACGTCCTCCAGAAAGTGTTTTCATGGCGAAACGGAAACCAGAACCATCATCACCAATACGGTTTTCTTTGGGTACTTTTACATCATTAAATTGCAATGTATGCGTGTCGCTTCCGCGGATGCCTAATTTGTTTTCCTTAGGACCAATATCAAAACCTTTCATGCCTTTTTCAACAATAAAAGCATTAATGCCGTGCGAACCTTTATCTCTATCGGTTTGGGCTATTACTAAATACACATCGGCACGTCCGCCATTCGTAATCCAGTTTTTGGTACCATTTAATAAATAATGGTCGCCTTTATCTATGGCCGATGTTTTTTGGGACGTAGCGTCACTTCCAGCTTCCGGTTCGCTCAAACAGAACGCGCCAACAAACTCGCCCGTAGCCAATTTGGTTAAATATTTTTGCTTTTGTTCTTCGGTTCCAAAAGCTTCCAATCCATAGCAAACCAATGAATTATTAACTGAAACAATAACCGAAGCCGAAGCATCAATTTTTGATAATTCTTCCATAATTAACACATAGGATATAGCATCCATACCACTGCCACCATATTTAGGGTCTACCATAATGCCAAGAAATCCTAAATCGCCCATTTTTTTAACCAATTCTTTGGGGAAATGCTGATTTTCATCACGTTCTATAACGCCAGGAAGTAATTCGGTTTGGGCAAAATCGCGAGCGGCATCGCGTATCATAATGTGTTCTTCAGAAAGGTTAAAATTCATAATTCTCAATTAAGATGGTGATTCATTAAAAAATATGTACAAATATAGCTTTTTAGTGTTAATTATTTAATTTGGATTGTTATTTTTGTTCTATATGATGAAAAGCGAACATAAGGTTATAGGTGTCATGTCTGGAACATCGTTGGATGGGATAGACTTTGTTTATGCGACATTTCAATTTGATGATACATGGCAATTTAAAATAATACATTCTGAAACGATACCCTACAATTCGCAATGGGTAGAAAACTTAAAAGGCTTGGTTTCTTATAATTTTGATGGCCTCAAGGAAATGGATAATAATTATACCAATTTCTTATCCATGCGCATTAAAGCTTTTATGGATAAATATGAAATTGAGGATGTTGATGCTATTTGTTCACATGGACACACAGCCCTACATCAACCAGAAAACGGACTTACTTATCAAATAGGTAACATGCCACATTTGGCGGTTTTGTTGGGAAAAAAAGTTGTTTGCGATTTTAGGGTTCAAGATGTGGAATTGGGTGGTCAAGGTGCGCCATTGGTGCCAATAGGTGATAAGTTGTTGTTTTCTGAATATGACTTTTGTTTGAATTTAGGGGGTTTCGCCAATATTTCTTCCGAAGTTAAATTAGAACGCATTGCTTACGATATTTGTCCTGTAAACATTGTTTTAAATCATTATGTAAAACAATTAGGGTTTGATTACGATAATGAAGGGCAAATTGCTTCAACAGGAATTATAAATGAAACATTGCTTTCTAAACTTAACGATTTGGTATTTTATAAAGCTGCGTACCCCAAGTCGCTAGGTTTGGAGTGGGTAGATAAAAATATTTTTCCTTTAATAAATTCTTTTCAATTAGAAATTAAAGATGTTTTAAAAACATTTGTAGAACATATTGCTGTACAGCTTGCTGCGGAAATAAATAAAAAAAACGATGCTTCTGTTTTGGTAACAGGTGGCGGTGTGTACAACAGGTATTTAATAGACAGGTTGAGGACCTATTCGCAAAACAATATTGTTATTCCTTCTAAATCCATTATAGAATTCAAAGAAGCTTTAATTTTTGCTTTTTTAGGTGTTTTGAAGCTTCGAAATGAGGTGAATTGTTTAAAAAGTGTTACCGGAGCACGTGAAAACCATAGTTCTGGTAAAGTATATCTTCCTTAAAAAATAATGCAAAATTAACCTTGACGGATTTTAGTTTTTTATATTTGTTGTAATAATTAAAAATACTTTCATAAAAATGACTCAATTATAGCTACGCTAGTTAAACAGAAGATAAACTAACGGTAAAATAAATTAGCTTAAAAGAATCATTGATTCATTAACCAAAAACATGAAAGAATTATTAAAGAAGTACGAAGATAAATCTCCTGAAATTGTTTTTAATTGGAAGGATTCCGAAACAGAAGCCGAAGGATGGGTGGTTATAAATTCGTTGCGAGGTGGTGCTGCAGGAGGAGGAACACGTATGCGTAAAGGACTTGATATGAACGAGGTGTTATCCTTAGCTAAAACTATGGAAATTAAATTTACGGTTTCTGGACCTGCCATTGGTGGTGCTAAATCTGGTATAAATTTCGATCCAAAAGACCCGAGAAAAAAAGGTGTTTTGGAACGTTGGTATAAAGTGGTGTCGCCCTTACTTAAAAGTTATTATGGTACTGGTGGCGATTTAAATGTAGATGAAATACATGAAGTGATTCCAATTACCGAAGAGAGTGGGGTTTGGCATCCTCAAGAAGGGGTTTTTAATGGGCATTTTAAACCAACGGAAGCCGATAAAATAAACCGCATTGGGCAATTAAGGCAAGGGGTTGTTAAAGTAATTGAAAACCCAGTTTATTCTCCAAACGTTTCAAGAAAGTATACGGTTGCCAATATGATTACGGGATTTGGTGTTGCTGAAGCCGTTAAGCAATACTATCATATTTACGGTGGTTCTGTAAAAGGTAAACGTGCTGTAATTCAAGGTTTTGGAAATGTTGGGGCTGCGGCTGCATTTTATTTGTCGCAAATGGGTGCAAAAGTGGTTGGAATTATCGATATTGCAGGCGGTTTAATTAATGAGGAAGGTTTTACTTTTGAAGAGATTACAAATCTGTTTTTGGCTAAATCCGGGAATACATTGGTAAGTGAAAATTTAATTCCTTTTGAAGAGATTAATCAAAAAATTTGGACTATTAAAACGGAGATATTTGCACCATGTGCAGCATCGCGTTTAATTACCATCCATCAAATAGATGAAATGATAGATAGCGGTTTGGAAGTCATTTCCTGTGGTGCCAATGTGCCGTTTGCCGATAAAGAAATTTTCTTTGGACCCATTATGGAACATACCGATTACAGGGTGAGCTTAATACCAGATTTTATTTCAAACTGTGGAATGGCGCGCGTATTCGCCTATTTTATGGAACGTCGTGTTCAAATGACAGATGAAGCGATATTTAATGATACATCTAACAAAATTAGAGAAGCAATAGAAAACGTATATAATAAAAACCAATCTAAAACTGGTATTAGTGCAACTGCTTTTGAAATTGCACTAAGCCAACTTATATAATTTTAATTTTTTTTATGGAAGCAGCAATTATTTTAGTATTTGTAATAGGTTATTTAGCCATCACGTTAGAACATAACCTGAAAATTGATAAACTTATTCCGGCATTGGTTATGATGGCCATTTGTTGGGCATTAATAGCTTTAGGTTTGGAATCCTTTCCTAACTGGTTCGATTCGGCAAAACATAGCCTGGTAGAAGGTTATGCAGGATTTGCGCCCGAAGAGAAAATGCATTTAATGGAAGAAACCCTTTTGCATCACCTTGGAAAAACAGCCGAAATTCTGGTATTCCTTTTAGGTGCGATGACCATTGTTGAAATTATAGATTATTTTGATGGTTTTTCAACTATAAAAGACTTTGTGAAAACCAAAAAGAAAACAAAAATTTTGTGGCTTTTTGGGTTTTTAGCGTTCATTTTATCGGCAATTATAGACAACCTTACGGCTACAATTGTGCTTATTTCCATCCTTCAAAAAATAGTAAAGGACAGAGATATTCGTATTTGGTACGCAGGTTTAATTATTATTGCAGCAAATGCTGGAGGTGCTTGGTCGCCAATTGGAGATGTTACAACTACCATGCTTTGGATTGGTAAAAAAGTATCAACAGGACATTTAGTTGGTTATTTATTAGTGCCATCGTTTTTATGTATGGCCGTACCATATTTTATAGCTTCATTTTTGCCGGTTTTCAAAGGCGATTTAGAAATTGAAGAAGTTGAGGAAGAAAAAAAGAAATCTAAATACAGTTCTGTGATGCTTTATTTAGGACTGGGAGCTATTGTTTTTGTTCCAATTTTCAAAATGGTAACGCATTTGCCTCCTTATGTAGGTATGATGTTGTCTCTAGGTGTTGTGGCTGTTTTTGCTGAAATATACAGTTCTTCAAAATTTAGTTTGAGCGATTATAATGATGCCGAAGAAAGTGAAGCACATGCGCACCACAGTCCCGTTCATAGTTCATTATCAAAAATCGAGTTGCCAAGTATATTATTCTTCTTAGGAATTTTAATGGCGGTTGCAGCTTTAGAATCTTTAGGTATTTTGTTTCAGTTTGCAGATTCGTTAAAAGAAAGTATGCCAATGTTGGGTACAGAATTACATTATCCAAATGAAATAGGTAAAGGTGTTTCCGATTTAGTGATGATTCTTTTAGGAGTTGGTTCGGCGGTAATAGATAACGTACCGTTAGTGGCGGCAAGTTTAGGAATGTTCTCTGAACCTATAGACCACGAACTTTGGCATTTCGTAGCCTTTTCTGCAGGTACAGGAGGTAGTATGTTAATTATAGGTTCTGCGGCAGGTGTTGTTGCAATGGGAATGGAGAAAATTGACTTTTTCTGGTACTTAAAAAAGATTTCATGGCTTGCAGCTATTGGATTCCTAGTAGGTTCGGCAGCATTTATGGTTACAAGAACTCTATTTTAAAAAGTTTACATACTTAAACACAAAAAGAATCGTTATACTGTTCAAGAAATATATTTTTTATGTTGAATACATTATTACAAAGTACACAAGAAGGTACAGAGTTGCTAACGGATGTTGAGCAACCTGTAGAAAAAACGCTTTCCATAATAGAATTAATCAGTAGTGGTGGTGTTGCTGGACAAGTTATTATCGCTTTGCTTTTTCTTATGCTGGTTGGTGCCATTTATATTTATTTTGAACGTTTGTTCGCTATAAAAGCAGCATCAAAAATTGATGGAAATTTCATGAATCAAATTAAAGACCACGTATCGCATGGTAAAATCGATTCTGCTCAAATACTTTGTGCTCAGGTAAATTCACCAGTATCTAGATTAATTGGAAAAGGTATATCTAGAATAGGAAAACCTTTGGCAGATATTAATACCGCTATTGAAAATGCCGGTAGATTGGAGGTTTACGGGTTAGAGAAAAACGTAAGTATGTTGGCTACTATTTCTGGAGCAGGACCTATGATTGGGTTTCTTGGTACTGTGATAGGGATGATATTAGCCATATTTGAACTTGCAAATGCAGGAGGCACCATTCAAATGGATGTGTTGGCTAGCGGGCTTTATACAGCAATGACAACTACGGTTGCTGGTTTAATTGTGGGGATTGTTGCTTTTATGGCATATAATCATTTGGTAGTGAAAACCGATAAAGTAGTGTATCAAATGGAAGCAAACTCATTGGAGTTTCTAGATCATTTAAACGAACCATCATAGTATGAACATTAGAGGGAGAAATAAAGTATCACCAGAATTCAATATGTCATCCATGACAGATATTGTTTTTCTGTTACTAATATTTTTTATGATAGCTTCTACATTGGTTTCTACAAGTGCTATTGACATCTTATTGCCTAAGGCTAGCGGAAAAACCGAGAACAAAAAGTCTATAGCTGTTAGTATAAAAGCAGACTTAACGTATTATATCGACCAAAGACGCATAGGCGAAAGTGTTTTGGAAAGCGAATTATTAGCAGCATTGGCTTCAGAAGAAAAACCAACCATTGTTTTAAGAGCCGAAAAATCGGTGCCTGTTGAAAACGTAGTAAAGGTTATGGACATCGCCAATAGAAATAAGTTTAAAGTTATTTTAGCGGTAAAGCCTAATTAATGTCGCTTTCGCGGAAAACGGCACGATTTTAGTTTGTGCTAATCAAAGAAATCATCAATCCAAAAATGAAGTATTTCGAAACCAAACATGAAAGAGATTCAGCAAAATTAACAGCGTTAATTTCTGTTATTATATTACTGTTATTGTTTGTAGTTGGTACCAAATATATGGATCCGCCAGAGGAATACGGCATGGAAGTAAATTTTGGCACAAGTGATTTTGGTTCGGGTGAAGTTCAACCTCTAAAACCCATAAAATCGGAGCCTGTAAACATCAATAAACCTACAGAAGTGGAACCGGTTAAATCAGAGCCAACTAAAGCCGCTGAAACGAAAGAAGAAGTGTTAACAGCTGATAATGCTGAAGAAATAGCCATAAAAAAGCAAAAAGAAGCCGAAAATAAAGCCAAAGCTATTGCAGATGCGAAAGCTAAAGCAGAAGCAGAAAGACTTGTTAAAGAAAAGCGTGAGCTTGAAGAAAAAAAGAAGAAACTAGACGCCTTGATTGGAGGTGTTAGCAAATCGGAAGGTACAGCTTCTGGAGGGGAAGGCGATGATAATAAAGCCGGTGATAAAGGCCAATTAGATGGAGATCCATACGCACCAAGTTATTTTGGCTCTGGTGGAGCAGGAAGCGGTGGTGTAGGTTATGGATTAAATGGTCGAGGAAGTGCATCATACCAAACACTTAAACAAGATTGCAACGAGTCTGGGATGGTGATTGTGAGGATTGTTGTAAATAGAAATGGTAATGTTATTGAAGCTGAACCAGGTGTGCGAGGAACAACTAATACGGCAGCCTGTTTGTTAGAGCCTGCAAAAAAAATAGCATTATCGCACAAATGGCGACCGGACCCTAACGCGCCTACAAAACAAATAGGTTTTGTGAAAGTAAACTTCAAATTGGGGCAATAAACATGACGTATCAAGATACATTAAATTGGATGTTTTCTCAACTGCCAATGTATCAAAGACAGGGTCAATCGGCATTCAGAAAAGATTTATCCAATACCATGAAACTAATCGAAAGATTAAATCATCCAGAAAACAATTTTAAAAGCATCCATGTTGCTGGTACTAATGGAAAAGGTTCCACAAGCCACATGCTGGCATCTATTTTACAAGAAGCAGGTTATAAAGTAGGCTTGTATACGTCACCTCATTTAAAAGACTTTAGAGAGCGTATAAAAATTAACGGTAAAGTTGTTAGTAAACAGTTTGTAACTGGCTTTATAAAACAACACAGGGCATTTTTTGAAGAAAACTCATTGTCTTTTTTTGAAATGACTGTAGGAATGGCGTTCGAATATTTTTCAAAGCAACAGGTTGATATTGCAGTTGTTGAAGTTGGAATGGGCGGCAGGTTGGATTCTACAAATATTATAACACCGGAAGTTTCCGTTATAACCAATATAGGTTTGGATCATACACAGTTTCTCGGCACCACGTTAGAAGCGATTGCTTTTGAAAAAGGCGGCATCATAAAACCGAATGTTCCAATAGTTGTTGGTGAAACCCAAAAAGAAACGGCTCCTGTTTTTATGGAGTTGGCAGAAAAAAATAATTCTAAAATTGTATTTGCAGATAATGAAGTTACTGAAGCTTTTGTTTCAGATTTAACCGGAATTTATCAATCTAAAAATATTGTTACCGTTGTAAATGCAATAAATGAGCTTCAACAAAAAGGTTTTAATATAACCCATCAAAACATAAAAAAAGGGTTGTTGCGTGTTGTGAAAAATACGGGGCTGATGGGGCGTTGGCAAACATTACAACTCAATCCTAAAGTGGTTTGCGATACAGGTCATAACAGAGATGGGTTGAATTATGTTATGAAACAGCTATCAAATGAAGTGTTTGATACGTTACATATCGTTTTTGGAGTTGTAAATGATAAAGATTTGTCCTCTATCATTGATTTATTGCCAAAAAATGCCATTTATTATTTCTGTAAACCAGATATTCCTCGAGGACTAGATGCTAAGGATCTAAAAAAATCTTTAGGGGCTCACGGCTTAAAAGGAGAAGCGTATAATTCTGTTAATGAAGCATATAAAATAGCCTTGGATAGCGCTTCAACAACCGATTTTATTTTTATTGGAGGCAGTACATTTGTGGTGGCCGAAATAATTTAAATTTTTTATTAAAAAAGTTTTTGCAGATTCAAAATCTAGCTTATATTTGCACACCGATAACAAGGGCGACTAGCTCAGTTGGTTCAGAGCACTTGGTTTACACCCAAGGGGTCAGGGGTTCGAATCCCTTGTCGCCCACCAGACCCAAAGCAGAATGCTTTGGGTTTTTTGTTTTTAATCATTTTTCATCAAAAAAAACCTGCTACCACACATAGAATTTGTTATTTATCGATTTTTTTGGATGTTTATTGCTTTTATTGCTTTTATGTAGGTGAATCTTTCTATTTTTTTTCTTGCAAAATTCGTTTAGAATGATATTCAGTGATATAAAGCATACTTATAAGGATATTTTTTCATCTTACGATCATCCTTCATTAGAAAAGCATATAGAAAAGATAGTTGAGCTAGATGCTTATTGGCCTTACAGTTCAACATTTTTTTGTGTAACTAATACTCAAGATTTAGCTTTTGAGTATATAAGTAAAAATATGACTTCTTGTTTAGGTATTGATAAAATGCAGATGCAATTAGCTGGCATGCGCTATTTTTGGAGTAGAATACATCCAGACGATATTGAACCTTGGTTAAAAGCATTGAATAAACTTATGGAGTTTACATTAAATGAAATTCCTGAAAAGAAGCGGAAGCGTATGAGTTACACTTGGAATTTCAGATTTAAAAATGCTGATGAGCACTATGTTAACATCATTCAAAATACAACACCGTTAGAGTTGGACGTTAATATGAAACCTATAATTGGGTTGGCGCATTACACGGTGATGGATCCTAAAATTAAACTCGATATTACAGCCACGGCAAAATTGTTGAATGAAAATGATGAGTACGAAACCAAATATTTCAATAATTTTTCTAAGAAGTTACTATCGGATGTAGTAAGCAACAGGGAGCGCGATGTGATAAGGCTTCTGGTTTTAAACTATTCAAGTAAAGCTATAGCTAAAAAATTGAACATAAGCCATAATACTGTTGATACTCATAGGCGAAATATTCTAAAAAAGTTCAATCTATCTTCAACAGGGGAACTTATCGGGATATTAAAGATGAATAATGCTATTATTTAGATCTAATTATTTTCTTATATGATTACAAAAATACGATTTTTATAGGTTAACTACTGCGCTTTGTCGAAATTATACCTGAAATACTCAAATTGAGTATTGCGTCCCCTTTATTTAATCCCGAAATTTGTTTTGCTATTAATTAGTTCTTAGGGAGAATTATAAAAAAAAAGCACCTATTGTTTTAATTTTTAAATTAATAACAAATTAGGTGCTTTTTTGTGGTATCCATTAATTAGTAGATTTGTTTTTTAAATCAAATCCAAAATTCGTTCCATAGCCATGCCCCGTGAACCTTTAATGAGTAAAGTGCTGTTTGCTATATTTGAAGTGTCGAATTTATTCTTAAAATCATCAAAGCATTTAAAAGTGCATACTTTGTCTGAGTTGCTGGTTGTTTTTTTAAAATTTTCACCAATTAATACAGCTTTCAAATTTAAGGTTTCTATTAGATTAACAATGTTTTGATGTTCTTGCTCTGCATCTCTGCCCAATTCAAACATGTCGCCTAAAAAGGCCATTTTATTAGCGTCGTTTAGCTTTTCGAAATTTAATAAAGCGGCATGCATACTCGTTGGGTTAGCATTGTAGGCGTCTAAAATAATTTTGTTTGTACCCTTTGTTAAAACTTGTGAACGATTATTGGTTGAAATATAGTTTTCAACACCTGCTTTTATAAGGTTGTCTTCTACTTTAAAATAATTAGCAATAGTTATAGCAGCAGCAATATTATAAAAGTTGTATTCGCCTATTAAATGACTTTGAATGCTTAAACCATGATAGCTAACGCTTACATTTGGCTGAGCTTCAATAAAATTTACTTGAGCATCAAAATTAGCGTCTTTGCCAAAAATAATTGTATTGGCTTGTTTCGTTTTTTCAATTTGTATGGCATCACTTCCATTAACAAAAATGGTTTTGTTATTAGAAATTAAATAATCATACATTTCGCTTTTGCCTTTAATAACACCTTCAATACTCCCGAATCCTTCTAAATGTGCCTTTCCAAAGTTTGTTATATACCCATAATCTGGTTTTGCAATGTTGCACAAAAATTCAATTTCCTTTAAGTGGTTTGCACCCATTTCTACAATGCCTATTTCAGTGTTTTTAGTCATTGAAAGTAAAGTTAAAGGCACGCCTATATGGTTGTTTAAATTACCAATAGTAGCAGTTGTTGTATATTTTTGGGATAGGGTGGCGTTAATGAGTTCTTTGGTAGTTGTTTTGCCATTGCTGCCTGTAAGTGCTATGATAGGAATATTTAAAAATATTCGATGAAATGATGCTAACTCCTGAAGCGTTTCAAGGACATTGGTTACTAAAATAGTTTGCGATGATGTGTTGAATTCATCTTCATCAACAATACAGTATTTTGCGCCGCTTTCTATAGCTTTTTCAGCATAGGTGTTGCCATTAAAATTATCGCCTTTTAGAGCGAAAAACATATCGTTGGATTTTATTTTTCTAGTATCGGTACATGCACTTTGGCATTCTAAGAAAAGTTTATGGAGTTGTTCTATTTTCAAAGTTGAATATTTTGATATAAAGGTGAAAATTTTGGTTTATTTGTATTTAGATGAAATAACCTCAAATCTTTTCAGAATTAAATGTATAAAAAAAGTCCTAACATTTGCTAGGACTTTTTTAATTATTTCTAAGAAGTTATTAGTTCTTCTTTTTATGTTTTTCTTTAGATTTTGAACCTACACGAGACATAGCACATCTAAATCCAATATAATCGGTAGCCATATCTTGCGGGAAATAACGTCTTTGAGCTGGGTCTAACCAGTACTCTCTGTCTTTCCAAGAACCACCTTTATAAACTCTAACTTCATCATTAATTAAAGAAGTTCTATTATTTGATTTGTCGTATTCTCTAACGATGTTTCCAGCTGAATCTCTGGTAACGATGTTTTTTGGAGAGTTGTACATTTTTCTTGTTTCGTCTTTCTTGCCATTAGCTTCGTCTTCTTCATTAAAGCTTTCAAAATTACGAGAAGAACGTCTGTCGCCATCTCTAAAGTTTATTACGTTACTCTTATCAAAGTTGGTACGTAAATAAGTTTCGTTTTCATCTACAGGAACTTGTAAAATTTCTCCAGGTAAATTTCTGGCAACTAACTTTCCATTAGATAAGGTGTCATAAACAATATCATCTACGGTTACAACTTTTACTGAACCATCTTCATTTATAGCATTTTTAGTGTAAACGTTACCACGGTAGTAGTTAAAATCGTTGAATTCGTCATCAATAATTGGTCTGTAAACATCAGCAACCCATTCAGCGACATTGCCAGCCATATCATATAAACCAAAATCGTTAGGCGCATAAGATTTAACAGCGTTAGTAATGTCGGCTCCATCATCAGACCATCCTGCAATTCCGCCGTAATCACCTTTGCCTTGTTTGAAGTTGGCTAATTGGTCGCCTCGGTATTTACGAGAACCATTTCGTGTATATTGTCCATCCCAAGGGTATTTTTTACGACCACGGTATAAATTGTAGCTTCTAATTTCGCTTAATCCTAAAGCGGCATATTCCCATTCTGTTTCGGTTGGGAGCCTATACTTAGGTGTAATAAGACCAGTTTCTCTAGTTGCGTAAATATTACTTTCATTGCCATCTGCATCGGTTCTAACAAATCTTCTGTTGCGTCCTTCTGCATTGATGATTTCTTCGTTACCACCATAAGTTAAAGTAGGGGCATTAATATAGGTGTCTGTATTGAAAGTAGATTCAGCATTAACATCAGCAACTTTAGCATCACGTTTTAGGTAACCCGCTTTTTCTAAATTGTATTCGTTAACACGGTCTGATCTCCAATTAGCAAATTCTACAGCTTGAATCCAGCTTACACCAACAACTGGGTATTCGCCATAACCGGGGTGACGTAAATAGTTTTCTGTCATCACCTCATTGTAACCCAATCGGTTTCTCCAAACAAGTGTGTCTGGTAAAGCGCCATGGTAAATAGCTCTGAAATTTTCATCCGATGGCGGGTAAACACGCTTAATCCAATCTAAATACTCCATGTACATAGCGTTGGTTACCTCTGTTTCATCCATGTAAAATGATTGAACGTGTTGTTGATTTGGAGTGTTGTTCCAATCGTGCATCACATCGTCCTGAACGCGACCTTTTGTAAAAGTTCCACCTTCAACAAATACCAATCCTGGAGAAGTTTCTTGTTCTTTAAAGTCGGTATTGTACTGGAAACCACCTTCTCGGGAGTTAATATCCCATCCGGTAGCTCTTGAACTGTTCTTTGAACTCGAAGATTTTTTACAACCAGTTGCAGCTATAGTTAACGCTAAAACTAATAAAACCTTGAATGCTACTACTTTTTTCATATCCATACGTTTAAGTAAGCTAATAATATTTTTGGTGGTGCAATATAAGAATTAAACCGAACATTGCAAGCTATTTTTTGCATTTTATCTAAAAAAAAGTGTATTTCACCCTATTTTTTAGTCATTACAACGATGTTTTTGCTGTTTTTCACCGTTCATTTGAGTTATATTAACGCATGATTTACTCATTTATTATTGTATTTTTGTCTCAGTTTTTAATTTTGTTATTTTTTTAATAATAACACGACTCTAATAACGTTATTTTAAGCAATGAAAGAGAAAATTTTATTTTTGCTATGTATTAGTTGTTCCGTTATATTTGCGCAACAACAAAAATTTACCATTAATTGGGGGGCTTCCCAAAAAATTTCTGGGGGTACTTATACGTTAGAAATTCCGTCGTTCAATAAAGAAAACTTTAGTTTTGGTTTTGATGAAGGTTTGCAATTTGTTGCACAATGGGCTACTTCAAATTCTGTAAATGAATCTTCGGTGTCTGTTAGTAATGTTTCTTATACTTCAATTTCTAAAAATGAATTAAAAGATTTAGATATTAATACTATTCCAACAGAATTAACTTTTAGTTTGAAAAATTCAATAGCTAGAGATAAGCAATTTGCTGTTTTTCAATTGTCTCCCATTATAAAGGAAGGGAATGGTAGTTTTAAAAAAATAACGTCGTTTCTACTTAATTATACTGTAGGCGGAAGTGCCAATAGAATTTCGTCGTTTAATAAAACAAGCCAAACCAATGCTATTACAAATTCGGTTTTAAATACGGGTGAATGGTACAGGTTTTACGTAGATACCACAGGGGTTTTTAAACTATCGAAAAGCTTTTTACAACGATTAGGTGTTAACGTGAATGATGTTGACCCAAGAACCATAAAATTATATGGAAATGGTGGTAGAATGATTCCAAATTCAAATGCCGTTCCATATCCATTTGATGTTGAAGAAAATGCCATAAAGTTTGTAGGCGAAACCGACGGTGCTTTTAATAATGAAGATTACATATTGTTTTATGCACAGGGTCCCAGAGAATATAATGTGGAAAGTAACACCAATGTTAACTGTTTTACCGATAAAACATATTATTATATTAATGTAAGTTCGGGTCTAGGCAAGCGTATTCAACCATTTGCCCAACCAAGTGGCCCTGTGGATTTAGTAATTAATACTTATGAAGATTACAAGTTTCATGAGGTTGATGATTATAATATTGCCTTTTTAGGAAGACGTTGGTTTGGTAACCGGTTTGATGTTAATACCAACAAAACTTTTACGTTCGATTTTCCAGATTTGGTAACCACTACACCTGTAAGGTTAAAGGTATACGTAGCCGCAGCTTCATCAACAGCAACATCCATGCAGTTAATGGTAAACGGTGCATCTACAGCTACCTTGTTCATTGCTGGTGCTTCAGGCCCCAGTTTAGCCAATGAGGCTGTTTATAATAACACGGTTAATGTAACCAGCCCGAAAATAACAGTTGGTTTAAATTATAATAAGCAAGGAAACCCAAGTGCATTGGGTTATTTAGATTATATTTCTATTGAAGCCACTCGTGCATTGAATTTCAACAATAAACAATTTCAATTTAAAAATAGCGCAGTATCATCCGCTTCTGGAATTGGACAATATACTATAGCAAATGCATCGCAACTTTCAGAAGTTTGGGATGTGACCGATATTTATAATGTATCAAGTGTGTTAAACACAAATGCGGCATCAACTTTAAGTTTTACTGCAGCTATGGGCGTTTTAAAAACCTATGTAGCCGTAGCACCTCAAGATTATTTTGAGCCAAAATTCGATTCTAAAACGACTATAAACAATCAAAATATTAAGGGAACGGTGTTTTTAAATAATGAAGGCGTGTTTCAAGACGTTGATTATATTATTGTTGCCCCTGAAAGTATGCTTGCCCAAGCAGAACGATTGGCTCAAATAAATAGAGACCAAAATAGCTTAAATGTGAAGGTTTATAGTTTGACCAATATTTACAATGAATTTAGTACGGGTAACCAAGATGTTGGGGCTATAAGAAATTTAGTAAAATATGTTTATGATAATGCCAGTGCTCCTGAAAAGCGAATAAAATACCTGTGTTTGTTTGGTGATGGTTCTTTCGATTATAAAAACAGAGTGCCTAATAATACCAACATTGTTCCATCATGGCATTCGTACAGCAGTTTTAATTTAACCAATTCGTTTGTATCCGATGATTTTTTTGGTATGATGGACGCCAACGAAGGGACTATGGTAACAAGTGATAAGCTAGACGTAGCTGTAGGAAGGGTTTTGGCAGATACACCGCAACGCGCTAAAGAATTGGTAGATAAGGTAGAACAATATTACTCCAAAGAATCTTTTGGTAGCTGGCGAAATAATTTTGTAGTAGTTTCAGATGATGTTGATCAAGATTGGGAGGGTATTTTGCAAGAAACCACCGATAATGTTGGTAATTTGGTTACGCAGAATAAGCCATTTATGAATGTGATTAAAATCCATTCGGACGCTTATAAACAAGAAACCTCTGCTGGAGGTAATAGGTACCCACAAGTAAATACGGAGTTGGTGAATGCTATTGACAAAGGGGCGTTGGTAATCAATTATTTTGGACATGGGGGAGAAGATGGATTAGCCCAAGAGCGTATTTTGTTAAAACCAGATATTGAAGGGTTTCGAAATTTCAATAAATTTAATTGTTTTGTTACGGTGACTTGTGAATTTACAAAGTTCGATAACCCCTATCGAGAAACGGCTGGTGAGTTTGTCTATTGGAATAAACAAGCAGGTGCTATTGGTTTAATCACTACAACAAGACAGATTTTTGTGAGTTTTGCTATTTCGTTTAATAATTTGTTGGGACAATACCTGTTTTCATATAGTAATGATGACACGTATGGCGATTACGAGTATCCCTCTATGGCCGAAGCATTAAGGTTAACAAAAAACAATTCTTCTATATCGGGGCAAAGTCAAAATAGACTCATCTTTTTTATAGGCGATCCCGCAATGAAGCTGGCATTTCCTAAGCCTAATGTTCAACTTTCAAAAATTAACGACGTACCCATCGGGCAATCTATCGATACGCTGAAAGCTTTAAGTTATGTAAAACTTGCTGGCGAAGTAACCGATTTGTCTGGAAATTTGCTTTCAAATTACAACGGAACACTTTCGGTGACTATCTATGATAAAGATATCGACCGGCAAACTTTGGCCAACGATGGCACAAGGTTAAATGATCAATTAGTGAAACTAGACTTTAAAACCCTAGGAGAAATTATTTTTAGAGGACAAGCATCAGTAAAAAGTGGTCTGTTTGAATTCGATTTTGTAGTGCCAAAAGATATTAGCATTCCTGTAGGTTTTGGTAAAGTAAGCTTTTATTCAAAAAACGATGTATTGTTAGAAGATCAATCTGGAGCAAGTGTGAATACTGTTAAAATTGGCGGATTAAATAACAATGCAGAAGAAGACAATATAGGACCCGTTATTGCGCTGTATATGAACGATGAAAACTTTGTCTCTGGTGGTATTACTAATGAATCGCCAACATTACTAGCAAAATTGGAAGATGCAAACGGTATCAATACCGCAAGTGGTATTGGTCATGATATTGTAGCTATAATTGATGGAGACGAAACGAACCCAATCATTTTAAACGATTATTATCAAACCGAAGTAGATGATTATAAAAAAGGTGTTGTAAGTTTTCCGTTTAGAGACTTAGAACCTGGTTTGCATACATTAACCCTAAAGGCTTGGGATGTATATAATAATTCGTCAATAGCTGAAATTCAATTTATAGTATACGATAAAGACGAAGTTCTAAAAATAAATAATGTGCTTAATTATCCAAATCCGTTTGTAAATTATACCGAATTTTGGTTCAATCACAATAGTTCGGCACCTTTAAACGTTTCTATACAGATATTCACCGTTTCAGGTAAATTGGTTAGAACCTTAAATGGGCAAACATCTGGAGGTGCTATAACCAATAGTTCGCTGTCTAGAGATATTGTTTGGGATGGTCGAGACGATTTTGGCGATAGAATAGGTAAAGGTGTTTATATTTATAAACTAACGGTACAATCCGACCTCCTGAATAAAAAAGTAGAAAAAATAGAGAAACTTGTTATACTCTAATAAAGATTTATATTTGTCAAATAAAAATTAATTCATGAAAAACCAATTATTACTATTAATTGCATTTGTATTTGTATTAAAATTAAGTGCCCAAACAACAATAATACCCAGCGACGATAGAAGAGTTATAACCACAGGAATTCCTTTTGTGTTAATTGCACCGGATGCCCGTGCGGCGTCTATGGGTGATATGGGTGTTGCAACTTCCGTTGATGCCTTTTCACAACAGTGGAATCCATCAAAATATGCGTTTTCAGAAACCAAATCAGGTGTAGCAGTAAGTTATACACCATATTTAAGTAAGTTGGTTAACGATATTTTTTTAGGAAATGTAACTTATTTTAATCGTTTAGATGAAAGAAGTGCTTTTGCAGCAAGTTTCAAATATTTTTCTTTAGGGGATATTGAATTTGTTGCCGATGAATTTTCAGAAGCATTAATTCAAAGACCAAATGAACTTACTTTTGATGCATCCTATGCATTACGATTAAGTGATCAATTCGCTATGTCTGTAGCCATGCGTTATTTGCTTTCTGATCTAAGATTACCTGGTGTAGATGGAGACACAACACCTGCAAGTACGTTTGGTGTAGATATTTCAGGATATTATCAAAGTGAAGAAGAAGCTTATGCCGATTTTAATGGACGTTGGAGAATGGGTTTTGCACTTCAAAATATTGGGCCAAAATTCAAGTATGATGAAGGTGGTGAAGAAAACTTTCAGCCTACCAATTTACGCTTAGGGGCTGGTTTCGATTTTATATTCGATCAATACAATAAAGTGGCCGTAACTGCTGAAGTCACAAAATTATTAGTACCAACACCTCCACAATTAGGTGATCGATATAATTTCACGGATAACAACGGTAATGGTACTTATGAAGAAGATGTAGATGAATTAGGTTCTCTGGTTGAAGAAGATGTTATTTACAAAGGTAAATCTCAAGATGTAAACTTTTTATCAGGGATGTTTCAATCATTTGGTGATGCGCCCGATGGTTTTAGCGAAGAGCTAAAAGAGTTTACATATTCGTTAGGAGCAGAATATGTGTATCAAGATTCATTTGCGTTTAGAGCAGGTTATTTTAATGAAGCAGAAGAAAAAGGAGCAAGAAAATTTTTAGCTCTAGGAGCTGGTTTTAAAGCAAATGTAGTAAACATCGATTTGTCATATTTATTCTCGGCTTCAAAAGTGCAAAGTCCATTAGAAAACACCTTGCGTTTCTCGTTAACCTTTAATATTGGTGCTGGTGAATACCGAGAATATTAACAAAGGATTTTCAATTTAGAAATTAAATATTAGTCTGAACTTGTTGAAGACATCAAAAAACTATTGCAAACCGCAATAGTTTTTTTGTCTAAAATTGTTTCTTAACTTTATTAAAAACAAAAATGCATGAAAGAAGTAAAAATTGAATCAACATTATATGTTTTCGAAACTATGGAAGCACTTCCAAAAGAAGTCATTTCTTTAATGCAAAAAGCTTTTGATGCTAGAGATAGAGCCTATGCACCTTATTCAAACTTTAATGTAGGTGCTGCGATACTTTTAGATAATGGAGAAATTATAACAGGGAATAACCAAGAAAATGCATCATATCCATCGGGCTTATGTGCCGAACGAACAGCCATTTATTATGCTGGTTCTCAATATCCAAATGCCAAAGTGGTAAGAATGGCAATTTCAGCAACAGGAAAAAATAAACCAACCCTAAACCCTATTCCGCCTTGCGGTGCTTGCAGGCAGGCCATTGCCGAATACGAAGTAAAACAAGAATCTCCCATCGAAATTTATTTTATGGGTGAAGCGGGTAGAATTGCAAAATCAAGTTCGTTGGCAAACTTATTGCCCTTTGTTTTTGATAAATCTGTATTATGATGAGTTTGTTGTTTTGATTGGTTTTCAAATAATTCAAACATTTGAAATTTTCAATACATTAATATTCATCGTGAAAAATTATTAAAAAAGCAATTTAGTGCATAAAGTGTAGTTTTTTTTTATAATTTTTAGACTTTAAGCGCATTGCATTTTTGCAATAAGTCACAATGTATTACTTTTGTAATCCGCGAAATTAAAATTTAATAGGAATCGATGCAAAAAATCACAAAAGAGGTTTACCTCAAATGGTACGAAGACATGTTATTCTGGAGAAAGTTTGAAGACAAACTTGCTGCCGTTTACATTCAACAAAAAGTAAGAGGATTTCTTCATTTATACAATGGTCAAGAAGCTGTTTTAGCAGGTGCTTTGCACGCAATGGATTTGACAAAAGATAAAATGATTACGGCCTACAGAAACCACGTTCAGCCGATAGGTATGGGTGTAGACCCAAGAAAGGTAATGGCAGAATTATATGGAAAGGTTACAGGAACCTCTAAAGGTATGGGGGGTTCTATGCATATTTTTTCAAAAGAACACCGTTTTTATGGAGGTCATGGTATTGTTGGAGGTCAAATTCCTTTAGGTGCAGGTATCGCTTTTGGTGATAAGTATCATGGTGTTGATGGAGTGACTTTATGTTGTTTTGGTGATGGAGCTGCAAGACAAGGTTCGCTTCATGAAACTTTCAATTTAGCAATGCTTTGGAACCTTCCAGTAGTATTTGTTTGTGAAAACAATGGTTATGCCATGGGAACATCAGTTGAGCGTACTGCAAATCATACCGAAATTTGGAAATTAGGTTTAGGTTACAATATGCCATGTGGCCCTGTAGATGGTATGAACCCTATTAAAGTAGCTGAAGCATTTGATGAGGCTATTCAACGTGCACGTCGTGGTGATGGGCCAACATTTTTAGAATTGAAAACTTACCGTTACCGTGGGCATTCCATGAGTGATGCACAGCATTATAGAACTAAAGATGAGGTTGAAGAATATAAGAAAATCGACCCTATCACTCAGGTGAAAGATATTATTTTGGAAAAGAAATACGCTACGGAAGATGATATTAAGGTTATTGATAAGCGTGTGAAAGATTTAGTTGCAGAGTGTGAGAAATTTGCTGAAGAGTCTCCGTTCCCAGAAAAGCAACAACTTTACGATGTGGTTTACGAACAAGAAGATTATCCATTTATTCAACATAAAATATAAGTTATGGCAGAAATTATAAATATGCCGCGTTTAAGCGATACGATGGAAGAAGGTACTGTTGCTACTTGGTTAAAAAAAGTGGGTGACAAAATTAGTGAAGGTGATATTTTAGCCGAAATAGAAACTGATAAAGCTACTATGGAGTTTGAATCGTTTTATGAAGGTACATTACTTTATATAGGAATTCAAGAAGGAGAAACCACTAAGGTTGATGAACTTTTAGCTATTATTGGTGAAGAAGGCGAAGATATTTCAGGATTATTAAATGGTGGAGGAAATGCATCTAAAGAAGCTGCTGCCCCTGAAGCAAAAGCGGAAGCATCTGCTAAAACAGAGACTACTGAAGCGTCTCCTGCAAAAGAAGAAGCTCCAGCTAAAGCTGAATTACCTGAAGGTGTTATTGTAGTAACCATGCCACGTTTAAGTGATACCATGGAAGAGGGAACTGTTGCTACATGGCTTAAAAAAGAAGGTGATAAAGTTTCTGAAGGCGATATTTTAGCCGAAATTGAAACAGATAAAGCTACTATGGAATTCGAATCGTTCCAATCTGGTACTTTATTATACATAGGATTGCAAGAAGGAGAATCTGCAAAAGTAGATTCGTTATTAGCCATTATTGGTCCTGCAGGAACCGATGTTTCTGGCGTTGCCGATAATTTTTATGCATCTGCCGCTCCTGTAAAAAAGGAAGAAGCTCCAAAACAGGAAGCTCCAAAATCTGCAGCTAAAGTTGAGGCTCCAAAGCAGGAAGCTCCAAAAGCAGCTACTAAACCTGTAGCTACAACTTCTACTAATGGACGTTTATTTGTATCACCATTAGCTAAGAAAATAGCAGAAGAAAAAGGTATTAACTTATCGCAAGTACAAGGGTCTGGTGAAAACGGACGTATTGTAAAAACAGATATAGAAAATTTTGTTCCTGCAGCAGCAGGTGCATCAGTTGGTAAGTTTGTACCAGCAGGTCAAGAAGATTTTGAAGATGTTACTAATTCGCAAATGCGTAAAGCTATTGCGAAAGCATTAACAAATTCTAAATTTACAGCACCTCATTATTATTTAAGTGTTGAGTTTGATATGGAAAATGCGATTGCATTCCGTACACAATTCAACAGCATTCCAGATACTAAAATATCTTATAACGATATAGTAGTTAAGGCTTGTGCTTTAGCTTTAAAGCAACATCCACAAGTAAATTCGCAATGGTTTGCAGATAAAATGCGTTTAAATAACCACGTTCATATTGGTGTTGCGGTTGCGGTTCCAGACGGATTGGTTGTACCAGTAGTAAAGTTTGCAAACGAGCAAAGTTTACCTCAAATAGGTGCAGCCGTTAGAGATCTTGCCGGAAAAGCTAAAAACAAAAAGTTAACCCCTGCAGAAATGGAAGGTAGTACGTTTACCGTTTCAAACTTAGGTATGTTTGGTATTGATACGTTTACGTCAATTATCAACCAACCAAATTCTGCAATTCTTTCCGTTGGAAATATTGTTGAAAAACCAGTGGTTAAAAACGGACAAATAGTTGTTGGAAACACTATGAAATTGTCTTTAGCATGCGACCACAGAACGGTTGACGGTGCAACGGGCGCTCAATTCCTTCAAACTTTAAAAGGATATATTGAGAATCCTGTAACCATGTTGGTATAACAAATTCCTGCGAAGGTAGGAATCTCATCATATTAAAAACCTGTTTCATTTATTTGAGGCAGGTTTTTTTTTATTTGAATAGATGCCTTATTTGTCATCAGCCGTAAATGGATCAATGATAGTGGTAACTTTTGCGACTGAATTTGCTGTTAAACAGTCTTGTTTCTCATGCTCTAAAACCGCCATGGGGTTTTTGTTTTTATTCAGTTGGATTCGCATCAAAAGGAGCAACTAGAGCTATAAATAGTACGCAAGGACCGCTGTCAAGACATTTTGCTTTGTGGGGTTTTCTCGCAGGGCCATATAGATAGCTGCCTGGTTTTATTATTCGTGTTGGCTCACCTTCATAAGTTACTTCAAGTTCCCCTGTTATCAGTACCATTCGTTCGGGTGAATTATGGGTATGACTAATGACGTCGGTATTAGGTTCTATTTTAAAGAACAAATCTAAGTTGGGTTTAGAGATATCTCCATTTAAAATAGTAAAAGAGCAATTAGGAAAAAAATCTGGAGCCTTATGCCATATAAGATCAGCGTCACCAATAGTATTTGCAATTGACATTTCTGAATTGACCGTTGCTGCTGTTTGGGCGCAAAGGCTAAAACCATTCAGCACAAAAACAGCTAAACAAGAATAGATAAATTTAAATTTTGTAGTTACCATGATAAGTTATTTTTTAGTTTTTAAATAATATAGTATACCTACTAGGCAGGTTTTATATTCTGATTAACGCTAAACAAGTTAGTCGGGTCATACTTTTGTTTTATTTTTGATAAGCGTTCATAATTATGCTTATAGCTTGCTTTTACCCGATCTTGTCCTTCATCCATCATAAAATTAGAATACGCTCCACCTGAAGAGTAGGGATGCAATCCCTCCCAGTAATCTTTACACCAATTAGTGATTTTATCAGCATCTTTAGGTTCTGGTGAAACACCAACGATAACGCCCGCATACTTAGCATCGCGGTATGCCCAGGGTGTTTCTTCTGCTCCAACACGACTAGCAGCTCCACTAATGGGGTATAAATGCATTTGTGAAAGAGGCGTAGGAATGCAGGATCCAAATTTTAAGTGTTGTGTACTTACTTCAGGGCCTAATTCATTAAAAAAATCGGCTCGCCAGTACCATTGCAACCCTGGTGGCATTAAGCCATCAAAGAGGGTTTGTATGGAAGGATAGGGCATTTCACCAACATGTTCAAAAACAGGGTTTAAATCCATAGCAGGTTTTATGAGTTTGTTAAACTCTTCCTGACTACCAGTATAACACCATACAATACCACAATATTGATTTCCATGTAAAAAATCGGGAAATGGAGGGCCAGGAATAATCATGGTGGCTATAAATCCATTTAACTCGTCTGGAGCATTATTAATGAATTCATGGTACCATGCCATAATCTCTTCAGTCCGTTCTATAGGCCACAAAGTTGGTCCACCAATAACAGTTTTAACTTTATGGGCTTGAAATTTAAAAGATGTAATGATACCAAAATTTCCGCCTCCACCACGAATTGCCCAAAATAAATCGGTATTTTGGTTTTTATTAACCGTAACAAAAGAACCATCAGCTAGAACCATGTCGGCTTCTAAAAGGTTATCTATTGTTAGTCCATATTTTCTTGATAAATGTCCAACGCCACCGCCAAGAGTTAAACCACCGACACCTGTAGTGGAAATAATGCCAGCAGGTACTGCTAAGCCAAAGGGATGTATTGCATGGTCTACTTCACCCCAAAGATTTCCGCCTCCAACTCTAACCGTATTGTTCGATGTATCAACACGGATAAACTTTAAGTTAGATAAGTCGATGACTAGGCCATCGTCGCATAATCCTAAACCACCTCCATTATGTCCACCGCCTCGTATGGCGATTAATAGATTGTTATCTCTCCCAAAGTTTACTGAAGCTATCACATCGGCAACATCAACACACATTGCAAATATCCCTGGATGCTTATTAATCATGCCGTTATAGACTTTGCGCGTTTCGTTATAGTTTGTATCAGTTGGTTTTACAAGCTTTCCCCTTAATTGTGACTCAAATGATTCAATAATTGAAGGGTCTAAATTTTTGACTTCATTTTCCATTCTAATATTAATTTTTTGATTGTTTATTTAGAAATAATCATGCTTTTTAAAGACCATAAAATGGAAAGAACATCCTTTTTTGAGTCTTCATCAATGCTGTTTTTGTCTAAAGCTTCAAAAATATCATCTATAACATGCATGTACTCTTCTGGGCTTATATTCATACCCGTATGGGCTTTTACCATGTCTTTACCTTTATAGGTTGCTGGACCTCCGCTGCCAGCACTAAAAAAGTCAACCGTGTGTTGTTTGATGACAGCTAATTGTTCGGGTCGATCTTTAAAAGGAAGAAATCGGTTGTTAACTGCTGGGTTGTTCATGTGGTTCTCAACGGTGTCGTCAACAATGTTTGATATTCCGTTTCTGCCTCCTAAGCGTTCAAAAAGTGTTTTAGTCATGATCTTAAATTTTGGTTATCTACCAAATTTAAGGATACTATAATGTGATGACCTCTAGATTTAATTCAAAAAATGATAATTTTGAATCAATGTGACAAATATTATAAAATAAATAGTTATAAGACGTGGTGGTGAAGATACTGTGAAGGGAGTACTCCAAATTTATTTTTGAAGCAAGTAGAAAAATACGCAGGACTATTAAATCCAGATTCAAAGGCAATTTCTGAAATGTTTCCTTTCTGGTCGTGCAGTGCTTTAAGTGCTTTTTGTAGCTTATAATCTACAATAAAGTTATTTGGTGATTTTCCTGTAAGGCTTTTTAGTTTTCTATTAAGTTGTGATTTGCTATATCCCAATGTTCTACTAAAATCGTTAACATTAAAATCTGGTTTATTCCAAATAGTTGCTACAAAATCCATCAAGTCCGTTAAGAATTTTTCTTCATTTTTATTTATTGATCTTATATGTTCTTTATTAATGAATTTATCTCTATTCTCACTTTCGTAAAGTGATTTTATTTCAGAAGTAATAACTATTTGGTCATCAACAATTTCACACAACCGTGTAGCTAATGTTATGCTTTCTTCAAAAAAGGAATCTTTATTGGTAACGGGAACTCCAGAGCTAATACCAATGTTTAGTATTCTCATTGAAGCGTCATATTTTGTAGTTATGTATTTGAAATTATACTGAATTTTTAAAGCACATAAAATAGCATCAGAAATCGATACAAAAGAAACCAAATAGCTGTTATTATCTTTTTTTACAATACATCCTTCAAATTGTTTAAGTAATTTTGTAACACTGTTATGGAATTTCTGTGTGAACAAACTAAACTGATTTCTTTCTAGTCTGTGCAAATAATCGCTGGTTTCAATAAGCATTACAACCCTAAAAGCAGGGTCGTTAATTATGTTTAATGAAGTGTTTTGTGCTTTTACAGGATCTTCAATACGTCCTAAAAAGGATTCTACTATATTCTTGTTTACTTCTATAATTCTATGGGGTACTTCACCATGCGCATTATTGTGCATATCATTAATAGCCTTTTCATTGGGAGCCTCAATTAAACAGAAAGCAGTTCTTCTTTGCTCATCACACCAATAGGTAATACCTTTACATCCATACAAATGTTGTACTTTTAAGTCTTCTTGATGCATTTGGGCTACATGTTCGGCTGTGATTTCTTCTGGTATGTTATGACGATCCATGTATATTGGCATAGTGTGTATTTTTAAACAAGTTAATGATATTTAGGCTAATATGCTAATTTTGATACACCTTGCAATAAGGTAGTTGTGAAATGAAAAATAATATGCAACTTTTTACCTCAAGGTTTTTTATCTTTAAACTCAAATATAAATTTATGAAAAACGTTGTCTTCCTGTTTATCCTGATTTTCGTGATTGGGTGCAAATCTTCAACAGTAATAGCGAATAAAGAAGATGTGCGAAAGTTATCAAATATTGATGATATTGAAACGCCTTTTAAACCCATAAAAAATACGTTGGCAACAAGTGAAGAGTTAAAAGCGATTGTATCTTATTTAGCATCCGATGAATTGCAAGGAAGGGATACTGGTTCAGAAGGTATTGGAAAGGCAGCTATTTATATTGAAAATTTCTTCAAACAAAACAATATAAAACCTTATTTCAAAACCTATAGAGATAGTTTTAATTTAAAAGGGATTGATGCTTATAATTTAGTCGGTTTTATAGAGGGTAACGACAATAATCTTAAAAATGAAATTATCATATTAGGTGCGCACTACGACCATATTGGTTCAGCAAAAAAAGTGGGTGATGATACCATTGCTAACGGCGCAAACGATAATGCGGCGGGTACAAGCGGTGTATTAGAAATAGCCGAATATTTTGCAGCTACAAAAGGCAACAAACGAAGCATTATGATTGCGTTATTTTCGGCAGAAGAAAAAGGATTGAAAGGTTCAGAGCATTTGGCTAAAAAGTTGAAAACGGATGCTATAGACTTATATACGATGCTGAATTTTGAAATGATAGGCGTGCCGTTTAAAGATAGACCTTACGATGCCTTTCTAACGGGTTACGATTTGACAAATATGTCTGCTAAAATAAATGAATACACCAATTCCAACTTCACCGGGTTTTCAGAAGTATCCAAAAAGTACGATTTGTTTAAGCATTCTGATAATTACCCATTTTATCAAGAATTTAAATTGCCATGTCAAACCATTTCTAGTTGCGATTTGTCTAATTACGATTACTACCACCATGTGGATGATGAAGCCGATAAACTAGATTACGATCATATGGCAAGTTTAATAAATAAAGTAATTCCAGCTATAGAAAGTATGTGCAATACCCCAACCAAAGAAATTAAAATGACCCATGAGTAAAAATATTATTATAACAGGAACAAGCAAAGGTATAGGCTATGAGTTGGTGCAAATTTTTGCAAAAGCAGGCTATCAAGTATTAGCGCTTTCGCGGAATGAAAAACCGGTGCAAGATTTAAAATTGAAAAATGTTACGGCTTTTTCGTTGGACTTAAATGATGCCGAGGCTTATAAAAAAGTAGAAGATTTTATTGAAAGCGATTGGGAACAGGTAGATATTTTAATTAATAATGCAGGTATGTTGATAAACAAACCGTTTTCTGAAATTTCTATGAAAGAATTCGAATCCGTCTATAAAACCAACGTGTTTGGAGTTGCCGAATTAACCCGAATTGTTTTGCCTTTTATGAAAAAGGGAAGCCATGTAGTGACCATTAGTTCTATGGGTGGCGTGCAGGGTAGTATGAAATTTCCAGGGTTGGCAGCCTATAGCTCTAGTAAAGCAGCCGTAATTACTTTAACCGAATTGTTAGCTGAAGAATATAAAGCAACTGGAATTTCGTTTAATGTATTGGCATTGGGTGCTGTTCAAACCGAAATGCTTGAAGAAGCTTTTCCAGGTTATATCGCATCAACTTCTGCCTTGGAAATGGCACAATATATTTTCGATTTTTCGCTAAACGGAAATAAATATTACAACGGGAAGTTGTTGCAGGTTTCCAATTCTACGCCTTAAAAGAATTATTTTATTAATACTTAACGTTTATTTTTGTTTTAAAACTAAAAACATAACTATATATAATACTGTTTTATATATTTGTTTAATGAAGAATATTCTTTCGCTTTTTTTTTGGTTGTGCTTTACAATAACGGGATATACGCAAATAACTTTAAGTCATAATGTTGGGAATACGCCTATTGACACAGGTATGCCTAATTGTCAATACGATGAACATTGGGCAAGAGTATTCACGCTCTCCGAATTTGGAATATCAACTACTGAACAATTTATTATTAAGTCAGGACAAGTAGCTATTAGCAAATCTTACGAAGGGGCTAGATTAAGTGTTAGTGTTTTAAGTATAGACTCCAATTTCCCAAATTCAAAACCTAAGCCATTAGGCTATGGTGGGGCTATAGAAATCCCTTACATTGATGGTGTTCCACAAATTATTCAAATAGAATTTAGTATACCAGTAGTTGTCCCTGCTGAAGTTGAAAGAATATTGGTAGTAGCAAGTCAGCCAGATGATGTTTATAATCCTAATTATACAGATATTGTTATTGCTGGGACTGAAGAAGATAAAGATGTTTCTTGGTTTGCAGGCTGCCGTGAGTATTATAGTTTTATTACAACAGATAAACTTAGCACACCTGTTCCTAATGCAAATTTTTTTATAAATGTCACTGGGGAAAAGTTTAATAATAAGAGTTTAGGTGCAACGACTACCTTAACTCATAATGTGTGTGATCAACCTATTTGGGTAAATGAACGGGGTTGTTCAGGAGGATCGATTAATTTTGCTAGAAGGTTTGTTTTAGATGATTTTGGAATATCTAACAATGAAGAGTTTATTATAAATAATGGTCAAGTCGCTTTTTCTGCGGTTGGTGCATGGGATGTTAGAATTCAATTCAATATTTATAGAATTGATTCCAATTTTCCTACATCGTTTTCTACGACTGATTTAATAGGTAGTAGTCAAGTCTTAAGACTTCCTTCTTCTTCTGATAGAAATAATCCTAAGATTTTCAATTTAGAATTTGAAAATCCAATAGTTGTGCCTAGAGATGTAGAAAACATACTTGTTGAGGTTTATCATTTGTGGAGTACAGGTTATTCGGCAGCATTTATAGCAGGAACAGAGATTGATAATGATGTTTCTTGGAGCAAATCAAATACTCCAGGATGTACGCCATTTGGGGTTTACGAGTCAAGAAATACTAGCTATTATATAAACGTAACAGGAAACGTAAACCACGTAACAAATAATTTTGAAATGAATATTTCAAACATTTGCTCAGAGTTTTTAAAAGAATTTAGTGTAGAAAAAAAGGAAAATGTAGCCTCAGTAGTTTGGGATTTTGGCGACCCTACTTCAGGTATAACTAATACATCAACAGATTTGTCACCTTTTCATGATTTCTCAGCAGATGGAACATACACCATTACTGCAACAGTTACAGGTAAAGATGGAAGTGTTGAAGTTTTAACTGAAACTATTGATGTTAAAGAACCGCCAAATGTGTACGGAATAAATAACGTATATGCTTGTGAGGATACTATTAATACAGGAATTTCTTCAAGTTTTAATGTTTCAAATATTGAATCTCAAGTTTTGGGCGGTCAAACGGATAAGACGATAACTTATATAGATGGTTCTGGTAAATCTTATAACACTTTACCAAACCCATTTACAAACACCATTAAGGATAGAGAAACAATTACTGTTCGAGTATCACATAAAAATAATCCATGCTGTTATTCTGAAACCAGTTTCGACTTAATTGTAAACCCTTTACCTAACACTAATAATATTGCAGATATTAATTTATGTGATGATGATACCGACGGTTTTGCTCTATTCAATTTGCAACAAGTAAAAACCGATGTTATTGGAACAGAAACCAATATTCAAGTTGAATTTTTTCACCAAAATGGTCAGCAAATAGTACCGCCTTTAAATGCTATTAATAACCTTGTGGTTAATGAGGAATTAATTACTGTAAAAACAAAAAACACAGATTCAAATTGTTCTACAGAAAAAACGTTTAAGTTAATAGTAAACCCGTTGCCAATAGCTAATCCGTTACAAGAACTAATAGGTTGTGATGATAATAACGATGGTATTTCAGAGTATTTTGATACAACAAATATCCAATCTCAAGTTTTAGGAAACCAAACAGGAATGGAAGTTACTTATTTTAAAACTAACGGAAATCAATTACCAAGTTCATTACCTAATCCATATACAAACACCATATCCAATCAAGAAATTATAACAGTTAGAGTTACAAATACCCAAACAAGTTGTTATGCTGAAACACCTTTGGTTTTAAAAACAGCTTCGCAACCACAAATACTTAAACCTTCAAATAGATACGCTTGTGATGAAGGAAGTGGTTATGCAAATTTTGATATAGCTAATATTGGTACTGAAATTATAGGAAATCAAAATGGCTTAAGAATAACGTATTTTGATCCTGTTGGAAATCAACTATCTAGTCCATTTTCAACGTCTTTTAAAAATACAACGGCTTGGTATCAAACTATATATGTAAAAGTTGAGAATGAATTAAATAGTTTATGTTATTCCGAAACCAGTTTTGATTTGGTTGTAAATAATTTACCAGCAGTTACTATTGAAGACACTTATTTTTTATGCAATTTAGAACCTTCATTAGCAATAAGTGTAAAAAACAATCTTGATAGCTATACATGGGAATATCAAGATGGAACTATTATTTCAAATACTTATGAAGCGAATTTGGAGAAAGCAGGAGGATATAAGCTCACAGTAGGTGAAAATAAAAATGGGATTTATTGTGAAAATAGTTTTGATTTTGAGTTAATCCGTTCCGAACTTCCAAATATTACAAATGTAGAGTATCAAGAATTGTCCGATGAAAATTTTATACAAGTAAATGCATCAGGCGATGGTGATTTTGAATATTCAATAGACGGTGTTAACTTTCAAAACAGTAATACTTTTAATAATATTCTAGGAGGCATTTATACCGTTTTTGTTAGAGATGAATTAGGATGTGGTAACGATTCAGAGAAGGTAACTATTATAGATTATCCCAAATATTTTACGCCAAATAATGATAATGTAAACGATACATGGCATATAAAAGGTATTACAGATTTTCCAAATGTTGAAGTTTATATTTATGATAGATATGGTAAACTTCTAAAAAAACTTAATATAAATAGTATAGGTTGGGATGGAACTTTTCGAGGTGAAAAAATGGTACCTACAGATTATTGGTTTACAGTTAAATTGAATAATGAAACTGAGTTTAAAGGGCATTTTTCGCTAAGATTATAGTGTATGAGCAAATACAAATGCATAATTTTTGATTGTGATGGTGTTTTGGTAGATAGCGAACCCATAAGCATTCAAATATTAGTTGATATGGCAAATAGCTATGGCGCAAATATCGACTTAGACTACGGGATGAAACATTTTAAAGGCAGTTTTATGACAGCTTGTATTGAAAATATTTCAGCACTTATCAACCAATCATTACCCAATTCGTTTCAAGATGACTATAGAACTCAAAGTTTTGAAGCTTTTAGAAAAGGGATGAAGCCAGTTGAGGGTATTAAAAACGTATTAAATAATTTGAACATCCCTTTTTGCGTAGCTTCAAGCGGACCAGAAAATAAAATAAAGCTGAATTTAGAACTAAGTGGATTGTTGCCTTATTTTGAAAACAAAATTTTCAGTTGCTATGCTATTAAAAAATGGAAACCAGATCCAGCAGTATTTTTATGGGCAGCAAAAACTATGGGTTTTAAACAGAGCGAATGTTTGGTGATAGAAGATAGCATATCAGGTGTAAAAGCAGCTAAAGCAGGTGGTTTTGATGTGTTTGGATTTACAGCACACGATTATAATAATGAACTAGAAAAAGAAGCTACTAAAACGTTTAGTAATATGAATGAACTTTTAGGAATGATTTGATTTTTTAGAAATTTCCAGTTAAATCAATTCTTATTCATTTAAAGAATTCCCGTATTTTTGTGTTAATGCAAAACAAACTTCAAGATTACATTTCGCCTAAAGCTATTTCTCAAGTTTTAAAACTTTTAGAGCACGATCATTTGGTTGTTAAAATTAAAAACGAACGTAAAACCCGCCATGGCGATTATATGCGTTTGCCAAACGGGAAGCATCAAATTACCATTAATTCAAACCTAAATGAATATCGTTTTTTAATCACCTTAATACATGAAATAGCCCATTTTGAAGCTTATAAAACCTATGGACGTTTTATAAAACCTCATGGAGTAGAATGGAAAAAAACATTCCAGCATTTAATGTTACCGTTTTTAAACCCTGAAATTTTCCCAATAGATTTATTGCCGCTTTTAGCAAAACATTTTAAAAACCCAAAAGCTTCTAGCGATAGCGATGCTACATTAGCCTTAGCCTTAAAGCAATTCGATGCACCTAACAATAAAACTTATATCTTTGAAGTGCCTTTAGGGCAAACTTTTAAAATATACAATGGTAAAATATTTAAAAAAGGAGCACAACGTACCAAGCGTTTTGAGTGTGTAGAAGTTAAAACAGGACGAATGTATTTGTTTAACCCTAACGCTGAGGTTGAAATAATTCCTGCGAAAGCAGGAATCTCATAATAAAAAACATAAAAAAATGAATAAGAATTATTACGCCATATTAATGGCAGGAGGTGTGGGTTCACGTTTTTGGCCAGTAAGCACCGAGGCATTTCCGAAACAGTTTCACGATATGTTAGGAACTGGAGATACTCTAATACAAAAAACATTTCAAAGGTTATCGCATTTAATTCCTAAGGAAAATATATTTATACTAACCAATGAACGCTATAACGATTTGGTTTTTGAACAACTTCCAGGAATTACTCAGCGCCAAGTATTATTAGAACCGGCTATGAGAAATACAGCCCCTTGTATTTTGTATGCATCTTTAAAAATCCAAAAGGAGAACCCAGATGCCATCATGATAGTTGCACCAAGTGACCATTGGATTGAAGATGAAACTACGTTTTCAAAAAATGTTCAACAAGCGTTTGATTATTGTTCAACAAACGATGCTTTAATGACGCTTGGTATCCAACCAACATTTCCAAATACAGGATATGGCTATATTGAGTTTGATAAAGCTTCCGGACAGTCTATAAAACCAGTGAATCAGTTTAGGGAGAAACCAGATTATGAAACTGCAAAACAATTTATAGCACAAGGAAATTTTTTATGGAATGCAGGTATTTTTATGTGGAGTGTGAAAAGTGTGGTAGAGGCTTTTAAAAACAATCAACCTAAATTATATATGCTTTTTGAAGCCGGTATAAGTGCTTATAACACCAATTTAGAAGATGCATTCATAAAGGAAAATTACCCAAATGCTGAAAACATTTCGGTTGATTATGCCATTATGGAAAAATCTAATAATGTATATGTAATTGCTGCAGAATTTGATTGGAACGACCTTGGTACATGGGGAAGTTTATACGATAAGTTGGATAAAGATAGATCAGGTAATGCCGTAGTAAACGCTAAAACCTTAACTGAAGAAGCATCTGGCAATATGATTCGATCCAAAAAAGATAAGATTGTTGTAGTCGATGGTTTGCAGGATTATATTATAGTTGATAAAGAAGATGTTTTGCTAATTTACCCAAAAGCTAAAGAGCAGGATATTAAAAAAGTACTTCAAAAGGTAAAAGATAAATTTGGAAAGCATCACGGATAAATTTGTGTAAATTAAATTCTGCAAGCAAGGAGTGAGAAATTTATTTATATTAGTGAATTAGTGGTTAATTTTTAAAAAATGGAGGAAAACAAGTTTAATTTTTCTGAAGAAGAAAATAAATCCGATAAGTCTAAAGCAGTTGAAGATTCTAAAGCAGCGATGAAGCAAGGAGCTAAAGGTTTGTATGAAAATATAAAACGATTTGTTAGCGAATTGTTGGATTTTCGTGAAGATACCGATCGCGATGCTACGATACAAGCAATAAAAAACGATATTCCATTTAAAGGAGCCACTGCGTGGATTTTAGTGTGTTCTATTTTTGTGGCATCGGTTGGCTTAAATGCTAATTCTACTGCGGTGGTAATAGGAGCCATGTTGATTTCTCCATTAATGGGACCTATTTTGGGTATTGGTTTATCGGTTTCCATTAATGATATCGATACTTTGAAAAAATCACTGGTCAATTTCGGGGTCATGATTTTGCTAAGTGTATTAACCGCTTTCTTGTTTTTTTGGTTATTTCCATTAAGTGAAGAATCTTCAGAATTATTAGCTAGAACAAAACCAGACATTCGCGACGTACTCATTGCCTTTTTTGGTGGGTTGGCATTAATAATTGCGCGCACAAAAAGAGGTACCATTGCTTCAGTAATTTTTGGTGTAGCTATTGCAACTGCTTTAATGCCACCATTGTGTACCGTTGGTTATGGGCTGGCAGTAGCTGTTGAAGAAAATTTAAGTAAAGGTATGACCTATGCCTTGGGTGCACTTTACCTATTTACCATAAATACAATTTTTATTGCCTTGGCTACATTTTTAGTAGTAAAAGTGCTTAATTTCCCAATGCTTAAATATGCTAATTCGGCAAGAAGAAGGTTTATAAGCAGGTTTGCGACTTTTTTGGCAATTATAGCCATAATTCCTGCTATGTGGACTTTTGTTAGTGTATTAAAGGAAAGTAGGTTTGAAAGAGATGCTCAGAATTTTATAAATAGAGAGCTAAGTACGTTACCACATGTCGATTATATAAAGAAAAACTCAATCATAAATTATTCCGATGATGATAAAATCCCATCATCTATCGTGTTAAACTCCTTTGGTTTGGATGAAGTGCCCCAAGGAACTATAGAGATTCTAAGAAGTAGATTGAAAGATTATGATGCTTTAGCAAATGTTGAGTTAGTATTGAACCAAAATAAAACCAAAAACTTAGGAACTTTGAGATATATGGAACAAATTAGATATAGAGATTCTATAGATTTGCTTTCACAAACACAAAAAATAGCCTTTCTGGAAGAAAAATTAAAGAATTTGTCAAAACTTGAAGCACAACAAATACCATTTGATGACTTGACTAAAGAAGTGAAAATTAACTATGAGAACGTTGATAGGTTATCCTATTCAACGGTTATAACTTCTAATTTTTCTAAAATAGATACACTTTCGGTTTTTACAGTAAAATGGAATGAAAAAGCGATTAGGGAAGAAGATGTTTTAAAGCAGCAAAGTAAATTAGAGCGTTGGTTAAAACAACGATTTGATTTAGATAGTTTGGTTATCAAACGAGAAAGATAGAGAAGTTACTGTCTCTCTTCAATATACATTTGGCGTACTTTTTTCATCAATTCAGATGAATAAACAAAGTCGGTAACTACTTCATTATCTGTTTTAAAAATTGTGTTTTTTGAGCCTTCCCAAGCTTTTAAACCGTTTTTTAAGAACACAATTTTTTCGCCAATTTCCATTACCGAATTCATATCATGCGAGTTTATTACAGTGGTAATATCGTATTCTTCAGTAATTTCTTTAATTAAATTATCAATTACAATAGATGTTTTTGGGTCTAAACCAGAGTTTGGCTCATCGCAAAACAAGTATTTTGGGTTATTTACAATAGCTCTGGCAATAGCAACACGCTTTTGCATACCACCCGAAGCTTCACTAGGCATTTTTTTATGGGCGTCCGATAAATTAACACGGTTCAAAACAAAGTTTACACGGTCTTCCATTTCGCTTTTATTTTGGTTGGTAAACATACGCAACGGGAACATCACGTTTTCGGCAATTGTCATCGAATCAAATAAGGCGCTTCCTTGGAATACCATACCAATTTCGCCTCGTAAATTACGTTTTTCGTCTTCTGTTAAATTTGAAAAAACTTTACCATCGTAAGCTATACAACCTTCTTCATAATTAAATAATCCTAAAAGGCATTTTAAAAATACGGTTTTACCAGAGCCACTTTGCCCGATGATGAGGTTGGTTTTTCCTTTTTCAAACGTTGTACTGATGCCTTTTAAAACTTCTACACCATTAAACGATTTATGTAAATCTTTAACTTCTATCATTAGCTTAAAAGCATTTGAGTTAGGAAATAATTTAAAAGGATGATAACAACGCTGGTCCACACAAACGATGTGGTACTTGCTTTTCCTACTTCAAGCGCACCACCTTTCATATAGTAACCATGAAACGCAGGAATGGTTGCCAGTACAAAAGCAAAAACAAAGGTTTTTATAAATGCATACGTAATGTGAAAAGGAATAAAATCGGTTTGGATGCCATAAATATAATCTTCTAACGAACTGAAACCTCCATACACACAAGCTGCCATACCACCTAAAATACCTAAAAACATACCAATGGCAATGGCAAAAGGGTAAAGCATTAAAGCTATAGTTTTTGGAAATATAAGGTAGTTTAATGAGTTTATACCCATAACTTCCAACGCATCAATTTGCTCGGTAACACGCATGGTGCCTATACTGGACGTTATAAACGAACCTACTTTTCCTGCCATAATAACGGATGTGAAGGTAGGGGCGAATTCTAAAATTACCGATTGTCTGGTAGCAAATCCTACCAAGTATTTGGGAATAAGTGGGTTGCTAATGTTTAAAGCGGTTTGGATGGTAATAACACCACCAACAAAAAACGATATAAAAGCAATGATGCCTAATGAGCCAATTACCAAATCATCAATATCTTTAAATATCAATCGTTTCATCACAGACCACTTCGTTGGTTTGCGAAACATTTCAGCAATCATTATAAAATAAGCACCAATATTATGTAGATAGGTCATAATAAATTTTAATAGTGCTAAAGTAAAAAAAAGTTAGAGGTATTTAACTTTAATTTTAAATTAAGATATTCTAAAATCTGTATTTTTGAAATAAATATGGATAGATATGTTTAAAAATATTGCCTGTTTCCTGTTTGCGCTTACTTTAATTTTTTCGTGTAAAGCCCAAAACGAGGTCGTTTTAAGTAAAGATAATGGAACTAACACCAATGCTACAAGGCTTGTAGTTGGCATTGTGGTAGACCAAATGCGTTATGATTATTTAACGCGTTTTTATAATAAATATGGAGAAGGAGGTTTTAAACGCATGATGAATGAAGGATTTAACTGTAAAAACAACCATTACAATTATGTGCCAACCTATACAGGACCAGGTCATGCTTCGGTTTATACGGGCACTACACCAAAATACCATGGTATTATAGCGAATGATTGGTACGATAAAGAAATTAAGAAAAGCGTGTATTGTGCGGGTGATGATAGTGTGCAATCTGTGGGCGCTGTTACCGAAGACGGACAAATGTCTCCACACCGAATGAAAGCTACTACTTTTTCAGACGAAAATCGTTTGTTTACACAAATGCGAGGAAAAACGATTGGTATTTCCATAAAAGATAGAGGTGCCATTTTACCAGCAGGTCATACAGCTAATGCGGCTTATTGGTTTTACGGAAAAGATAAAGGCTATTTTATAACAAGTACTTTTTATATGACTGCTTTGCCTAATTGGGTGAATGAATTCAATAATTCAAAAGTTGCAGAATCGTATTTGAAACCATGGAATACACTTTTCGATATTTCAACATACACCGAAAGTGGAAGTGATTTGAATGATTTCGAGGGTACTTTTAAAGGAAAAGAAACAGCTACCTTTCCATACGACTTAGGAACTTTAAAAGATAAAAACGGAGGTTTTGATATTATAAAAACAACCGCATACGGAAATAGTATTGTAGCAGATTTTGCCATAGCAGCCTTATCAGGCGAACAAATAGGGCAAGATACCGATATCGATGTGCTTGCAGTAAGTTTTTCCAGTACCGATTATGTAGGGCATAAATTTGGAGTAAATTCAAAAGAAATTGAGGACACTTATATTCGTTTAGATAAAGATTTAGAACGTTTGTTCAATGCGTTAGATGCTAAGGTTGGAAAAGGTGCATATACGGTATTTTTAACTGCAGACCATGCTGCGGTAGATGTTCCAGCATATTTAAAAAGTGTGAAAATACCAGCGGGTTATGTAGATACAAATTCGTTTAAAGATAAGTTAAGTGCATTTATGCTTGCTAAATTTGGCGCTTCCGATTTAGTTGAAAACATAAGCAATAACCAGATTTTTTTAAATAGAACTCAAATAAATAAACTCGATTTGGATTTAGATGACGTTCAAGAAGCGATTGTAAACGAAATTATTGGTTATGAATATATAGATAAGGTATATACGGCAACCACTATAAATTCAACGTCGTTTACAGAGGGTATTGAAGCATTGTTGCAAAAAGGACACAATCAAAAACGTTCTGGAGATGTGCTTTTTGTTTATGATGCGGCTTATATTTCATACAGCAAAACAGGTTCTACCCATGGTTCTGGTTTTGATTATGATACCCATGTGCCTCTTTTATTCTTCGGAAATGGCATTAAGCATGGAGAAACTTTCCAAAAAACCGAAATTATCGATGTGGCACCAACTATGTCTGCACTTTTAGGCATCAGCTTTCCAAACGGTGCTATTGGTCAACCCTTAGAATTTGTTTTTAGATAGATGACCAAAAAATCAGTTTACTCATTAATTGCTATTCTTATTGTTTTAGGGATTTATGGGTATGAACATTTTTTAAAAGTAGAAGAAAAGGTAGAAATTGTAGCGGAAGGCGAGGAAGCTAAACAAAACACCAACGAATATTTTTTGCCCACCAGCACTACGGGGCAAATAGTACATCATGAAGGTTATTCGCTTTCTTATAGCGAGCCACATGAGCAAGCGGAGTGGGTTGCTTATGAGTTAAAAAAACACCACTTATCCAATACCAAATTCAAGCGTCCATATTTCGAAGTTGATAAAGCGGTTAAAACGGGTGCTGCCGATTGGAGGAATTATAAAAACTCAGGTTACGACCGTGGGCATTTATGTCCTGCGGGTGATAGAAGTTACAGTAAGTTTGTATATGAAGAAACTTTTTTAACCAGTAATATTTCTCCGCAAGACCACGCTTTTAATTCTGGAATTTGGAATACCTTAGAGCAAAAAATACGCTATTGGGCAAGTAAATACGATGGGGTTTTTGTGGTAACAGGCGGTGTTTTAAAAGGAAACATGAAAACCATAGGAAGCGAAAGGGTAGCAGTGCCAAATCAGTTTTATAAAGTATTGATTGATAACGATTCGGGAAAAACAAAAATGATTGCTTTTTTAATGACTCATGAAAATTCCAACAAACCACTTTATGAATTTGTGGTTTCGGTAGATTCTATTGAAAAACTAACCGGAATTGATTTCTTTCCTCAATTAAATGATACTTTAGAAAATAAATTAGAAGCTTCTAGTAGCTATAAAGAGTGGGCATTTTACTAATTATCGAAAAAAATTGCCATTCAAGTGTTAGATAACTAACATTTTTTGGGTTTTTTGTATCTTATATTTTATAAATAATTTTAAATCAAATAGTTATGAAAGAAAAAGTACACGTTGATACCCTAAAACTTATTTTCAAAAATATTAAAACCTACTTTTTTTTATTAACATTTCTATTCTTTGCGTTTAGCACCATTACAGCTCAAAATTCTAATGCTAACGAAAATGCAACTGTTTACGGTGGCGAAATTACATTTATTGATGGCGAAAAATATACCAGTGTTTGTGTTGGTGATGGTGAGCCTGATTATGTTGATGTAATTTTAGAGAATGCCTCTGGGCGTGTAAAACAATGGATTATTACAAACGAAGAAGGGGATATTCTTGGTTTACCAGATAGCCCTTCAGATGTAGATTTTGATGGTGCAGGTGTAGGTGTCTGCTATATATATCATCTTGCTTATAATGGTATAAAACCTTTGGTGGACCCATCTGGTCAAGGAAAATTCACAAAAAACATTGATGATATTGTTGGGAGGTTTGATTTATCGGAGCCAATTATGGTTGAAAGATTCCAGCAACCTACGGCAGGAACTTTAGAAGGAGGTCCTTTCGAGTTTTGTGTTAATGATGATCAAGCAGATAATATTCCAGATGGCTCTATTACACTTTCAGGAAATATGGGTACTAATTATGCGTGGGTAGTTACAGATAGTGCAGGTAAAATTTTAGGAACTCCTGATTCTCCTTACGATGTTAATTTTGATGAGGCTCCAGAAGGAGTTTGTTTAATTTGGCATTTAAGCTATGAAAATAATGTTAGTCTAAATGTAGAAAATGCTAACGATTTAACAGGTTGTTATGCGCTATCAAACCCAATAAATGTAAATAGAATACAACAACCAGAAGCAGGTAATATTACTTTAGCTGATGGTTCAACCGATATTGAAATTTGTGCTGGAGATGGAATTTCTGATTTGTTTGAAGTTACTTTAACCGGTGCTAGCGGCGGACAAGGTGTAAATATGCTTTGGGTTATTACCGATGCCGATGCTAATATCTTAGATACATCTACCAACAATAGCTTCGATTTAGAGGGGGCAGGTGACGGTGTTTGTTTAATATGGCATTTAAGCTATGCAGAAAATGTGAGTTTAGAAGGAATAACTAATGCAGGAGATTTAATGGGGTGCTACGATCTGTCTAACCCAATTACTGTAAATAGAATACAACATCCAGAAGGCGGTAATATTGCTTTAGCTGATGGTTCAACCGATATTGAAATTTGTGCTGGAGACGGAAATTCAGATTTGTTTGAAGTTACTTTAACCGGTGCTAGTGGCGGACAAGGTGTAAATATGCTTTGGGTTATTACCGATGCCGATGCTAATATCTTAGATACATCTACCAACAATAGCTTTGATTTAGAGGGAGCAGGAGAGGGTGTTTGTTTAATATGGCATTTAAGCTATGCAGAAAATGTCAGTTTAGAAGGAGTAACTAATGCAGGAGATTTGATGGGGTGCTACGATTTGTCCAATGCAATTACCGTTACTAGAAATGGTGTTAATGGAGGTGTACTAACAGGCGGTACAAATAATAACTTTGATTTTACGATTGATGAAACGGAAGATAAAATTCCTGCCAATGCTATTACTCTAGAGGGTAATATTGGAACAAATTCTGCTTGGGTTGTGACCAATGAAGAAGGGACAGTTATTCTTGGGTTGCCAGCTAATTATTCGGATGTTGATTTTAATACGGCTGGAGTTGGAGTCTGTAAAATATGGCATTTGAGTTATGAAGAAGGACTAACAGGTATTGAGCCACCTGGCGAGGGAGACCACTTGGTTTCTAGTTTAGATGGTTGTTTCAGTCTTTCTAATGCTATAACAGTTACTAGAACAGCTCCAAGTACAAGTAAAGTGGCTTTATTTCCTAACCCAGCTAAAAGTTCAGTCAACATTGATTACTCAAAACTTAGTAGTGACAGAATAAATGTTAGTATAAATAACTTAAGAAATGTTCAATTATCTAATAAAGATTATAGCTCAAGTAATAAAAGAACTATTTTAGATTTAAGCAACTATGATAGTGGACTTTATTTTATAAGAGTAACAGATAAAGCAACGGGCGAGAGCTTTGTAAAACGATTGGTTATCTATTATTGAAATTTTTTATAATTTATAAAAAAGGTTCTGATTAAAAATAGAACCTTTTTTGTTTATCATGTTTTTTCAACAAGAATTGATAAACTAACAGGAATCGATTTCTTTCCACAATTAGAGGACACTTTAGAGAATGCCTTGGAAGTTCAAGCAACTACAAAGACTGGAGTTTTAATTAGTGTTGTACTTTGTGTTTTGAATTTTGCTTAAGAATAACGGAGGTTCTATCCAAAATAATGCAACAACCTTCATCATGACCAGAATTGGCTTCTACGGTATTTGGAGGTGTGCAGTTTAGGTTGTCTGTGTTGTTTTTAACCTCACTAATAGAAGGTTTTAAGGCTGCTTTAGCTAAAAAGAAGATCCCGATGCAAAAAAGAAGTGTCAATCCGATAGCTTTCATGTAAATGTTTTTTAAGATTTGAATTTATTAAACATCCTTTTGAGTGCAAATTTATAATAAATTCACCTTCTTTTTCGGTGACCAAAAAACAATTTTATTCTTTTTAGCTTTAAAATAACCTGCTAAATAATCTTTAAAAAGTGTAAAACCCTTTTTTATAAGCCAATTTTTTCCGTGGGGTTGTCCCATTTTGCCTATCTATAATTTTCCATGCGGTTGTAAATGGAAAATCTTGAAAGCTTATTAATCCGTTTTTATAATCTTTAGGGTTACTGGTTCTGTTAAATTAATTTTCAAGAAATACACTCCAGCGGGTCTATCTGTTATATTTAGTTCAAAGTTCTTTCCATTTAACTCATGCTTTTGTCTTGAAATCAATGCACCATTAATATTATATAATTCGCTATTGACATCTTTAATAGATATAGGTAAATTTATATCGAAAACACCACTAGAAGGGTTTGGATAAATATTTATGCCCTCTGTTATTTCCTTTTGAACAACGTTTAACGGTTCCCCGTTTACCAATTGAATATTAGGAGATGGTGGTGTATCCATTCCGCCGCCAAAATAAAACCCAAGATTTGGAGGCTGGTTATACGAATTGTTCTGCCATGCAATAGCCGACCTGTAGTTAGGATCATGCATTAAAGTATACATTCTTTGGTTAGTACTAAAAGGAGAAACAAAAACAATCAAGCCTGTGTTGTCTGAACGTCTGTATATAACTTCTTCTCGCCAATCACCCAAAATATCAGCCATAAGGCAAGGATTTGATTTAGTTGAATTATTATCAGAAATAGATACAATGTTGTACAATGTAGCTACCCTATCGGTTCCGTTTCCATTCCATTTAGTTATTACCGTTCTGTCGAGTATTTCACGTTGAACATCACCATCCCACCAAACACCAAAATTATAAGAAGCTCCGTTACCCGCTGTAGTTGGTATTGAATTTGATATAAGTTGACCAGTGCAGCTACGAAGACCAGAACCATCAGAACCCCATACTTCCATACCTTTGTAGTTTGGATCTACATCGGCAGCCATACATCTTCCAATATCACCACTTGAATAATTTGCCCATTGTACCGTACCAGTTTCAGCATTTCTTATTGCTAAACCCGGGATTGTTCCGCCAGCACCTTCCATACAGCTAAAATATTCCAAACCAGGAATATCAGGATTAATATCTGCTAAATGAGCAGCATCGCCATGCCCAAAACCTGTAGAGTACAGACCATTACCATTTTCATCAATCGCCATGCCTCCATAAGTTATCTCGTCTCTCCCATCACCATCAACATCACCGGCAGCAAGATTGTGGTTTCCTTGGCCGTGATAAGCAGTGGCTACTCCACCAGGGCTGCTATCCCAAGCCCACTCTTGTGTTAAAGTGCCATTTCTGAAATTCCATGCTTCTAGTTTTATACGGTGATAAATTCCTCTGCCGATAACAAAACTTGGATTTACACCATCAAGATAGGCAACTGCCCACATACATTTGGTAGCCCTATGGCCAAGGTGATAAAGGTTATGGCCCGGTAGTCCCCATTGTGCTATTGGTTCACGATCGATGTAAAAATCCCATGCAATTTCTGCGCCTGTTTCGCCATTAAATATGGATATGTAATCGGGACCTTGGGTTCTATACCATGAAGAATTTTGTGTCGCAGAAGAACGGTAATTAATTTGTCCATCTTCATCTCTGTCTCCAATATTATTACCTATACCGTCAATCATACCATCTGAAGTTCTGGTAGCAACTTCGGCTTTACCATCATTATCAAAATCGTATACTAAAAAATTCACTTCTACTGCATTCAATATGTTAGGACCTAAATCAATAGCCCACATAAATGTACCATCAAGTTCATAAGCTTCAAGATAATGATTGTATGGTGAGGTAGGAGATTCATCATTTGAGAGTCTTTTTATAACAATCTCGTATTCTCCGTCTCCATCCAGATCGCCAACAGAGGCATCATTAAGATTATGAGTTGTATAACCACCGTTAACCGATCTAACAGGAATAGAAAAATACTGACTTCCTCTAATGCTTATAGCAGGGGAAAGTGCTTGCTCTGTCCCGTTAATAACAGCGGCTACACTATAAGGATAATTAATACTAGTTGCATCAACATAATTTGAAACGTTAAGATTGGAAGCAATTAGTGTTGCCCCACGATATAGATTGTAGGTAGCATTCTGGGTATATTCGTCACCAGGAATTCGCCAACTTATTAGCACTGAATTCGAGTTAGTTCGCATGGCAATTAATCCTCTGTCAAGGTTTTCCATGTAACGCTGCCCGTGAAGCGTGAAACTACAAAGCGTCATAATGCCAATTAAAGACAGGTTTATAAGTAACCTGTTTTTAAATAAATTTTTAACCGTGAATTGATAAACTAACAGGGTGTTTTTAATTGTAAAGTTCGTTTTCATAAATCAGCTTATAGTGTTGAAAATAATTTTTTATATAGATTTTTAGTACTGGAGCATAAATGTTGACTGTTCCAATGAGTTGATTATTATTGCAGGTAGACAATTTAGTTGGTCGGTATTTAGTAAGTGTTTTAAATATGCTTATTTGGTAATATAAAAGTATTTATGTTTTTGAACCTTTCCATCCTGTACTTACCTGTTATAGGTTTGTTTTGAACAATTTTAATATAAAATCAAAAGAAGAATAAAAGTACTAAATACCTTAATACTTAATGCTTGACGCCTTTGATAATCAATCCAAAATCATCCATTTTGAGTTAAAACCCTAATGAATTATTCTTTTGTATAGCTAAACTACTCCATATGTTTTATTTATAAATTATGAAATAGAATAATATGGATTTGAAAAAATTAAGATATAAAAATTTGTTCTTTTATTTTTTATTAAAATACTCCTCGTTCCATTTATTAGGAAAATCATTGTAGCGCAGAACTGCCCATGTTTGTTTTTTACATTCATCGCTGAGCTTATAATGATTTAACATGAGAACGATTCCTTTCTTAGAGAGATAAAAATCGGGGAAACGAAAAGTCTTTTCATTAGAATAATCACACTTTGAATTATTTATTTCTTTTGCGTAAGAACTATGTATATATTTTTCTATTTTTTTCTCAAAAACTTCACCTCGATATTTAAAATATTCTCTAGATTCATTACGAGGAGGTGTTCCTTCTCCTAGCCAAAGTAAGTCTTCAAGATTTAATTTTTTAAGAGTTTTTAAATCTAGAGTTAAATACATGACAGAAGTATTTTCTTTGGTATTACTGGTGTAACTTTTTGTAGACTCTACCATACTTAGTATATTGGGAGTAAAATAGCTAATATTTATTTCGTTTTCGAAATTTTCATAACTATAACCGTTAAGTATATCATTTATATAAAACTGTTCAAGGTAATTATTTATTTTAACCATTCTTGATTCGGAAAACCCCTCAACTACACGGAATAATTTAATTTTAGATCCAGTTTCAGTAAGCCATTCTATTTTTATCCCCTTTTTTAACTTTTGAATCGATGTTGATTCATATTTTATATCACTGAGCAGGCAATAATTATATGGTGATAATTTTTCTTTTATCTTTTCGTTCTTTATTGAATGAGGTTCAGATTGATTTATTTTAATCGGGCGCAGAAAAACCTGATGAATCTTACCATCCGGAGTTCTTTGTTCCCCGAACCAATTATGTAACGAATCTTCAGTTATAACAATCTGCTCAAATGATTCTTGATTTTTTGTTTTTAAATTGGATCGCAATAAATTGAAGGTGAATGCGATAGAATCGTATTCGACCTGCAGGTAGATGGATTTTTTTTTATCACGGAAACAATATCTTCCACTATAATATCCCTCAACATTACGAATCTCCATAATTATTTCTCGATTGTCTATAGTGCCTTCTAGACTGTATACCTTTTCTACATGGGCTAATACAGACATGGTAGAGAGAGAATATAATAGAAATAATAGGAAAACTTTTTTAAAATTTGTCATAACAATTGGTATCGTGGACTCAAGTAGTGATTCAATAATTTATAATTTAAAACAGAGTGCAAAATAATATAAATTAGGCTTACTTGGACAGATAGGTACATTTTTTTCATAAAGCCTACCGGTTAGGTAGGCCATTTAGCATAATTCCAAAACTTCTTATTCAATTTCAAAATGAATAAATTTGTCATGTTCATCTTCAGTTAAAATTATAAAGGCTTTATTTTTAGAGGTTCAAGGTTTATTGAAACCAAACAAACTTTTCCGTAATCCTTTCAACCGTAAATTTCTAATAAATTCACCTTCTTCTTCGGTAATCAAAAAGTCAATTTTATTCTTTTTAGCTTTAAAATAACCTGCTAAATAATCTTTAAAAAGTATAAAACTACCTTTTTTATAAGCCAATTTTAAAGCTGAAATTAAAGTGATGAAAAAGCCATAGCGCATTTTGTACATAGCTTCACCTTGTAAATATTTTGAAGCTTTGTTATAGCTAATACCGGTAGGTTTTAAATGTTTTACATGCAGTGATTCATCGGTTACAAGTTTCCAACCGTAAAATTTAGCAAGCAATTCATCAACCGTATCCCAACCCATAGATGGTTTTAATTTACCAATTTGTAAAAAGCAGTCTTTTTTATAAGCTTTTAAGGCTCCTCGAATGTGGTCTTTTCGGGTTAAGTTTTCCAATACCCAAGCACCATTTTTTTCAATATAGCAAAAGCCTGCTGCCATGCCAATATGCTTGTCTGCGGTAAAATGGATGGCTAGTTGTTCTAAATAATTAGAAGGGAAAATTAAATCGGCATCAAATTTACATAGCACATCATAACGCTCATCAAGAGTTTCGTAACCTTTGTAAAAAGCATTAATAATTTTTGAACCCGGTAAATGTTCGTTGGAAGATTTTGAATTTACTAACTGAATCCAAGAATATTTTGCTGAATATCCTTCAACAATATCTTGTGTGTCATCCGTTGAATTATCATTCACAACAACAATACGTTTTGGTTGAAGCGTTTGTTTGACTAAAGAATCTAAAGTTAAACCAATAGAACTAGCTTCGTTATGTGCTGGAATGATGATGTAAAAGTTCATTTTGTAAATTTCAATATTTAAATCCCAAATCCCAAATCCCAATTTTAATTGAAATCTTTTGGAGTTAGGTACTTAGAAATTGTTATTTGCTTATTCTTTCGGCATATACAATGTAGTACCTTGGTGTAAACCAACGCAAAATGGGACGTATTCCAATTTTTTTGGTTGGGTTTGTCCATTTTTGGCGGTCTATAATTTTCCACCCCGCTTTTTCTAACAACCAATCGAATTGCCAATCTTCAAACTCATGATAGTGTCTGTCTAGCATATCGGTATTACTTCTGTAAGCTGAAGAAAACCACAACTTTAAAGGAACGCTGGCAACTAATTTATCGGTTCTTATAGATTTAAGAACCGTAAAAGGAGATAACAAATGTTCGAAAATTTCAAAAGCGGTGACTACCGAAGCATTAGAGTTTTCAATGGTTGAGGTGTCAACATCCAAATCTTCTCCTTTAGTGTTTTCAACTTTAAAACCTCGTTGTTTCATAATATCCGAAAACGGATTTTCTACCCCTAAATCTAAAATAGTTTCAGAGTTTTTTATGTGTCTTTCTAAAAATTGAAGCGTATGTTTAAAACGTTTATTGGGAAAAGTTTTCTCGTACATTAAACAGTTGAATCTTTAATATTTGTAAACAATAGCATTGATATGCATACCAGCGCCAACACTTGCAAATATAACAACATCACCTTTTGAAAGGTTGTGGTTTTCTAATTTATTATTTCTAACCAAATCTAAAAGCGTAGGTACGGTTGCAACCGAACTATTACCTAGTGTTTGAATACTCATAGGCATAATATTTTCTGGAATATCAGTTCTGTAAAGTCTGTATAAGCGTTTTAAAATCGCTTCGTCCATTTTTTCGTTGGCTTGATGAATAAAAATCTTTTTTACATCTTTAATATTTAAGCCACTATTATCAATGCATGTTTTTATGGCTTGTGGCACATGATTTAATGCGAACTCATATATTTTTCGACCTTCCATTTTGATGTAGCGTGTATTTTTACTTAGTGTCGGGTTATTGGAGTTTCCAAAGTGTAAATAATAGGCTTCATCATAGGTGTAACTGGCCGTTTCGTGTGCTAAAATACCGCCTTCATCTTCGGTTGCTTCAATAATGGTGGCACCAGCACCATCCGAAAAAATCATGGCATCTCTATCATGTTTATCAACAACTCTGGAAAGTGTTTCGGTACCAATAACTAAGCAGCGTTTTGCTATTCCAGCTTTTATAAAAGCATTTGCTTGTATAATGCCTTCAATCCAACCAGGACAGCCAAATAAAATATCGTAAGCAATGCATTTTGGGTTTTTTATACGTAAGCTATGCTTTATTCTTGTGGCTAAACTTGGTAGCATATCACTTTGAATGGTGTTATGTTTAACATCACCAAAATTGTGTGCTACAATAATATAATCAATCGTTTCGGGGTCTATTTTAGCGTCTGCTATAGCTTTTTCGGCAGCAAAAAAACCTAGATCGGATGAGTTGTGGTGGTCTTTAGCATAGCGTCTTTCGGCAATACCTGTGATGGCTTGAAATTTTTCAATAATAACGTTGTTAGGGTAATTAATTGCCGAACCATCTGTGTTTAAAAAAGTATGTGCGTGGAAAGCGTCGTTTTTTTCAATGGTATCTGGAATATAACTTCCGGTACCGGTAATTTTAATGTTCATAAAAAGAAAATTTGCCTTTTTTTGTTAACTCGTACAAGGTACAAGGTTTCAAGAAAAGGCAAATTCTTTTTCAATATAATTTACGATGTTCAACGCTGTTTTTAGGCGTCGGCATAAGCTTCAATAGGTGCGCAAGAGCATACTAAATTTCGGTCTCCATAAGCATCATCAACACGTCTGATACTTGGCCAAAACTTATTCTGTTTTACATAGTCTAAAGGAAATGCAGCCTCTTCACGGGTGTAAGGATAGTACCATTCGTTGGCTGTTATCATCTCTAAAGTATGTGGCGCATTCTTTAAAACATTATTGTCATCATCTTTAGAAGCAGCATCAATTTCTTTTCTAATAGAAATCATGGCATCACAAAAACGATCAATTTCAGCTTTACTCTCGCTTTCGGTCGGTTCAATCATTAAAGTTCCAGCAACAGGAAAAGATACAGTTGGTGCGTGGAAACCATAATCCATTAAACGTTTAGCAATATCGGTTACTTCAATCCCGTTGGCTTTAAATGATCTACAATCTACAATCATTTCGTGTGCTGCACGTCCGCGCTCGCCAGAATAAAGCGTATCAAAACTTCCTTGTAAACGTTGTTTGATATAATTGGCATTTAAGATAGCAATCTTAGTAGATTCCGTTAAACCTTCAGCCCCTAGCATTTTTATATAGCCATAGGAAATTAAGCAAGCCAAAGCAGAACCATAAGGCGCCCCAGAAATAGCTGTAATGGCTTTTTCACCGCCAACTTTTTTAATGGGGTTTCCGGGTAGAAACGGCACCAATTGTTTGGCAACGCAAATAGGGCCAACACCAGGGCCACCACCACCATGAGGAATGGCAAAGGTTTTATGTAAATTTAAATGACAAACATCGGCTCCAATATTTCCTGGGTTCGTTAAACCAACTTGGGCATTCATGTTGGCGCCATCCATATAAACTTGACCGCCGTTGTCGTGAATAATCTTGGTGATTTCTTTGATGGCAGATTCGTAAACGCCATGTGTAGATGGATAGGTAACCATGAGGCAAGAAAGGTTGTCTTTGTGCAAAATGGCTTTTTCACGTAAATCATCAACATCAATATTGCCTTCAGCAGTTGATTTGGTAACAATCACTTTCATACCCGCCATAACCGCTGTGGCTGGATTGGTTCCGTGTGCTGAAGATGGTATTAAGCAAATATTTCTATGGCCTTCGTTACGAGATTCATGGTATGCTTTTATTACCATTAAACCAGCATATTCACCTTGCGCACCAGAGTTTGGTTGTAGTGAAGTTGCCGCAAAACCTGTGATTTCGGTAAGTTGGTCTTCTAATTCTTTTAAAACCGTTAGATAACCTTGTGCTTGTTTTTTAGGAACAAACGGATGAATGTTAGCCCACTTAAATATGCTTAAAGGCAACATTTCTGAAGCAGCATTCAGCTTCATGGTACAAGAGCCTAAAGAAATCATGGAGTGATTTAAAGCTAAATCTTTTCGTTCTAAAGATTTTATATAACGCATCAATTCGGTTTCAGAATGGTAGGTGTTAAATACATCAAGCGTTAAGAAATCTGATTTTCTTTTTAGTGTTTCTGAAATATTATCGCCTTCTGAAATTGCGGTGATGATGATAGTTTCTTTTTCGGCAGCTTCAGCAAAAACAGAAATTAAATAATTTATATCTCTAACCGAAGTTGTTTCATTTAAGGAAATAGTAATCGTTTCTTTATCTGGATAAAATAAGTTTACCTTTTTTTCTTTGGCTACACGCTTGATTTTTTTAGAATCGGTTTTTATTTGAAGTGTATCAAAATACGATGTGTTTACTTGTGTATACCCCAGGGTTTTTAAAGCAGCAGCAAGTGTTGATGCTGTATTATGGACTTTATTGGCTATAAATTTTAAGCCTTTTGGTCCGTGATACACGGCATACATACTTGCCATAACCGCCAATAAAACTTGGGCGGTACAAATATTTGAGGTTGCCTTATCGCGTTTTATATGTTGCTCGCGGGTTTGTAATGCCATACGTAAAGCCCTATTTCCATCAGTATCTTTGGTTACGCCAATAATACGCCCAGGGATATCACGTTTATACGCTTCTTTGGTTGCAAAATAAGCGGCATGCGGACCTCCGTACCCCATAGGGATTCCAAAGCGTTGTGTTGTACCCACAACGACATCAGCACCAAATCTACCTGGCGCTTCCAATTTTACCAAACTTAAAATATCGGCAGCTACGGCTACTTTTAATTGCGCATCGTTCGCATTGCTTATGAATGTTTTAATATCGGTAACTTGTCCGTCCTTTCCTGGGTATTGTAAGATAGCACCAAAAAAATCTGAAGAAAAATTAAAAGTTTCTTCCTTGCCAACTACCAATTCAACACCAATAGGAGTCGATCTGGTTTGTAATAATGATAAAGTTTGTGGCATTATATTTTCTGAAACAAAAAATTTGTTGACGTTGTTTTTCTTTTGCTCACGTTCGCGAACAGCAAATAACAAACTCATCGCTTCAGCTGCTGCAGTACTTTCATCAAGCAGCGATGCATTGGCTATTTCCATACCTGTTAAATCCATTACCATGGTTTGGTAGTTTAACAAAGCTTCCAATCTACCTTGTGCAATTTCAGCTTGATAAGGCGTGTAAGCGGTGTACCAACCTGGGTTTTCAAGAATGTTACGTTGAATAACGGCGGGTAAAATGGTAGGATGATAGCCCAAGCCTATATAAGTTTTGTAGGCTTTGTTTAGTTTAGATACATCGTGAATATGAAGCAAATATTCGTATTCAGTCATTGGTTCATCTAAATTCAATCCATTTTTTAAACGGATATCATCTGGAATGGTTTCGTAAATTAACTGGTCTAAGGAATCAACACCAATGGTTTTTAACATAAGTTTTTGGTCTTCTTCTCTAGGGCCAATATGACGCAATGCAAAAGCGTTTGTATTCATTAAATGGAAATTGTTTATATAATTCGCAAAAATACATAATATAAAGCGTGTTTTATTGCATATAATGGAAAGTTTTTAACCATTTGAAAGCTTTATTAACACTGTACGAAACCTATTGCTTAAATTTGTAAAATGAAGATGTTAAAACAGCTTTTAGATTTCTACATAAACAGTAGTATTCATGTGGCTTTAGCGGTGTTTTCGTTAACATGGATTACACTTTTGGAGTTCGAAATTTTATATGATGAAAACTTGTTGTTTTTTGTGTTTTTTGCATCTATAACGGGTTATAATTTTGTAAAGTATTTTGGTTTTGCCAAATTTCATCACAGAAGCTTAGCAAATTGGCTAAAAACGATACAGGTTTTTTCGTTTTTCAGCTTTCTATCCATGTGTTATTTTGCCTTTAAATTGAATGTGGATACCCTCATTTATATTGCTGTATTTGGGCTTGTAACTTTTTTATATGCCATTCCGTTTTTACCAAAACATTTGTTTTTAGATAACCATAATAATTTAAGAAATGTAGGTGGTTTAAAAGTGTACCTTATTGCTTTGGTTTGGACCGGAGTTACCGTCTTTTTGCCCTTGATAAATAATCAATACCCCATGCATGCAGATGTGCTGTTTACGGCTTTTCAGCGGTGTATTTTTATTATAGTATTGATGTTGCCTTTTGAAATAAGGGATTTAATGTACGATAGTTTAAAGCTTGCTACCATTCCGCAAAAAATAGGTGTAAAGCGTACAAAAGTTATAGGTATTCTGTTATTGGTTGTGTTTTTCTTTTTAGAATTTTTCAAGGACGATATTGGTGCAAACAAATTAATTGTTTTTGCAGTCATATCTATAATAACAGGGTTGTTTTTAGTATGTTCTAAGAAGTGGCAAGGAGGTTATTACAGTTCATTTTGGGTAGAAGGGTTACCCATTCTGTGGTTATTATTGTTGCTTTTGTTTAGTTGATGGATGTTTCTTTAATGGCTTTATCCAACTCTTTTTTCATGTTTTCTTTGCACTTTTTATCTAAACACACAACGTTTGCTTTTTTAATGGTATGGGTAAGTTTTGCGTTGTTTTTTGTGTATTTTCTGCAAGCTTTACAAATGATTAAATGAAGATTTAACTTAATTTTTTCCCATAAAGAGGCATTTTTATACTGCGATTTATCGCAAACATGATTAGCTTCATCACATTTCAACATCAGTTTAATTTTATCACTCATAATCAAAACCAATTTTCTTTTAAACATTCTGCCATAGCCGTTCTTGCTCTGTGTATAATTACCCAAAGGTTAGACGCTGTAATATTCAGTTCATTACAAATTACTTCGGTTTCATAGCCTTCAATGGTTTTCATTCTAAAAACTTCTGCTTGTTTTTCTGGTAATTTGCTTAAACAATTAAAAATGGCATGACCAAGTTCTTCATTTTGCATAGTGTCTTCGGCAGTTTTCTCAAATGGGTCTGCCACACGTTCTTCTAACCAATCACCCTCAGATTCACTATCGTCATTATAAGCAATGCGCACTTCCGCTTTTCCTTTATTCGAATTGATTTTACGGTAGTGGTCAATAATTTTTCGTTTCAAAATGGAGATGAGCCACGTACGTTCGCTAGCTTCACCTTTAAAATTTGTCATCGATTTTAAGGCGGCCAAAAAAGTGTCTTGAACTAAATCTTGCGCAATATCTCTATCGCTAACACGTGTAACCGTATAGTTAAATAGATAATCGGAATATAAATCGATCCATTTATTTGGATTAATTTCATTGTTAGGCATTGTTACGCAATTTTTTTGTGAATCAAAAATAGGGTAAAAAAACGAATATTTATTGCTCTTTGTTAATTCATCATATTAAGAAAAAGTTCTGGAAAAATTTATTTTGTTTTTTGTGGCGTTACCACACCCTTCGTCTGCGCTCAGGGCAGGAGGTCAGGCTTTACACTATATTTTTTTTTCGTGCCTCAAAAAAGGATGCCGTTTCAAATGCTAATCATTTACGATTTCATTAAATTTAAATAGCATGCATGAGAAATCTTTAAAGCAATTAATAACTTCAAATCGAATTTACAACCACGTTTTTGGCTTGTTGTAACAACCCTTTTTTAACCTCTACCGAAGAGCCATCTACAAAGCAAGTAGAAACATGTTTTATGTTTTTAAAAGTTATTGGTAACAGATTTAGTAATTCATTATCAAAGTATGAAGTGTCTAAATTGTATAGTTGCCAAGGTTTATGGAATATTTTATACTGTAAAGTTTCGCTCTTTTTGTTTTTTATAAAAGCAACATACCTATCAACTACAAAGAGTTCTAATGTGTTTTTCTGAGCTTCAAAAGTTGTTAAATTAGCTTGAGCACTTGTTTTTGCACCGTTGTGATTGTATTCTAAGGAAATGTTATTGTCTGTTATAGATTTATTGTTAGTAATATTCTTGTTAAAGTATGGTTCGTTATAAACCAAGTTAGCGACTAATGTAATAAGAGGTTTTGGAGCAAATTCTTTTATGAAAACAACCCCTTTTGTGCTATCAATTTTAGATTTTACATAAAAGCGAAAATTTATTTGTCCAAAATCTTGATGAAAAGGCACTTTAAAATCATAAAATTTAACCTTCGAAAATGTAAAACCAACCATACTTAATAAGGCTTTATTGTTGTATAAATCTATTTCTGTTCCTTTTGGTAAGTATGGATCTAAAATGTCTTTGTCAATTTCAAAGGTTGTCATGATTAAATCTCTCCAATCACCTGTCATGAATATATTAGTTGGTTTCATGGTTAGCTTTTTTAAATAATAAATATGTAATCTTTAAATGTAGAAGTGCCAGCAATAATGAAATAACCATAACGACTATAAATGTAATATTGCCAAAGTATAGTTTTTCATTATGAGTAATAAATGTTAAAAACAATATGATTGAAGTGAATACTATATAAATAAGAAATAATATTTTACCATTTGCTTCTAATTTATTTATGTTAAATGCTATAACCACAGCTAAAACTATTTGAATAACGCCTGTTAGTATTAAGAACATGAATCCATATATAGGAATGATAAACAGAAGGAGGTTTATTAATATAAGCCATTTGTTAATTTGATATAAGTATTTCATTTTTAATATTTTTAAACTTTCAGAAATTATTGAAAATAAGATTTAAATTTTTTTAGGTGAATAATTTTAATAATGATTTTGTAATCCAGTTTTGTTGTTGGTTTACAAGTTTGTTAATCATAGCATCTGCTGTTTCAGTTAAATCGTGTAAGGCTTTTGTTTGTTTAATTAATTCTTTTGTTTTTTCAGTACCATCGTCTTCAATGGAAGAAACTTCGTTTAAAACTTTAATTACAGGTTTAATTTCTCTTCGGCTGCGTTCTTTTGCAACAATTCTTGCCAGTTCTTGCACATCTTTTTCAGTTGTGAAATACTCTTTGCGTTCACCAGGAATAAGTTCTTTGGTAACAATACCCCAATCCATTAATTGGCGTAAATTCATGCTCGTGTTTCCGCGAGAAATTTGAAGTTCTTCCATAATTTCTTCCATCGACAGCGGTTTTGTTGAAATAAAAAGCAATGCTTGTATTTGTGCCATGGCTTTGTTAATGCCCCAAAGTGTACCTAAACTTCCCCAGGTACTTATAAATTTTGTTTTTGCTTCTTCGTAATTCATGGTACAAATATATAATAATTTTTAAACTTTCAATAATTATTGAAAGTTTGTTTTAAAATCACATTTTAGACCCCTCGTACAGTAAGTATTGTGCATTATCGAATGTTTTTGTTTTTAAGCATATTTAGCTATATTTGTAAGAATATTTCTTGAATTCTTGTATATGAAATTACCTTTTCTTTTTAAAATAACCATCTTACTTTGTTTGTCATTTTTATTTCTAGTCTCGTGTAATAAAGAAGACGTTGATATAGTGGCGGTAGAAGAAGAAATAGATGAAGAAACTGGCGATAAACCAGCTGATTTTGCTGCTAATTTGGAAATATATAAAGGAGATAGAATAGAAATTGGTGCGCTTCTTGTAAATGTAGTAAATGAAAACAATCAACCTGTTAGAGCTGTTGATGTTTCCGCAGGTAATATTTCAAAGCAAACAGATGATAAAGGACTGGCTATTTTTAATAATTTAGAAGCTTTTAGAAATTTTCTACGCGTAAAAGTTTCTAAATCTAATTATATTTCTACCTCAAAAACAATAATACCATCAAATACTGATAGTCAAATAATACAAATAAAATTATTACAACCAGATGTATTTACTACGGCAAATTCAGGAGAGATAGTTTCAGTTGAGACACCATCTGGAGCAAAGGTTTCATTAACAGGGGGCTATTTTAATGAAGATGGTACTCCCTATAATGGTGAGGTGAAAATAGGTGTAAAACATCTATTTCCTGAAGATGAAGAAATTTATTCAAACATACCTAGTTCTTTAATCGCTCAAGATGTTAGTGGGCAAATTAAACTATTAGAAACTTATGGAATGTTAGCAATAAATCTAACAGGAAATAGTGGTCAGGTATTAAATATCAATTCTTTAAATAAGGCTAAAATAACATTACCTATTGCTGTAAATCAGCAAAGTGTTGCTCCTCATAGTATACCACTTTGGTATCTAGATGAAGAAAAAGGCATTTGGGTAGAAGAAGGAGAAGCTACCAAAATAGGGAAAGATTTTGTTGGTGAAGTTAGTCATTTTTCTTGGTGGAATTGTGATGTCCCTTTAAATTTGGTTAATATATGTTTAACAATAGAAAATGAAGCGGGTTATGATTTACATAAGTTACCAATTTCCATAATAAGAAATAGAACTGGACAATTAATTTACAGGGGGTATACAGACTATAGAGGTGTTTTATGTGGAGTTATTCCCAAGAATGAGAAGATTACTATTAACGTATATAGTAGTTTAAGTTGTACAGAAAGATTTAAGAAGTTTGAGGGAGTTTTTGGAGGGTATAATGAAGAAAATAATCTTGTAAAGATTGTAATTGAAGATAAAATTCATCAAATAAAAGGAAGAGTTATTGATTGTGGCGGCAATGGAGTAAAAAATGGAGTAATTGAAGTAATGCAAAATGGAAGGACGAATTTTTCTTTTACAACCAACGAGGGTGAGTTTGAGTTTAATATTAATAAGTGCGGAGGATCGGAGATAGAATTAATTGGATATGATTTGAACAATAATATGTTAACCTCAATTAATAAAATTACTTTATCAACAGACATTATAATTGTTGGGGATATCAAAACATGTTCGGGGTATAGCAGTACTTTTAACGGAGATGTTTTTATTTATTCACAAGAAGAGTTAGAGGCATTCAGTGCCTTAAACTATACCAGCATTAATGGAAGTATGATTATTACTAATTCTGGCAGAAAACCTGATTTTGATGGAAATATATCCAATATCGTGGATAATATTAATAGTCTGGAAAGTTTAAAAGAACTTGTATCAGTAAGTGGGACTCTATATATTCTGGATAATTCTAATTTGAAAAATTTAAATGGCTTAGATAAGTTAACTCATGTAGGATACTTACAAATACGTGATAATAGTTCCTTAGTAGATATTAAGAGTTTGAAAAGCCTCAATCATTTTGATGACCCAAGCGGTGGGGTACATATCATCAGGAATAGAAATCTAAAAAGTTTAGAGGGCTTACAGAATGTGACCTATATTTCTGGTTCATTACAAATTAGTATATCGGATAGTTTAACTGACTTAATGCCATTAAGTGGTTTGCAACATGTTTATGGGGTATTAGGTATTACGTCGAATCACTCTTTAAAGGACTTAAGAGGGTTAGAAAATTTAACTACAATAGGTGGTCAGTTTCTATTGAATGATAATGGCCTTATAGAGGATTTATCAAACTTAAAAAGTTTGAAAAAAGTAGGTGCAATATCGGTTGTTTAGGAAAATTCGTTAGTTACTCTCGCTGGTTTAGAAAATATTTCATCTTTAGAGTATATAAATATAAGTGGTAATCTAAAACTAGATAATTTAGAAGCTTTTGGGAATTTAAACAAAATTAGTGGATTAGAAATTGCAAATAATCCGCTTCTGGAAACTTTGTCAGGTTTGAGCAATATAGATAATTTACAGCGATTGCTAGTTTACGAAAATACGAGTCTGTATGATTTTTGTGCTATGTCAAATACATTTATTTCAAATACCTATAGGGTTTATAATAATCTTTATAATCCAACACAAAGTGAAATATCTGAATCAGATACTTGTAGTCAATGATTTTATCCTACTTTACTTCAATAATCCCGCACGTCTCAATAAAGCTTCCGGTTGTGGTTCTTTGCCTCTAAAACGTTTGTAAAGCACTATAGGGTCTTCTGTTCCGCCTTGTGAAAGTACGTTGTTTTTAAATTTGGTAGCGGTGTCTTTATTGAAAATACCGGTTTCCTTAAAATATTCAAAAGCATCAGCATCTAAAACTTCGGCCCATTTATAACTGTAATACCCCGAAGAATAACCTCCTTGGAAGATATGCGAAAACGAGGTGCTCATACAGGTTTCCGGTGTTTCAGGATACAAGGTGGTATTTTCAAAAGCGTTTAATTCATGTGCTTTCACGTCGGCAATACCAGTGGGGTCTTGTCCGTGCCAGCTCATATCCAATAAACCAAAACTTATTTGACGCAAGGTTTGCATCCCTTCATGAAATGTGGCCGATTCCTTTATTTTTTCAACCAAATCCATTGGGATCACTTCACCGGTTTCATAATGTTTAGCGAATAATTCCAGAGCTTCCTTTTCGTTACACCAGTTTTCCATAACCTGACTTGGCAATTCCACAAAGTCCCAATAAACCGAAGTTCCCGATAAACTAGGGTAGGTGGTGTTGGCTAACATACCATGTAAGGCGTGACCAAACTCGTGAAATAAGGTGGTGACTTCATTAAAAGTTAATAACGATGGTTTGCTTTTCCCTGCCTTCGCAGGGATGGGTTTTGTAAAATTACAAACTATAGATATATGTGGTCTGTCGTTTTTTCCATCCTTTATGGATTGTGGTTTGTATGATGTCATCCACGCGCCATTGCGTTTTCCGGCTCTTGGAAAGAAATCGGCATAAAAAATAGAGATGAAATCGCCATCGCTATTGGTAACTTTATAGGTTAAAACATCTTCATGGTATTTGTCAATATCCTTAATTTCTTCAAAGTTTAAATCGAATAATTTTTTGGCAACTGTAAAAGCACCATCAATCACGTTTTCTAATTTGAAATAAGGCTTTAGCAACTCATCATCAAGATTGAATAATTTCTGTTTTAATTTTTCAGAATAATAAGAGCCATCCCACTTTTCAAGTTGTTCAATACCATCTAATTCCTTTGCGAAATTTTGAAGCTTTTTAAATTCTTCGTTTGCGGCAGGTTTTGCCTTTTCAAGGAGTTCATTTAAAAAGCCTTCTACTTTGGCTGGGTTTTTTGCCATACGTTCCTCTAAAACAAAATGAGCGTGGGTTTTGTAACCCAATAGGTTGGCACGTTCAAACCTAAGTTTTGCTATTTTTAGAACAATGTCTTGGTTGTCTAGATCGTCATTATTAAAGCCTTTACTACCTGCAGCAAGTGTTATTTTTTTTCTGAGATGTCTATTATCGGCATAAGTAACAAATGGGATGTAGCTTGGATAATCTAAATTGAACAACCAACCTTCTTTGCCTTTGCTTTCTGCCAATTGTTTTGCAGCTTCCATGGCACCATCCGGTAATCCTGACAGTTCTTTTTCATCCGTAATCAACATCTCGAATTTGTTGGTTTCGGCAAGAACGTTTTCTCCAAATTTCAACTTCAGTTTACTTAATTCTTTGTCAATTTCACGGAGCTTTTCTTTTTTATCATCTGGTAAATTTGCCCCGTTTCTGGAAAAGCTTTTGTATTTTTTATCAAGAAGTGTTTGTTGTTCGGTATTTAAATTCAAACTGCTTTTAGAATCGTAAACCGATTTTATACGTTTGAAAAGAGCTTCGTTTAAAGTGATATCATTACTGAATTCAGACAATAATGGTGAAACTTCCTGAGCTATTTTTTGGATAGCATCGTTGGTTTCAGCCGAATTCAAATTAAAAAAGATACTCGAAACCCTATCTAATTGTTCCCCTGAAAATTCCAAGGCTTCAATCGTGTTTTTAAACGTTGGTTCTTCAGAATTATTAGCAATAGCATCAATTTCAGCTTTAGCTTCTTCAATACATAGTTTGAAAGCAGGAAGAAAATCTTCATTTTTAATATTTGAAAAAGGTGCTGTATTATAAGGCGTTTGGAACGATTTTAATAAGATGTTTGATGTCATGTTACAGTAGATATTTTAAAAATAAATTTTTATTATGCATACATAATAAAAATTTTTATATTTTTGTCGCAGAATTTGAAGAGTGACTAACTCATAAAATTATTCTTAATAGCTAGAAAACCTCGAGATTCCCCTCGAGGTTTTTTTTATTTTAAATCTTTAGCTGACTCAAGAACAATTTGTTTTAAAGATTCTTTATAGTCAATTATTTTGTTTAGGATAGCAGGGTTGCTAGAACCAATAATTTGCGCCGCTAATATGCCTGCATTTTTTGCACCGTTTAAAGCAACCGTTGCAACGGGTACACCTCCCGGCATTTGTAGAATGGATAGGACAGAATCCCAACCATCAATAGAATTACTGCTTTTTACAGGCACTCCAATTACAGGAAGCGGTGATAATGAAGCAATCATACCAGGTAAGTGGGCTGCACCACCTGCGCCTGCAATAATAACGGCAAAACCTTTAGTGTGTGCATGTTTACCGTAATCGAATAGTTTTTCTGGGGTGCGGTGTGCCGAAACAATATCAACTTCCACTTCAATATTAAAATCTCTTAAAATATCAATAGCGTCTTGCATTACTGGCAAATCGCTTTTGCTTCCCATGATAACTCCTACTTTATTCATAAAATTCCAAATTTTAAATTTCAAATTCCAATTTTCGTATTAATCTGAAATAATTGGAATTTGGTGCTTGTTTTCTCTGATTTATTCACTTATAACTCTAATTGTTTTCTTAACTTCCTCGGCAACACGTCGCGCTTCGTTTAAATCTTCGTTCACAATGGTTACGTGTCCCATTTTTCTGAAAGGTCTGGTTTGTTTTTTGCCGTAAATATGTGGCGTAACACCATCAAGGTTCATGATGGATGCAATATTTTCATAAACTACATTACCCGAAAAGCCTTCAGCGCCAACTAAATTTACCATAACACCACCCACTTTGCTATCAGTTCTTCCTAAAGGTAAATCTAGAATAGCACGCAAATGTTGTTCGAATTGTGATGTGTAACTCGCTTCAATAGTTTGGTGGCCAGAATTATGAGGTCTTGGTGCGACTTCATTTATTAAAACATCGTCGTTTTGTGTTTGAAACATTTCAACAGCCAATAAACCGACATGATTAAATGCTTTTGATGTTTTTAAAGCAATTTCTCTGGCTTTGTTTGCTACATCATCAGAAATTCTTGCAGGACAAATAACGTATTCGACTTGGTTTGCTTCTGGATGAAATTCCATTTCTACAACAGGAAATGTTTTGGTTTCTCCTGAAGGGTTTCTTGCTACAATAACTGCCAATTCATTTTTAAAAGGCACTAGAGTTTCTGCTATACACTCCCCTTTGGGTAAATTTTCCAAATCGGAAAGTTGTCTCACCACTTTTACACCATTTCCATCATACCCAAACTGCGCTGCTTTCCAAACAAAGGGAAATTGTAAACCACCATTATTTATGGCGTCTTCAATTTCAGAAAGATAAGCAAATCGAGAAAATGGGGCTGTTGGTAAATTATGGTCAACATAAAACAACTTTTGTGTTGCTTTGTTTTGAATGGTTCGAAGGGTTTTAGAAGACGGATATACTTTTTTACCATCTTTTTCAAGGGCTTCTAAAGCATCAACATTTACGTTTTCAATTTCAATAGTAAGCACATCAACCAGCTTTCCGAAGTTATAAACCGCATCAAAATCCATTAAATCACCTAAATGAAATTCATTACTGGCAATTTTACAAGGGGCTTCATTACTGCCGTCTAAAACACAGGTATAAATATCAAATTTCCGGGTGTCGTTAAGTAACATTTTACCTAATTGGCCACCACCAAGAATACCGAGTTTAAAATTTGAAGAAAAGTAATTCATGCTTTTATTAATGCTAAAATCGTTAATTGTACGGCAAAAATACACTTAAATCTTAAAATAGTCTCGAATTCGTAAACCAAAAATCGTAATTAGGCAATCTATTGATTATCTTTGCCCCTTTCAAAAATAACTAACTGTGATAAAGCTACACGACAAATATTTTAAACCATTTATTTCGGCTAAAGAAATAGATGCGGCTATGCAGCGTATGGCTAATGACATAGCGGACGATATTGGAGACGAAATTCCAGTGTTTGTGGGTATTTTAAATGGCTCATTTATGGTAGTGAGTGATTTTGTGAAAAAGTACCCAAAACCATGCGAGGTAACGTTTATTAAATTGGCATCTTATGAAGGTGTTAAATCTACCGAAGACATTCAACGGTTAATTGGCTTAACGCAAGATTTAACAGGACGTACGGTGGTTATTTTAGAAGATATTATTGATACGGGAAATACGTTAGCAGAGGTGCACCGTATTTTTAAGAATGAAGAAGTAAAATCATTAAAAATTGCGACTTTATTTTACAAACCCGAAGCTTATAAAAAAGATTTTAAACTACATTATATAGGTATTGAAATTCCTAATAAATTTATAGTAGGCTATGGCTTAGACTATGATGGGTTGGGGAGAAATATACCAGAAGTCTATCAAATAAAAGAAACACAATTCATGACAAATTTAGTACTATTTGGACCTCCAGGAGCAGGAAAAGGAACGCAAGCAGAATTTTTAAAAGACAAGTACAATTTAGTACATATCTCTACGGGTGATGTTTTTAGATTTAACATTAAAAACGAAACAGCTTTGGGTATGTTGGCTAAATCTTATATGGATAAAGGCGAGTTGGTTCCAGACCAAGTAACTATTGATATGCTAAATGCTGAAGTTGAAAAAAACTCTGGAGCAAAAGGTTTTATTTTTGATGGATTTCCACGCACCAATGCACAAGCTGAGGCTTTAGATAAATTATTGGAAAGTAAAGATTCTTCAATAAATGCGATGGTTGCATTGGAAGTTGATGATGAAATTTTAGTTAAACGTCTTATTGGTAGAGGAAAAACCAGTGGTCGTGCCGATGATGCCGATGAGTCTATCATTCGCAACAGAATTAAAGAATATTACGATAAAACCGCTATTTTAAAAGATTACTATTCAGCGCAAAATAAATACTACGGTGTTGATGGCGTTGGTAGTATTGAAGATATTACGGTGCGTTTAAGTAGTGTGATTGATAATCTTTAGTTGATGCGTTTAATCGTTTAGTTATTAAGTAGAAATGAAAAAACAACTAAACGACTTAACTACAAAATAAATAAACAAATAAAATGACAGAAGATTTGAAATTAAAAGGAGAACAGCTACTGGCTGTTAGGTATTTTTCTTTCAATTCGATAATGTAACAAGTAATATTAATGACCGAGGGAAATTTTGTTGATTACGTAAAAATGTACGTTAGCTCTGGTAATGGAGGTAAAGGATCGTCGCATTTACACCGCGAAAAATTTATTGAAAAAGGAGGTCCCGATGGGGGCGATGGTGGTCGTGGTGGTCACGTTATTTTACGAGGCAACGAGAATCTTTGGACACTTCTTCATTTAAAGTTTAAAAAACACATTCGTGCAACCCATGGTGAGAGTGGAAGTAAAAGCAGAAGCTTTGGCGCCGACGGGGTAGATGAGTATGTAGATGTGCCTTTAGGAACCGTTGTTAGAGATACAGAAACCAACGAGATTATTTTCGAAATAACCGAGCATGGTGAGGAAAGAATTATTGCCGAAGGAGGAAAAGGAGGTTTAGGTAATTGGCATTTTAGAACAGCAACAAACCAAACACCTCGCTACTCGCAACCCGGAATGCCTTTAGAGGAAAAACATATTACTCTAGAGTTAAAAGTACTTGCCGATGTGGGGTTGGTAGGTTTTCCGAATGCCGGAAAATCTACATTACTTTCTGTGGTAACTTCAGCAAAACCAAAAATTGCCGATTACGAATTTACAACCCTAAAACCCAATTTAGGCATTGTAAAGTATCGTGATTTTCAAACCTTCGTGATGGCAGATATTCCTGGAATCATTGAAGGCGCTGCCGAAGGTCGTGGACTTGGGCATTACTTTTTACGCCATATCGAGCGTAATTCTATTCTGCTGTTTTTAATCCCAGCCGATGCGCCCGATATTAAAAAACAATACGATATTTTGTTGGATGAACTTCGTCGTTACAACCCAGAAATGCTGGATAAAGACCGCATCATTGCCATTTCAAAATGCGATATGTTGGATGAAGAACTTAAAGCAGAATTAAAAGAATTATTGGATAACGAGTTGCCAATTCCGTATCTGTTCATTTCCTCTGTTGCGCAACAAGGCATCACGCAGTTGAAAGATACACTATGGAAAATGTTGAATAGCTAGAGCGTTACCACAAGGGTTGGGCTAGGAGTTCATCCTGAGCGCAGTCGAAGGACTATAACTATATTTTTTGTTTTTTTGTCATTACTGCGAAGACAGGAATCCACTATTTAAGTAAGGAGTATCTATTAAAGGTGATTTCCAATAACAAAGAAAGCCAAAAGGATGCCGCTTCCATCCCAAACAAGAATCATGTTATTGGAATAATTTTTGATTAACTTTATAGAAAAAATTAAAGTTATGAAAGTTTTTATTGCCCTATTCTTAGTCATTTTAATGGTTTCCTGTGCACCCATTCGTGTAAACACCGATTTTGAAAAAGGAACCGATTTTAGCAAATACAAAACCTATAGTTATTACGGCGATATGAAAACCGGTTTAAGCGAACTCGATACCAAACGGTTTTTAGATGCGCTCGATGCAAAAATGGCAGCCAAAGGTTTTTTGTTTTCCGAAACCCCAGATTTTTTAGTAGATATAAAAAGTAACGAATACCAAGAAGCACAACGCAGTAATGTAGGCGTTGGTTTAGGTGGTGGCGGTGGAAATGTGGGAGGAGGTATTTCTATTGGGTTGCCTATTGGTCAAGCTAATATTAACCGCCAAATTACAATCGATTTTGTAGATGAAAATGGCAAAGGCTTGTTTTGGCAAGCGGTAAGCGAATCGAGTTTTAACCCCAATGCATCCCCCGAAAAAAGGGAGCAACTTTTTAACGCTATTGCCGAAAAAGTGTTAACCCAGTATCCACCAAAACAATAAAATTCCTGCAAAAGCAGGAATCTAAATACCCAAAAGGATTTTTTTCGGATGTATTAATAGACGGTTTTAGTTTTTAACCAATTTTTTACTGGCAATAAGCGTAGTTCCTGTATAGAAATTAGCTAAATAAATTCCAGTGCTTAAATGGCTAATATCAACCTCATTGGTTTGGTAATTGTTTATTGAAACTGTTTTAATCTTTTTCCCATCTAAACTAACAATATCAATCTTCAAGATAGTATCTTTGTCACTTTCAAAGGTAAAGTTCACCAATGTACTTGTTGGGTTTGGATACATGGCAATATGGTATTTTGCCATTTCGCTCGTAATGTCCTTAATGCCAAGTGCAGAATTGTCAATAGTCCAAGTTACGGTATATACATGGAAACTGTCGTGGTTGTCAACTTTCAAAAGTCCGGTGGCATCGTTTACCGCAACCGTTAGTGTATTCATTCCAGTGTTCAAATCGGTTTCTAAAATGCTTACATCATCTACATCATTAGCAAAATCCAATGCGTTTAAGGTCCATTTGCTTTTTAAGGTGTTCGGGTTGGGTTTTATTAAGTTCAGATGAAAATCGATTGGAAAGGAAGGACTGTTTATTGTATTGGAAACAGGGGTGTAAGAATCAATTGGCGACACCAAGCTATGAATCTTTTCTATAATGCCTTCTTTGCAAACCGAACAGAAAGGATAGCCTAAGTAGCGCATTTTGCAAGCTTGATGCGGTCTGTACCAATTGGCGGCATATCCCGTTGTATTGTACTGGTAAATACCAATGCCATTTCCGTTCAACCAATTTTTCCATTTTATAAAGCTAGGATTCGATTCTTGGGTCATATTGATAGCTTCATTAAAATAAATTTCATCTAGCGGAAAATATTCATCTTTTAAGTTCGCAAAGGAGTGTCCTAATTCATGGATAGCAACTTCTACCGCGCTAACGCCACTTTCTACACCTTTGGAGGCCATTGGGAATTCGCCACCCGAACCACCGTAAACCGTCGAGTTTACTAAAATCAACCCTTGGTCGTACGTTGGGTAATTATCAGCTAAAACATTGTATATTTTTGCTTGGGTGTTATTGGCTGCATTTCCATCAATTTCATAATAAAGCAACCTGTGATAACCATAAGAATCGAATGTGGCGTTAAAATAAGTATCAACTGTTCTTACAGGGGTTTTGGGTTCTGTAACATCAATAGCCGTTCCTGGGTGGTCTGCGCCACTTTCATTTGATGGTACTTTTAGAATATGAACATTAAAATAATTGGAGTATTCTTTAAAAGGCGATTGATTAAACAAGGTGTTTGTGAAGTTTACCGCATCTGTTTTAAATTGTGCAAGTTCGTTAACTTGATAGCCATCACTTAAAATAACCAAATTGATTCTTTTATCATCATTTTCAAAATTTTTGATGGTTTCTTTATCGAAAACCTGAGCAGTAGCATGCTGGAAACCAATCAATAAAATAATGCGTAGAAGATGTTTCATTTTCAATCTAACTTTGTAATGATTAAAGTGCTGCTGTTTTGTAGCGAATCGGTTATTTCATTAATAGCTATAAACTTTGTTTTATGGTGCAATGGCATTCTAAATGAAAGCGGAGCACTTTTTAAGTTTATTTTTTTATTTTCAAAGATAAGGGAATCGTTCAGAAATTCAATATGCTTGTTTAGTGGGTTTTGAATAGTAAATGACGTTATTTCAGTAGAATCTTTATCCAATTGAAGACATTTTAAATCGCCAATAGCACCATGTTTGATATTGCTGTTGTTGGTTTTTAGCTTTCCATCGGCAATTATTTTGTTTATAAACTCTATGTTCTTATTTCCGTTAGCATCTTTTGAAATCTTATAGTTTAAGAAAATGAGCTTTGGAGGTAGGACCTCGTTAGGGGTTTCTATGCCAACACTTTTCTTTGAAGCACAAGCAACAGACCATAGTAAAACAGATAATATTACTAATTTATAGAGAAGTTTATACATTATAATAAATTTGACTATTGACTATTGACTATTGACTATTGACTATTGACTATTGACTATTGACTATTGACTATTGACTATTGACTACATTGATACGAATGCCTTCACTATGGCTACTAAACTCAGGGGCATACATACTTTGGATAGTAGTGATACCATTGCTCATATTTCCTGCATTATTCAAACGCAAATCGTATTCAAACACATAAACGCCTTTAGGCAAATAATCAAAAAAGAAGTTGGTTGAAGCGTCTTTGGTACTTTCATAATAACCCAAACCATCTTGCCATTTGTATTGAGATATAACGTTAATGGGTTCTAAACCTGCGGCGCGCATATCTTTCATATGTACAAACTCCATGGCTCTGTCACTTCGCAATTCAATACGAACTCGAACCAAATCGCCCACCTTTAAATTTGTTTTAGAAGTGATTTCTGAAATCTCTTCACCCGTATCGGAATTGGTTTTCAAAAACAATTTTTTCTTCAATTTTAAAGGTGTTTCAGCCGAAGTGATTTTATCCAAATCTTCAAAATATTGCCAATATAAACCGCCCCAAGCAATGCCATCACCTTTTTTGGTAAGGGTAACGGTTGCTATATCTGGTTTTATTTCTGAAGTGTTCCATGAGGTTTTATAATAACCCGTTCCTGCTTCCACTTTTACGTTTTCTAGTTTTGAAGGTTCTATTTTTTGATTTCCTAAAACTACATCAACAGCATCGGTTACACTTAACCAATCGCTACCTTGAAGCAATAGTGCATATACAGCTTCGGTAGTTGCTTTGGTGGTGCTCCATTGGTTGGTTTGCTTGTTTTTAAGCAACCAAATTTTTAAATTATCAATAGTTTTGGAATCGTCCCGATGGCTATCGGGATCAATTTCTGAAAAAGCTTCAATCAACAATGCTTGCGTTTCAATAGGTGCTTGGTACCAATACCAAGAACTCGTGTTTGCTTTCCAGTACATGCCTAATTCTTCCGAAGTAATGCTTGTTTCTTTTAAAGATTTTAAGATTTTTGCTGAAGTTGTTTTGTTCCCAAATCTATCAAGCACCAAAGCCATCAATCCTTTGGAATATAACGAACGACTCAACCAATACTTTTGGATTTGTGTGTGGTAATATTTGATAATGTCTTCAACCTCTTTCGATTTTTTTACCTCTGGATAAAAGCTACGCATGTATAAATAATGCAATTGGGGATAGCTTAAATGGTCTTTGTTTAAATCAACTTTCGCATCGTATTTTCTAAGGTTTTTGTATTCTTGAACAAATTCAGCATCTAAATAGTTGATGGCTTTTTCAATCATTTTAGATTCCTCATTTGTTTCAACTTTAAGTTGTTTTAAATGCCCAAAACCAGTAATGATGTGTTGCGTGATGTATCTATTTTCACGTCCGCCATGAAACCATGCCCAAGCGCCATTTGATAACTGATTGTTTTCAAGTTTACGTTTAGCCGATTGCAATTCATTGTTCATTTTATTCAAATTGAATAACAAAGCAATGCGTTTCTTTTGTTCGGTTTCAGTTTCAGCATCACGCAACCAAGGTGTTTCTTGAATAAGAATGGACTTTAGTTCTTCATTCTTTTCTAAATTAGAAATTAATGCATCTTGTGATGCCCATTGGTTGAAAACCTCCTGGATTCTTGGGTTTGAATTCGCAATATGGCTTGCCAAGGCATTTGCATAAAACCTCGAAAATGTTTGTTCGTTACAATCGTAGGGATATTCCATTAAATAAGGAAGCGCCTGTACTGCATACCATGCAGGGTTGGAAGTCATTTCCAAAGTCAACTTATGGTTTTTTAGAGTTGAAGAAGTTGAGCCTGCACTGAGCGCAGTCGAAGTGTTTTTCAACTTATCTAACGTAAAGGTTTTGGTTTCATTACTACGAATCCACATAGGGAGCGTTTCGGTAACTAACATACGGTTTGTTAAAACAGGCAATGCGTTTTGTTCGCCATCGCTAAAATCACCCGATTTTGCTATGATTTTATATTGAACTGCATCCACATTGTTAGGAATAGTTAGTTGCCAAGACACTTGGGTGTTGCCTTTGGCATCTACTGAAAACGAAGCCCCATCTAACTTCCCCGAAGGGGAAGAACTGAGCAAGTTTGAGGTTATGTCTTTTCCGGAGATGGCATCGGTTAATACTAAAAAGGCTTGTCCAGAAAGTGGTTTGTCCGTTAGGTTTGCTATTTTGGTGCTAATGGTAATGTCATCACCTTGGCGTAAAAAACGTGGTGCGTTTGGAATAACCATCAATTCCTTTTGAGTTACCGAGGTTAACGTTTTTGTAGCGCTTTTTAGGGCTTTGGTATGTGCCAATAATTGTAATTTCCATTGGGTTAAGGCTTCGGGTGTGGTAAAACTAAAACTCACATTGCCTTCTTTATCAGTTTGTAATTGCGGAAAGAAAAAGGTGGTTTCTTGGAGATTTTTACGAATTTGAACGGTTTCCAAGTTTGGTTTTTCTTTTGAATCTTCAATAATTTGTTCGTTTTCAATAAATTCTGTTTTAACTGTAGCTATAGCTCCAGTTAGTTCTTTTTTCTCCATTGCAGCATAACCAACCACTACAACTTCATCTAAATTAGAACTGTCTTCCATTATTTCAACACCAGGTACAATTCCACTTAAAGTTTTAGAAATACTTGCTGTTCCTCTAATTTTTATATTGTTATTGTTTCCAAAATAAAACCCAAACCAATTCAGTTGGTCGTATTGTTGATGTGTGTATTTTGCATAAACTTTGTCATTATAAACCCTGAAATTTTGTGTGCCAAAACTTTGGTGTGCATTACTGTTGTTGTAAGAAGAATACAATTGATTGTTTATCGGGTTAAAACTCCAAGTATGCGGTTTAAACTGATCCAACGAGGCATCGTACATACTAGCTAATAATTCAGAAGCTACTTTATCACCTTGTGGGCCTTTGATTTTAAAGCTCCAGGTTTCATCGGTTCCGGGTTTTAGTTTATCACGGAAGGTGATGGTTTCAATGTCTAAATAGGTTTTTGGGTAGGGTACTGAAATGATTTCTATGCCCGATTGAAAACTATTATAGGCGGCATAGCTGTATCTGATAGCAAACCCACCAACATTATTAGAGTTAACAGGAATACTGATGGTTTTTTTATTGTTGTTAAGCTGAATGATTTCGGTTTTAACTATCTCATGGTTTTTTTCAATAGATACGGTAACATTCAAATGGTTTGAAGCTGAGGCCAAAGTTATAGTAGCTGTTTCACCAACTTTATACTTAGGTTTGTTACTGGTTATGCTGAACAATTGATGGTCTGCAAGCGTTTTGTCATCATCACTATACAGTGTGGTTTTGATTTCATCTTTCACCAATTGCCCAAATTTGTCCTTGCTTTCTAAAGTGATGAGGTATTGACCCGACTCCCATTTTTTTATGTTTCCTAAAGCAAGTTCTTTAGATTTTTCAGTATCGAATTGTTTTTCAAAAACCAAAGCACCTTTTTCCCAATTACTGGCATTATGTTCGTCGGTGTAAGCATCATGTGGAAAAAGATTTTTAAAGTCTTCTTCAGAAAAATCCTGATAATCGGGTGCAGTCCAAGGTCTATTTCTTAAAACAGCATTTGGCGCTTGTAATTTGTAAATTTTAACCACGCCCGTAGCTGGAACAAACTCCCCGTTTAGGTTCTTGGTTTCAATAGTTATTTTGTGGTCTTTGTTGCTTTTATCAAGTTTGTTCTCTAATCCCATATTGGCAACCAAGACATGATATCCTACATTTACAATGGTTGTGGCACTTCGAGTTTCGCCATTTAAATCGGTAACATCGGCAACTACTTCGTAATGAAAAATAGGCAGACTGGATTTATCCACGCTGTTGTCCGGCAATGCTTTAAAAGTTATTTCAAAATTACCAGATGCATCTGTGATTGTTTCCCCATGAATAATTTCTTGAGGTTCACTGTTAAACCATGGGCGATACCAAAAATACCAACGTGGATATTCTACTTTTCTATGAACTCTATAAACTACTTTGGCATCGGTAATGTTACTCCCAGCATAGGCTAAAGCCTTGCCTTTTAAGGTAATGGCTTCGTTAACTTTATAGGTTTCGGTTACGGGCGTGAACTTAGTTTCAAATTTTGGACGTTTGTATTCTTCAACCGAGAAATAATGTTCTAAGTAAAAGTCTTCTTCCTCACCATCAAATTCGATATGGTATTCACCATTTAATCCGCTATTAGGTAATATAAATTCACCTGAAACCGACCCAAATTCATTGGTTTTTAATTCCAGTTCTTTAAACTCATCATCATTCACATCGTATAAAATGGCGTAAACAGATGCATTTGCCACAACTTCCGATTTTCCATTTTTTGTTTTCATGGCAATAGCTTTAAAATAAACTGTTTGCCCTGGGTGGTAAATACTTCTATCTGTAAATACAAAGGCTTTGTATTCGGTTTCTTCGGCGTTGTTTTTGTAATAATGGTTTACGTAGTAATTGCCAAAATAAGCAGTGTCGTTGCCGTACTTAATTTTGGCGACCAAGTTTCTATAGCGATCGGTAGTTTTTTCAATTTTTATTTCGCCTAAGTTGTTGGTGGTGTGGTTTTCAGATTGCGTGTTTCTTTGGTTGTTTTCAACGTAACTTAATTCAACCGAAGCATTACTGATGGGTTTTCCGTTGTTCCTGTCAATTACTTGAAAGGTTTTGTAGTGTTCGTTTTCGCTCTCTACCAATGCCAAATTAGTAATTTGTATGGTGCTAAATGCAAAGGTGTCCTCGTTGTTTTTTAAAGAGGCATGCACCAAATACCTGCCGTTATTAAGTTTAGGGACAAATATTTCGGTGCTGTGGGTTTGGTAATCGTTTTCGTTACGGAGTTTGCTTTCCCAAGTATTTAAAACGTTTAATTTTTTTATATAGGCAAGTTGTTCTTCCTTTATGTAAATAGTATTGAGTTTTTCAAACTGGTTTTGCGTAAGCTTATAGATATTAAATTGAAGTTGCTCAATATTTTTATAGCTCACCAATAAACGACTGTGTTGCTGAATGGGTAAGTAGCTTTCCGTAGTAATTTGTAAAGATTCCTGTTCTATCTGTTGCTTTAAAACGGTGCACTTTTCAGCAGCTTTGCTTTTGGGGAATTGTTGAATAACAGTGTTGCAAATACCCATAGCATCTTTTGCTTTCCAACGGTATTCTTCGTTATTTTTTGGAGTGTATTGGTTGCTTTGTTGGTAGTAAATAGAAGCAGTTTCAAAATTATATAAACCAGAAACTTCATGCGCTTTTAGTTTATCACTTTCCGTTTTTAAAGCATTTAAAAGCAAGGTTTCTTTGTCGGTAAAGGTTCCATGTTGGTTTACAAATTTTAAGCGTTCAATATTAACATCGGCTAAAGCAAAAGGTTCCTTGTCTTCTATATGAAACTTAATTAAATCTTGATATATTTTTAAAGCATTTAGTTGTAAAGATGAGGAATCTTTTGATATGATGTTCAACTTAGAAAACGTTGATGCATCCTTTAAATAATCAGCATTATCAATTTCAAATTTATAAGCAGGTTTGGTAATATGGGTTTCGTTGGTTTTATAAAAATCTAGTGCTTCATGGCTTAAAAAGTCGAATAGGGTAGGTCTATAAATTTTCGAATCTTTTTGAAGGTTTAAAATAGCATCATACTTGCTTAAAGGTTCTAATTGAAGTTTAGCGCCATTCTGTAACGAATGTTGGTAATGCAAATGAATTTCATCAAACAAGGTTTGTAAATCCCAAGTTCTAAAATCTTTGGTATCTACTTTTTCAGAGGTTTTTGTGCGGTTATAAAATTGCCACCTGTTTTGGCTAAAATATTGCCAATACAAATTAGCCAAAATGCTTTCCAGAATGTTTTTTGTAGGGAAGTTGCTAAGTTCAATCTGTTTATTAAAATCGTTTATAATTTTTAATTGCGCATCTTCTTCCAGCACCAAAGCAAACTTACTTTTAAAAAACATGGTTTTTATAAGCTGAGGTTCGTTTTTATTTTTAGCGGCAAGCAAAGAAATTTGTTCTACAACTTTTAAAGCCGACTTTGGTAAACCTTCATGTTCATGTTTTTCAACTTGTTTCCAAAGGGTGTTGTAGTCGCTATTCTGGCTATTGCCAAGGCTTGAAAGCAAAATTATTGTTAAAAAAATTACCGATTGTTTCATTTGTTTTATTTTTCAACCAAATTACATTCAAAAGCTATTCCAAAAAATACTAAATGAGCGAATAGTGGTTTTGATTGAGTGAAATTAGTTATTTTTAGTTAAACAGGCGTATTGATATTTGTTAACAAATTACATGTTATGAGAAGAATTATTTATTTATTGCTTTTCCCGTTAGTGGCGTTTGGTCAAACTCAATTAAATAATTTTGAAGATTTAATTAAACGCAAACAGTTTGATAAAGCGGAGCTTCAACTAACCGTTTACTTAGAAAAACACCCCGACAATTTAAAAGCCATTGAACTTTTGGGCGATACCTATGGGCATCAGGAAAAGTGGGACGAAGCCATTGAAAAATACAAAAAGTTAGTAAGCCTTAACCCCGATAGTGCCGAATACCATTATAAATACGGTGGTGCTATGGGTATGAAAGCCTTGTCTGTAAGTAAGCTAACCGCTTTAGGGATGATTGGGGATATTGAAGATTCATTTCTTACAGCAGCCAAATTAGACCCCAAACATGTAAATGTACGTTGGGCCTTGGTAGAATATTATATGAAATTACCTGGTGTTTTAGGCGGCAGTAAAAACAAGGCATTAAAATATGCCTATCAGTTGGAGCAACTCTCAAAAGTAGATGGCTATCTGGCAAAAGGCTATATTTTTGAAAGCGATGATGAGCCTGAACTTGCCGAAAAATATTATAAGTTGGCCATAAACGTAGGGGGCTCATTGTGGTGTTACAACAAGTTAACCACGTTTTATGAAAAGCAAAAGCAACCCGAAAAAGCCTTGGCCAATTTAGAAGTAGCCAAAGAAAAACACAAGCGCAATGCCTTACATTATGAAATGGGCAAAATAGCGGCCGATTATAACATCGAGTTGCAAAAAGGCGTACAATGTTTGCAAACCTATTTAAAAAACTACTCGCCCGAAGATGGCGTTCCCAAAGCCTGGGCACACTACCGCTTGTCGCAAATTTATGCCCACAAAAAGAACAAACAAGCCGCTTTAAAGTACATCGATTTAGCACTTGCCGAATCGCCAAAAACGAAGCATTTTAAAGACGAAAAGCAACGGATTATGAAACTTTAAATAGTTAGAGTTTTCAGTCCCAGTCTCAGTTTACGCTTAACAGCAACTACTTTACAAATTAGAGTCTTTTTAACTTTGAAACTTTGTAACTTAGCAACTTTAATACTTAATTAATGAACGTACATTTTATAGCTATAGGTGGCTCTGCCATGCATAATCTAGCTTTGGCATTACACAACAAAGGATACCAAGTAACAGGAAGTGATGATGAGATTTTCGAACCCTCAAAATCCCGTTTGCAAGCAAAAGGCCTACTGCCCGAAACCTACGGTTGGTTTCCAGAAAAAATAAATGCCCTTATAGATGCCGTTGTATTGGGTATGCATGCAAAAGCAGACAATCCAGAGTTGTTAAAAGCTCAAGAATTAGGACTTAAAATATACAGTTATCCCGAGTTTTTGTACGAGCAATCTAAACACAAAACCCGTGTAGTTATTGGCGGTAGCCATGGAAAAACCACCATTACATCCATGATTTTACACGTTATGCATTACCACAATCGGGATGTCGATTATATGGTAGGTGCGCAATTGGAAGGTTTTGATGTGATGGTAAAACTCACCGAAACCAACGATTTTATGGTGCTTGAAGGCGATGAGTATTTAAGTTCACCTATTGATAGACGCCCAAAATTCCATTTATACAAACCCAATATAGCACTGTTAAGCGGTATTGCTTGGGACCACATTAACGTATTCCCAACCTATGATAATTACGTAGAGCAGTTCCGTATTTTTGTAGACTCTATTGTTAGCGGTGGAAGCATTACCTATAATGAAGAAGACCCCGAGGTAAAACGTGTTGTAGAAGCTTCGGCAAATACTATCCGTAAGTTGCCATACCACACTCCCGAATATACTGTTGAAGATGGCGAAACCTTATTGGAAACTCCCGAAGGTCCATTGCCCATAGAAGTGTTTGGAAAACACAACCTCAATAATTTGGCAGGTGCAAAATGGATTTGCCAGCATATGGGCGTTGATGAAGACGATTTTTACGAAGCCATTGCCACTTTTAAAGGTGCCAGCAAACGCCTAGAAAAAATAGCCGAAAGTAAAACCAGTGTTGCATACAAAGACTTTGCACATTCGCCAAGTAAAGTAGAAGCAACTACCAAAGCGGTGAAAGAACAGTATCCCAATAGAACTGTTGTAGCTTGCTTAGAGCTTCATACGTATAGCAGTTTAAATGCGGAGTTTTTAAAGGAATACAAAGGTGCATTAGATGCTGCCGATGTAGCCGTTGTGTTTTACTCACCACACGCCGTAGAAATTAAAAAACTTAAAGAAGTAACCCACGACCAAATAGCCAACGCTTTTGAGCGTGAAGACCTTATTATTTATACCAATCCAGACGATTTTAAAAACTTCCTGTTCTCGCAAAACTTTGATAACAAAGCATTGCTTTTAATGAGTTCTGGTAATTATGGTGGGTTGGATTTTAATGAAGTTAAAAGGCTTATTGGGTAGTTCATTCCTGCGAAAGCAGGAATCTTTATTCATCTTATAGTTAACTTGTAACTTTTTATTATAAGTTTATACTTATAAGTTACATTTAGCTGTCAATGAAATTTAATAGACGTTTTTTCGATTCATCAGTAAACTTTAGAAATATTTCTAATGAACGTTTTGTTTTAAGTTTTGCCATTGGTTTAGCTTCAGCATACACTATTTACGCTTTCTTTTATGTTTTAAGAGAGTCATTTAGAGTCATGTCCTTTGGTTTTGAAAATTTTCCAAACATTTTAAGTGAATCAGACAGAAATTTTTATAATATTTTTTTTGCTGGTTTATCTTTCATTTTTGCTAACTCCATATTTATTAATTTACTTTTTAGTAAGCCACAACAAGTAGTAAGTCCACTTAATCCAAAAAGAAAAAGAATACTTAACGATCAAATTTTTTTAAGCTTTAATTTCTCATACTGGTTTACTAAAATAGGATTGGTTTTTGGGGTTTTCTCGATGTGTTGTATGGATTTTAATTTTCTTCCATATTTTAAATTTTCATCTTATTTATTATTAGGTGTATTGTATTTAGAATCATGGAAAAACTTAAGTTGTATTTTTAAAAAGAACCGGTTTAAAATTCAATTACTTCATTTGCTATTTATGATGCTTTTAGTTTTTGGATTAAGTAGAATAAATATTATAGATTATAAGGCAATAGATACATTATCAATTAGTCAAAATCCAATTATAGACTTGCCTCATTCTGATTTTTATAGCCATGAAATGATTCAGTATGATTGGGAAGTCAGTTTTAAACTTCAATTGAATGAGAATAATGATTTAGAGATCTTTACAGAGAATAAAAATAAAATTGCATTGGAAGATGTAGCTTCTTTTATTACAGAAAGAAGAATATTTATAAGAGAAGAGCTAATGCCATTTTTAGCAGTTCGAATTTCTGCTAGCAAGAACATGTCTATTAAGTATATAAAAATGTTTGAAGCGGAGCTGTATGGTATCAACCAACGAAAAATTATATACGATGTTTACAATGATAATTTAATGACTCCGAGATTTGAAAAAATGGGGATTGATAAAATGATTACAGAATCGTTTTTTGAAATTAAATTAAAAAAAGATATTCCCATTCCGCCAGTACCAAATTATACTGAAAATTATCAGTTTAATGATACTGTGAATGTTTCTATTCAAAAAATGGTTAGAATAAATGGTGAGGAAATTTCAAAGGACAAACTTGTTGATAAATTCAAAAATTATATAAAACCTAAAACGTTGGTATTGTATACATATAATGAAGATATCGTGTATCAAGATTATATAACTGTTTTGAGCTCACATTTTGCGGCAGCAAATAGGTTAAGGGAAAATGAGCAAACAATTTTAAGAGCGCATGAGTACGGATATAATGAATCGTTTAGAAAGGAACAGACAATTTTAAAAGTTAAGTATCCAATAATTATTAAGGAAAACTTAATTAAAAAAGACGCCAAACGTTAGTGCGAGCGTTCCAATCGTACAGATAAGAATTAAAAATATTTTCTAAGCTTTTACTAAGAACTATAATAGCATGTTGAGAATAATGCTATTGGTTTTTGTGTAATTTAGAAATGATATATGAATTGGATTGTGGGCACGAGCGAGACGCTCGCGCTAGCAGGGAGCTGGCTTCTAAATATTTAATTCTATTATATATCTTTCAACGTTATGTGGTATTGTCGAATTATGATTAATTCCAATTTCTCTCAGAAATAATTCACGAATTATAAATTCAAGTAAATAATTTGTTTTAAGAATCTCTTCACTTTTTAAACTCTTTGCTTTGTGCTTTTCTTCTAAATGAGCGTGATAATTTCTTGTGATTTTTAACCTTTCTGCGTATTCGTCTAATTTTTTTAATTGTGATGCTAAACTTGAATTATTTAATAAATATTCCAAACGTTTTTTCAAATACCCATTTTTATTAATATGATTCTTGTGATAGTTTTCTAAAATTGAGATATAGGTAAGAAACTTATTCTCAATCAAAACACCTTTTTGACCATAAACACTAAAAAAATTTATAATACCTAATTCTAGTATTTTTTGTTTTTCATACCATTTTTCAAATATTTTATTCGAATTTTTAGTAAAAATTTCGAAATCAATCTCTTTGCCTAAACCATAATCTGGTTTATTTAATTTTTTTATGATTTTATATGTTGCTCGACCTTTAGTTTTAAGTTCAATAACCTTAGATAAAAATGGTTTGAAAAGAATTAAACTAAAAAGTCGTTCTATTGATTTTCTGATTTTTGATAATTCAGTTATTTCAAAAGGTTCATTAGGCTCAATATTTATAAAAACAGTTTCTATAATATTTGATTTCCTGCGTTTTTGGAAATTCGTAGAAGCTCGAAAATATAAATAAACACTAAAATCTTTATTCTTGAATAACTCAATAGTATCTGGTTGGTTATACAAATGACTTATTTCGAATTTTTTGTCAATATTGGTATTAAAGTCAAATCCAGTAATTGGAATCCAATTGTTAAGTTCATCAGAACTAAGCATTAATATATTATATAGATTTGATTCAATTTCTGAATCATATGCGGAAGCAATTAATGTGTTGTCGGATTTGTACTTAATCTTATCTAGTGGTCCAATTGATTGGTAGGATTTATAGGTGTCATAAAGTTTGACAGAATAAGTTTTAGAATCGCTATGACAATTTAAATAACCTAATACTAATTCTATTTCACTCCATTTATCAGTAATGTTGATTCCATCTTCTAATGGTTGCAAAGAAGAAATAGTTGCACTACCATTCTTATCTATAAATAAAGTTGCATTGATTTTTCTTTCATCTCTGCTAGGAATCCAAAAAATTCCATCAAAATATTGATTATAATAATTCAATTGTCAAATATATTTGGTTAATCCCAGCTTGCTCACAACAACTGTGATATAATCAATTGTCTACATCCACGCTATATCTTACGAATATAATGAAAAACCTCTTATAAAAATCATTTTTTTAAACCCCCATTTACCATTCATCGACAGGTTAAAATGGTTTTTAGGGGTTTCTTTCGGGTCTCCTTCGACATTCCTTCGAGGATTCTTCGTAAAACCCCTTATTTTACGAAGGATTCCCGAAGGATTCCCGAACAAGTGTGGGACAAAACATTAAAAAAAGAGTGTTTTTGGTGTGTTTTGTCGGTGTTTTACTAAGGAACCTTTGCTTAATAGTTTTGGTAATACCTTTAAAGCATTCATCAATATAGTTATTTGTAACGTATAAAATCATACTTTTACTTTATACTATGAGCTATTGGCATGCTTACAACAATTTTACAAACCCGATGGTATATGCTATAAAGGTGGTTTTACTTAAAAATAAGGTTTATGAATAGGACACGATTAAATGTACATAATATATTAAATACAGGTTTGATGTATGTGTTACTATGCAATTTTTTATTTTTTGAAGTAAATGCACAACAGCCTGAAAATAATAACGAAATACCTTTTAGTGAAAACGATGAGGGTTTTTTGCCAATATTTGATGGTAAAACCTTAACAGATTGGATTGGAGACCCAACCTATTGGCGTGTTGAAAATGGTAATTTGGTAGGAGAAATTACACCAGAAACTATTTTAAAAACAAATAGTTTTATCATTTGGCAAGGCGACCAACCAACCGATTTTGAATTAAAATTGGAGTATAGAATTTCTGAAGCTGGAAATAGTGGCATTAATTACCGAAGTGAGCTTATTGCAGATATGTCGTTTGCACTACGTGGTTATCAGGCAGATATTGATGGCAAGAATAGGTATACAGGGCAAAACTATGAGGAACGAAAACGTACTACTTTAGCTTACCGAGGTGAAAAGGTTAGCATTGAAAATAAAGATAGCCTAGTTGATTTAAAATCAAACATTGAAAAGAATTGTTGGCAAATTAGAGAGGTTTTAGAATCTTTAGGCGATTCAGATGTTTTAAAATCAGAAATTAAAAATGGCGAATGGAATCAAGTACACCTTATAATTAAAGGCAACAGATTACAACATTATGTTAATGCTGTTTTGATGAGTGAGGTTATTGATAACGATTTAATTAATCAAGCATTTTCTGGTTATTTAGGTGTACAGGTACATGTTGGTCCACCTATGAAAGTAGAATACAGAAATATTCTGCTTAAAAAGCTGTAATTATACTATTATTATTTTTAATTGGTTTGCCCAACACTGTTTACTTCAATCCAATAGCCATCTGGGTCTTGAAAAAACACTTGTCTTATACCATCTGCCCGAATACTAATTATATTTTGGTTTCCTTCCCAATCGGCATACTTAATATGCATAGATTTAAGTTTGTCAATAAATGAGTCAAAATTTGATGTTGTTAATGCCATATGAACAGCTTTGGTTACAACTATAGCACCTTCAAAATCTGAAATTAAATGCAATTCTTTACCATCACCAAGTGAAAGCCATCTTCGGCTATCTTTCTTTGTTTTGTTTGTTATTTCTTTAAGGTTTAGTGTGTTTTTATAGAAATTAGCAGATTGTTCAAGGTTTTTTACAGACAAAGCTATATGATTGAAAGTCATAGAAAAATCAGTGTTGTTTTGTGTATATGTTGTGTTGCTAAACAGAATTAAAAAGCAATTTAAACTGATTTCTTTCATCCCAAATTATGTTATTTAAGCTTCTCTTTAAAAAAAGCAATGGTTCTTTCCCAAGCCAAATTTGCTGCTTTTTCATCATAACGCGGTGTGGTATTGTTGTGAAAGCCATGGTTTACATCGGGATAAAAATGGGCGGTGTATTCCACATTGTTTTGTTTTAAAACCTCTTGGTAGTCGCTCCAGCCTTCGTTTACACGGGTGTCTAATCCCGCATAGTGTAACTGCAAGGGCGTTTTTATTTGAGCAGCTTCTTCGGCAGTAGGTTGTCCGCCATAAAAAGGAACTGCTGCTTTTAGTGTAGGCACTTTTACAGCCATCATGTTGGAAATCCAACCGCCAAAGCAAAAACCAACTACTCCTATGTTACCGTCGCAATTAGGGTGCGAACTTAGGTATTGGAAAGCGGCAATAAAATCTTCAAGCATTTCGTTTTTATTGCGTTTTTTTTGAAGTTCGCGTCCATCATCATCATTACCTGGGTAGCCACCTAAAGGAGATAAGGCATCGGGCGCTAAGGAAATAAAATTTTCAAGAGCGGTACGTCGGCCTACATCTTCAATATAAGGGTTTAAACCTCTGTTTTCGTGTACTACAATAACACCGGGTAATTTCCCCTTTGTGTTATCGGGCATAGATAATAAACCTTTTATGGTACCGCCACCTTTGGGCGATTGGTAGGTGATGTATTTGGAATCTAAGCGCTCATCATTCGGTTTTACTAAAAGTGTATTGATATAATCGGGTGTTATAAAACTTAGCAAAGACGACACGGTAATACCTCCAACCGCATATATGGATAGTTTTTCAACAAATTGGCGTCTGTCAATTTTATTATGGGCATAATAGTCGTACAAATCAAATACTTCTTGACTGATATCTTCTTTGGTGAGTTTTTTCATGGACTATGTTTTTAAATTTCAGTATTATAGCCCTAAGTTATTTAAAAATTTCCAAATATTTTTGCTTAAAAGAATATTCTGCTTTTTAGTGAAGTTTCCATGTTTGCCTTTTTTAATGGTTAAAAGTCGGGTTTTAACTTTGAAAGCTTTCAGTCTTTTATAGAGTATGATGGATTGTTGGTAAGGCACTATAGGATCTGCATCGCCATGCGCTATAAAAATAGGTGGACTGTTTTGTGACACGTAGTTTATGGGCGATACTTTTTTTACAAATTCCGCATCTGTATTATTGAGCCCTAACCAATCTCTTGGCGAGTTTTTATAGGCAAGCGGTGTTAAATCGGTTACCCCGTATTTATCAATAATAGCGGCGACTTTAATGTGTTCGGAATTAGGGCAATTACTGTCAAAACTATTATTGCCAGCCAGTAAACCTGCCATAAGTGCCAAATGGCCACCAGCAGAACCTCCCATAATAACAATTTTGTTGGTATCTATGTTTAAGGTTTTGGCATTTCTATAAATATATAGCAAGGCACAGCGCACATCTTCTATAGCGGCAGGGGCAGGCGCTACATCTATTAAGCGGTAGGCTACATTGGCAACCGCATACCCACGACTAAAAAAAGTTTCAAGACCTGTTTGCGATTCTTTTTGTCCGCTTTTCCAACCACCACCATGAATGTTGATCACTACCGGGGTTGGGTTGGTGGCGTTGGGATTTGTAAATATATCCATGTAGCCTTTCCAATTACCTTCTTGGGTGTAAAGTACATCAATGTCTGCGGTGTAACCCTCAGGATAATCAACTGATGTGTATTCCTTTTCTTGAGGAAACAAAAGTTGTGTATAGCTAAAAAAAGCCATGATAAACATGCAATACTTCATAATTCAGTAGCTATAGATTAAAATACTTTGTTTAAAAATTTCTCAATAGATTCTTGGTTGGCACGTATTAATTCGGCACGGGCATTTTCAATGTCTTGTGTTTTTTTGTCTTGCGAAAGTTTGAATTTTCCTTCCCAAGCATCAATGGTTATTTCAAACATTTCAATATAATCTAAAGCACCTAGCATGCGCTGGTTATTGGGTTCTAAAACATATTTATGCTCTGGAGCTTCTAAAAACGTGGTCATGGTAATAATCGATTCTTTTAAAGCTTCTTTGCTTTCTATAGCATTAACCGTGCCCTTTAGGTGTACCTTAATGTAATTCCAGGTAGGTAATTGCGTTGTGGTATAAATACTTGGCGATATATAACATTGCGGACCCGAAAATATAATGGTAACAGGAAGGCTGTTTCTTAATAAGGCTGCTTGTGGATTTTGCTTATCGATATGTCCAATTAATTTTCCAGCGTCATTATAAATTAAAGGTAAATGGGTAATTAAAGGTTGGTTATCCTTTACTGAAATTACCGTAGCCAATGGGTATGTTTTTATCACATCAACCATGTGGTTTATGTCATTGTCTTGATGTATTTTTGGAGGATAATTCAATGGAATGTGCAATTTTAGATTTACGAATTACGATTTTTAAAATTACAATATTTATATTTACTTTATGCAAGAAAAACAAGCCTCGTTTTCAATAAAAAATTGGAGTCAAGACGACCAACCGCGCGAGAAATTGCTCTACAAAGGCAAGGCCGCTTTAAGCGATGCAGAGTTGGTGGCCATTTTAATAGGTTCGGGTAGCCGAAGCGAGAGTGCCGTTGAATTATGCAAGCGCATTTTAGCAAGTGTAGATAATAATTTAAGCGAATTGGGGAAGCTTTCCATCAAACAACTTATGGAATTTAAGGGTATTGGTGAAGCTAAAGCCATTACCATTGCCGCAGCTTTGGAATTGGGAAGGCGACGAAGAGGCGAGGAGGCTTTGGAAAAGAAAAAGATAACTTCAAGCACTTCTGTTTTCGAGCTGATGCAACCCATTATCGGCGAACTTCAACATGAAGAATTCTGGATTGTTTACTTGAATAATTCCAATAAGGTCATTCAAAAAAATCAATTAAGTAAAGGCGGTATCACTGGTACATTGGTAGATGTGCGACTGGTGCTTAAAAATGCGTTGGAAGTGGGCGCAACCGGACTTATTTTAGCACATAACCACCCGTCTGGCACATTGAAACCCAGTGAAGCCGACAAGCAAATTACCAATAAATTAAAAGTGGCTTCAGAAAGTTTGGATATAAAAGTGCTAGACCACTTAATTATTACCGAAAATGCATACTTTAGTTTTGCCGATGAAAACCTTTTGTAACGTAAATAACAAAAAAGGTAAAAACAAAATCTTAATATGTATAGATTTTAACGAATAGGTTTTTTGGATTTTGGAATTTTAATATTGGAATTTATATTTTAGATGCTTTTAGTTTACACCCACAATATTACACCACGTTTAAAGTATGTTTTTAAGCATATTTGTACACGTATATTAGGTGTAGAGGTAACATTTACCACCAAAATAGAGGAGTTTATAGCTCACGATGATATCAAACTATCGTACACCAAACAGCAACTTGGAAACGAGTTTTTTATAAAAAGCCATGATATTTTATTTGAACAGGGTTTAAACGATATTGACGTGCACGTTCAAAATTGGGGACACACAAAATGCTTCTTTTTTAATGGTGAAAAAAGCGCGATGCCATTTGATATTTTTGCAGCGTCGTTTTATTTATTGTCTAGATATGAAGAATACCTGCCTCATGTAAAAGATAATTATGGACGTTTTTTGGCTACCGAAAGCATGGCGTTTAAACATGGTTTTTTACAACAGCCTGTTGTAGATATTTGGGCGTATAAATTTAAAGAGGCCTTGCAATTGCAATTTCCTGAGTTTAAATTTCCTCAAAAAAAGTACAGTGTAAAGCCAATAATAGATGTACCCAGCCCTTACCATTTTAAGCTAAAAGGTTTCATGCGAAGTTTTGGAGGTTCGGTTAAAGATTTATTTCAGTTTAAATTTAAAACTTTATACAATCGGTTTATGGTCATTTTTGGGTTGCAGCACGACCCATACGACACCTTTAAATATATTATTAATAAACAAAAGCAAAGTAAGTTCAAGTTTTTGTTTTTCTTTTTAATAGGCGATTTTTCAACTTATGACAAGGGTGTTAATCCTAATAAAAAGAAGTTTGTTTCACTTATAAAGCATGTGGCCGATTATTGCGAAGTAGGTTTAAAAACATCCTTTTTTGCCATTGAAGATTTTTCTATTTTAAAAAAGGAAAAGCTTAAAATGGAAGATATTATAAACACATCGCTTAGAGCATCAAGACAGTCGTTTTCAAAATTGAATCTACCAGAATCTTACAGAAACTTGATAGAACTAGAAATTTTGGAAGATTATACGATGGGCTACGTAAATCAGATAGGTTTTCGTGCAGGTTCTTGCACACCTTTTTTCTTTTACGATTTGGATTATGAAATTCAAACCCCGTTAAAGATATATTCCTACCACGTAATGGACTATGTGTTGCTAAAAAACCAATCGTTATTAGATAAAAAGAAAACATTAAATGCCATTATTCATGAAGTGAAGCAGGTAAATGGAGAGTTTATACCTGTACTTCATAATTATACATTTAGCGATATTGAACGCTGGAAAGGATTTAAAGAATTGTTCAATATTATTTTAGAGTCAGGGAATGAAACAAGCATGTAAAAAGCTGATTTTTAATGAAGTTGTTAATAGCGAACTGCATATGACCTTAAAAACAATAAAGTGCACATATGAAAATTGAAGGTATTACCGATATTTTTTTCGATTTAGACCATACACTTTGGGATTTTGATAAAAATTCAGAATTAACATTCGATAAAATTTTTAAAATGAATGCTATAAATGTGGATTTACATGAATTTTTATCGCACTATCGCGAAATCAATTTCCAATATTGGAAACTTTATAGAGATGCTAAGATTGATAAAGAAGTGTTGCGTTTTGGTCGGTTGAGAGATACGTTTGTAGCTGCCAATTTGCATATCGATGATACTATGATTCGAACGCTATCAACAGATTATATTACCTATCTAACCGATAATAATTATTTGTTTGACCATACCATTGAGATTCTCGATTACTTAAGTTTAAAATACAACTTGCATATTTTGTCTAATGGATTTGAAGAGGTACAATACAGGAAATTAACCAAATCAAACATTCATCACTATTTTAAAACCATTACAAATGGCGAAGATATTGGGGTAAAAAAACCAAACCCTCGAATTTTTCATTATGCTATTGAAAAAGCCCAAACGGAAATTAGTAGAAGCCTTATGATTGGTGATGGTTATGAAGCCGATATAGAGGGTGCTTTAAACGTAGGTATGGATGTTATTTATTTTGACACCAATAATATGAATATAGAAACCAACGTTAAACAAATAAGTGGTTTAATAGAATTAAAAAAATATTTATAAAGTGTATCTTTACAACAGTCGTTTAACAATTATTAAATAAAAAATGAAACTTAAATATATTGCCATACTTATTACATGCTTACTATCTACAAGTATCTTTTCACAAGCCAATTTAAACAATTACAAGTACGTAATAGTACCTACGAAATATGATTTTTTAAAGGAAGCCGATCAATACCAACTTAATTCATTAACCGAGTTTTTGTTTGAAAAGTATGGATTTGAGGCACTAATGGAAGGTGCTAACTATCCTGATGATTTGGTTAAAAACAGATGTTTGGCTTTAAAATCTAATTTGGTAAAAGATTCAGGTATGTTCAAAACCAAATTAACGGTAGAACTTAAAAACTGCAACGACGAAGTGGTTTATACTTCTGAAATGGGTGAAAGTAGAGAAAAAGAATTTCAAAGAGCCTATACTGAAGCCGCAAGAAACGCTTTTAAATCCATTGAGGCACTCAACTATAAATATGAACCAAGTGCCAATGCAAGCGTTGCGGTATCACAAGAGGTAGAAACCAAAAGTGAGGTTTCAAAAGAAATAGAAACGTTAAGACAGGAAATTGAAAACCTTAAAAAGGAAAAAGAAGTAGTTGTAGAAAAAGTATCGCCGAAGGTTGAAGCGGTTGCTCAAACACCAAAACTAAAAGTGGCTGCTAAAGAAGTAATAGATACAACAGCATTAACTGCAAAAGAATCTCCATCGGGTATTTTATATGCACAGGCCATTGAAAACGGCTTTCAATTAGTTGATAGTACACCAAAAGTGGTTTATAGAATTAAGAAAACAAGCATTCCAGATATGTATTTGGTAGAAGGTAAAAATGCTACTATATATAAAAAGGACAGTAATTGGGTTTTAGAATATTATGACAATGATGTTTTAAAACAAGAAGTGCTTAATATCAAGTTTTAATGAGCGTTAAGTTGTTTGTCGTTGAGGTGTTAAGATGAAATTAATTTTACGCCTTTACAGCATACAACTTAACAACAAACTAATATCCATATTTATCCTTCCAACGCTGCTTTAAAAATTCACGGTGGGCATTTTCGCGGGCATTATTGCCAGGGTCGTAAAGTTTTGTGTTTTTTACTTCGTTTGGTAAAAACTCTTGGTTTGCAAAATTGTTTTCGTAATTGTGGGCATATTGGTAGTTTTCACCATAACCCAATTCTTTCATCAGTTTTGTAGGCGCATTTCTAATATCCAAGGGCACCGATAAATCGCCCGTTTCCCTAACTAATTGTTGCGCTTTGCCAATAGCCATATAAGCGGCATTGCTTTTTGGGGAACACGCTAAGTATGTAGCACATTGGCTTAATAAAATTCTAGATTCCGGATGTCCAATAACCGAAACCGCCTGAAACGTATTGTTGGCAATTACCAAAGCCGTTGGGTTGGCATTCCCAATATCTTCACTTGCTGATATAAGCAATCTTCTAGCAATAAACTTTACATCTTCGCCACCTTCAATCATACGCGCCAACCAATAAACTGCCCCGTTGGGGTCACTACCACGAATCGATTTTATAAACGCTGAAATAATATCATAATGTTGTTCGCCTGTTTTATCGTAGCGCACCGTATTGCTCTGTATTTTTTTCAAAACACCATCGTCGGTAATTTCAATGGTATCGCTGTTTTCCGAGTTTACAATCAATTCAAAAATATTCAGCAGTTTTCTAGCATCACCACCCGAAAGGCGTATAAGCGCATTGGTTTCCTTCAGCTTTATTTTCTTTTTAGATAATTGCTCATCATTTTCAATAGCACGCTTCAAAAGCATCTCTAAATCACTTTTATCAAAAGCGTTCAAAATATAAACTTGGCAACGCGATAAAAGTGCAGGAATCACTTCAAAACTTGGGTTTTCGGTAGTAGCACCAATTAAAGTTACCCAACCTTTTTCAACCGCTTGCAATAACGAATCCTGTTGCGATTTACTAAACCTATGTATCTCATCAATAAACAAAATTGGGTTTTTGGTAGTAAACAAACCGCCGCTTTGTTTTGCCTTATCAATAACGTCCCTAATATCCTTAACGCCAGAATTTATAGCACTCAACGTGTAAAAAGGTCTGCTAGATTCTGTAGCAATAATATTCGCCAAAGTTGTTTTTCCCGTTCCCGGAGGTCCCCAAAACACCATCGATGGAATCAAGCCCTGCTTAATATGTTGCGTTAAAGCACCGTCTTTCCCCACCAAATGCTTTTGGCTTACATAGTCCTCCAAGGTTTTTGGGCGTAGTCGTTCTGCTAAAGGTTCGTTCATACTGTAAAATTAAAACAATTCCCTTTCAAAAAGGAATCTCATCACTATTAAGTTTTGTTTTTTGGGCGTGCCCCCGAAAAAAGTCGGGGTCGCGCTTTTCGTTGCAATCTTTTTGCTCGTGCCTCACAAAAAGGATTTTCACTTTAAATGTTTTTACATTCATGAGTTCATTAATTTGAAATAATCAACAACGAATAATCGCTCACGCGGTGCCCTTCTGCCATTTTAGCACAAAATTGAAACTTGGTTAACAATTTGCTATCTTTAATTCTATGAGCAACAATCAAGACCATTTTAAATTTTCAACAGGTGTAATAGCATACCCCATTTTTTTTGTGCTGACTATTTGGTTGGTATTTTGGTTCGAAGTGCGTTTTGGTTTCAACTTTAGTAAATATGGCATCTATCCACAAACCTTTAAAGGGTTGCGAGGTGTATTTTTAAGTCCTTTTTTACATGGCAGTATCCAACATTTATATCACAATACCATTCCGTTGTTTGTGTTGTCCATGGCGTTGTTCTATTTCTACAGACCTATCGCTTGGAAAGTTTTGTTTTACGGTATTATAGTTTCTGGTTTTTTAACATGGTATATTGGCAGGCCCTCATACCACATTGGCGCTAGCGGACTCATTTATGTATTGGTAAGTTTTATCTTTTTCAAAGGCGTTTTTGCAAAGCATTACCGACTGGTAGCTTTGTCTTTATTGGTCATTTTTCTTTACGGAAGCATGATTTGGTACGCCTTACCTTTAGAAGAAGGTGTTTCTTGGGAAGGTCACTTATCAGGATTGATAACAGGACTTCTATTTGCGTTCATTTTTAGAAAAGCCATTGCGAAACCCAAAAAATACGTTTGGGAAGAACCCAATTATAATGAAGACGACGACCCTTTTTTAAAACACTTCGATGAAAACGGAAATTTTATTGAAAAAATAGAACCAGAACCAAAGCAACCTACAGTTAATTATACCTTCAAAGAAAATAAAGATTAACGATACATCTGAAAAAATGTTCACTCTAAAATGTCTAAATTTCTAAGAAAGTCTAAGAATCTAAGAGAGTCTTTGTCTCACCGCTTCATATAAAAAAGCACCACAAGCCACCGATACATTCAAGGATTCAATTTCACCAAGTAAAGGTAATTTAGCTTTAGCATCCACCACTTTTAAAATAGAGGGGTTAATACCTCTATCTTCCGATCCCATGATGATGGCGCAAGGTTCAGTAAATGAAACATCGTATAAAGTGTCATCTGTTTTTTCAGTAGCAGCAATCACTTTAATACCCGAAGATTGCATATAGAAAACAGCATCTTTAATATGGTCTACCTTGCAAATAGGAATTTTAAAAACAGCGCCAGCACTTGTTTTAATGGTGTCGCCATTTACAGGAGCACCACCTTTTTTCTGAATAATGATGCCATTAACACCAGTACATTCGGCAGTGCGTATAATAGCACCGAAATTTCTAACATCACTCAATTGGTCCAACAATAAAAACAAAGGAGTTTTACCAGATTCTATAACGTTTAAGACAAGTGTTTCCAAATCATGGAATTCTATAGGTGAAATTTGAGCAACAGCACCTTGGTGGTTTTTATTGGTAAGTCTGTTTAATTTCTCAACAGGAACATACGATATATTAATAGAGTTTCTGTTAATCAACGATTCTAATTCGCTAAAAAGCTCTCCCTTTAAGCCTTTTTGAAGAAATACTTTATCGATAGTTTTACCAGCATTTACCGCTTCAATAATAGCGCGTATTCCAAAAATTTGTGTTTGGTTTTCCATGGGGGTAAAGGTATAAAAAACCGAACAAGTTTTCTTGTTCGGTTTGAAATATGAAATTAAAGTATTCCTATTTATTCGTCTTCTAAGAATCCTGTTCTTCTATAACCGGTATAAACAAAGGTTCTAGTTGGAACATCAGAAAAAACTGCGGTAAATGAAATAGCATCAACGATTCTTCCATCAGGTGTTGTACCTCCATTTGGAATAATAGTACCATTAGTGATAGTAACAGTTACGTCATAATAGTACTCGGTAGCATCAGTTACAGAAAAAGTTTTAGTAGCTATATCAACATTAGCAATAGCTTTTAATCCCCATCCACCATCATGGTCATTTATAACAATTTGTGTAGGCGAATTATCAGAAGTATTAGATATTGTCACTATAGCATCACTAAAATGAACATCATCTCTTAAAACCTCAACTACCCAATCACCAGATACTTCTTTAACAGCAGAATTAGCAAGACTTATATCTTTATATCCTTCTTCATTAGTGCAAGATGTTAGTAAAGTCAAAAGAAGTATAAAACTATATTTATATATATTTTTCATAATATTACGTATTTAATTTTTTTAAACTCTTCTAAAAATTCTAAGTAAACTACCATAAAATCCACTGGCACTTAAAACCCAGTTAATTTCATTAGCGTTAATTATTTTTCCAGAACCCAAGACGCTTTCAACACTTATTCCACTTTCAGATGCATTAGGGGTAAAAGGTATATATAAATTAACATCATCTATATTATAGAAAGGAACAAAAAGAGCATTGACTCCGTCTACACCGCCTGCATTACTATGAGTGTATTCTCTATCAGAAATGCGTACTATTACGGCATTACCTGTAGCACTTCTTCTCCAATTGCCTTCAAGATTATAGATACTAGGAGCACTACTTAAAACAACTACTGCTCTTGTTGCTGATGCAGGAAACCCATCATCGTTTATGGTTTCATAAGTTAGTTTATAAACACCAGGAGTACTGGTGTCAACAGATCCTGTTGTTGTATAAGGTACCGATTCTCCATCAATTAAAGATATTGCCCCAGGATCAGTAAATGGTTGTCCCTGAGTTATGGCAATTGTTCGATCTCCAATTAATTGTACATCAGCGTAATAAGTAATCTCCGAAGGAATTGGGTTAGCTTCATCGCAAGATATAATCAGAAATACTAGTAGTATTAATGAAATACGACTTAAATGTTTAAATGTTATTTTCATTTTATTTTTTTTTAAAATTAAAATTTATATTTTATTTTTGATCCCACCAAATCTTCTCAGTAAGAGCATCTTTTTGATTTACGTTTTTATTTCTATTTATCTCATCAGTTGGATAAAAAAGTGTTTTTGGTGTTTGACCAGCTGGTAGAATGGAATTTTTAGAAATAATTAAATTGCCAATAGTATAGTTTTGAGTTCCAAAAGTTACTATTTCTGGGTATTTAGTTCTGGTTAGTTCAAAGAATGCCTCAATATTATTTATATATGCTAAAGAAGCCCATTTTTGAACCATTACTTGTCTAATAGCTGTTTCAATATTAGCAGAAGGCACATATTGATAAGCTCCACCAGTACCCGTTAAAGTATTTGCTTGAGCAGCTGTTAACCCATAAGTTAAAAACGAATTGAGTACACCTGCATTATACTTAGCATCTGCACCTACACCACTTGCATATCTTATTAGAGCTTCTGCTTGTAAAAAATTACTTTCACTTACGGTTAACAAGTAAACTGGTGTATTTGGTTTTATATTTGGTCTTGAAAAAGCACCAGCAACAAGAGATGCAAAACTACCTCTATCTCCTTGGTCAATAGCCCTGTGAAGATTTGAAGTGTTTTTGCGATAAACAGCATCAATTCTAGGGTCGCTATTATCAGTATAGAAATTTAAAAGAGAAGCACTAGCTATATTATTTACATCCCCCAATCTATCGATTTGAACATCATAAAATGGGTTGTTTTTGTCTTCCTCTTGAGTTGCTGAGTACACTGAAAATTTAGCATCCGATGTTATAAAATTGTTTGCAGTTAATAGGGCATTTACAGCCGTAGGATTTGCTTGACTTGTATAAGCCATTCTTAAATACAATTTTAGTTTTAAAGTGTTTGCAAATTTTACCCAATCACTCATATTTGCACTATAAATAACATCTTGAGTTCCAACGGTTGAACTTACAGGATTAGTGTTATATTTAGCTAAGGCATCATCAATACTGTTAATTAATGCAGGATAGATAACGTCACCTTCATCAAGTTTAGGACTAATATTTTGTTCACCTAATAATGCTTCAGAGTAAGGTATACTTCCAAAAAGGTCTGTTAATACTTGAAAAGTATATGATTGTAATAAGGTAGCAATTAAATAGGATCCTGTATCATTTTCATCATCAGAAACTTGTTTTACATAACTTAAATCATTCAAACAGCCTGCATATATTTCATTCCACATTCTATTGGCGTGGTCAGCATTCATGTTATAGGTATCAATATCTAAATATTGTGAAGCTGAAGGTGGTTGCGTATGATATTGAGATAAAAACCCACCTACGTTTGTTAAATACCCACCCATAATAGTAGCTAATGACCCTTCTGCAGCTGTAAGGATAAAACTTTTATCGGCACCTACTGGGGTATTTGGATTTGTGTTTATGTTCAAATCTTCTTCACATGAGGTTATCATGATTAGAAGAAAAAGAAATCTAATTATATTTTTCATTTTTTTATTTTTTAAAATTAATTAAAATCTAGCTTTTAATGCAAGGGTTAGACTCTTAGTGGTAGGATTTGCACTAAACTCACCAAATTGGCTATTTAAATCGGTGCCAAAAGTAGAAACCTCAGGATCGATATATTGGTTAGATTCTGGTGTGAAAAGTAGAAGGTTTCTACCAACAACACTTATTGTTAAATCTTTAAAAGGTGTTCTTCCAATAATTTTATCAGAAAACTTATAAGCAAATATAACTTCTCTTAACTTTATAAAGGATTTATCTATTACTTGTTCTCTATCATTAGCGTCTGCTCTATAGTAATCATCCCAATGCTCAGAATCAATGGCTGTAGTATTAGTTTCAAAAACTCCAGGAGTAACTTCTCGCACAGAATTTGGTATGAGATATGGATTTCTATCATTAATTGTGGTAGTTATTGAGTTACCAGTAAATCTAGTAATATCAGCAGTTCTTGAGAACATTAAACCACCTTCCCTTATATCTAAAGTAAAGCCTAATGAAAATCCTTTATAAGAAAAATCATTTGAAATTCCTAAGGTATAATCATACTGAGTGTCACCGTAAACTTCTTTAATTGGTGAAGCAATAGGTATACCGTTTGCATCAACTACAATGTTACCATCAGGGTCTCTTCTTGGAACGCTACCTTCTAGTAATGATAATGGTTCCCCTTTTCTAGCTATTAAAGCTACGGTGCTTAAACCTCCCAAATCTACTTGATCTAATCTTTCATCTAATTCTTCTAGAATTGCATCATTTGTAGAATAATTAAAAGTAGTATTCCAATTAAAACCATCGGGATTTCTGAAAATACTTAATTTAAGTAATGCTTCAATACCTTTATTAGATATAACACCAACATTTGCTGTTTGATTTGTATATCCAGACGAAGCTGCTAGTGGTAAGTTTAAGATTTGGTTTTCCACCTTAGCGTCATAATAAGTAAAATCTAGAGAGATACGATTTTTTATAAAGGATAATTCAGTACCTATTTCGAATTCCTTTCTTCTTTCAGGTTTTAAATTAGGGTTTCCAGCTCTATTACCAATTTCAAAAGCATTAAACCCACCAGCAGGAAACGCTAAATCTCTAAAGCCTTGATTGTCAATAGAACCAGATACAATAACTGGGTCTATTTGATATGGGTCGGTATCTACCCCTGTTTCTCCATAGCCTAATCGTATTTTACCATAACTTAAAACATTCTTTATTTCAGGAAAAGTATTTGTTGCAATCCATGATGCATTTACACCACCATAAAGTACAGATCTACTTTCAATAGGAAGTGTTGAATACCAATCGTTTCTTATGTTACCAGTTATATATAACATGTCGTTAAATGAAAAAGTCGTTGAATTGAACACGCCATATAATCTTCTTTTACTAATTGTAGAAGATGTAATTGGAGTACTTGCAGAATTTGTTAATGCATAATAACCAGGCACGTCTTGCGAACTTACAGAAGCAGCTAAACCAGTAGTAAATCTATCATTATAGTTAAAACCAAATGTAGATTCAATTTTTAATTTTTCTTGTATATCAAAATTAAGATTTAAAAATAAATCATGATTAAATTGTTTAACTATATTATTTGCTTCTGAATATGCACCTGGCTCTTCGGTACTTGATCCATCATTTGGACTTCCTGGATCGGCGTCTACAATGGCTCTCCATATTCTTGTGTTGTCAGCATATGCGTCTATACCAAATCGATATCCAATACTGGCCCAAGAATTTAATTCTGCGTTAACGTCAAAGGCACCATAAACACGTTCTTTTTTGTACCCACTTCCATTTTCATTTAATGTAAAATATGGGTTGGTAACACCATAAGGCGTATAATAATTAGAAACATTATTAAATGGGTCTTTATAATCTTTAAATTCAGTTATATCAATATCAGTAGGGATTTGCATTAAATTGTTTATTACCGAAAGACCTTGTCCTGTTGCAACCGCACTACCAGAAGTGTTTACATAATTTAAACTTCCTCCAAAAGTTAAAAAATCCATTTTTGATTGAAAGGATAATGTTAATGTATTTCTTTCAAAACTATCTGCAGTTGTAGGGTAAATACCATCAGATGTTGCATTGTTAACAGAAATTCTTCCAGTTGTGTTATCAGAACCTCCAGATACAGATACATTGGTTTGGTAAGATTCCCCTATATCAAAGAAGTTTCTAAGCTGATCTTTTTGAAATGCATAAGGTTTTAGTTTTTGAGAATTGTTAACCACATGTCCCCAAACAATTACACTATTGTCAAAACGAGGTCCCCAAGAACCGTTTTCATCTAGGTAATGTTGTCCATCCCATCCTTGACCAAATTGATTTTGATATTTTGGTGCCCTAAGCAGATCAGAAAATGTAGCGGCCGATGAAAATTCAATATTTAACTTAGAAGCCTTACCTTTTTTTGTAGTAATAATTACCACACCGTTCGCTGCTCTAGATCCATATAATGCTGTACTAGAAGCACCTTTTAAAATAGAAATGGTTTCAATATTATCAGGATTAATGTCTCCTGATCCACGTCCAAAGTCATAACCACCATTTAAATCATTAGAAAATCTAGATCCATCATTGATAGGAACGCCATCAACAATATAAAGCGGTTGGTTACTACCACCTAAAGAACTAAAACCTCTAATAATAATACCAGAAGAAGCTCCAGGATCTGTTGAAGCATTCGAAATAACAACACCTGCCACTTTACCTTTTATGGCATCGGATATGTTAGTTTGAGATCCCTCATTAAGTTCTTCAGAGTTTACAGTAGTAACTGCAGACCCAATTGAGGCTTTTTCTCTTTTAATACCTAAAGCAGTAACTACTACTTCTTCTAGAACAGCGGTATCTTCGCTTAATTGGATATTAATTGAATTTGAGGCAGCTACTCTAATTTCTTTGGTTGTATACCCCACAAAACTAAACACAAGTGTAGCACCTGTATTAGCTTTAATTGCATATTTTCCATCGAAATCTGTTGAGGTACCAGAAGTGGTACCTTTAACTAAGACCGTAGCTCCAGGTAAAGGCAAACCAGACGCGTCTGATACTGTACCTGAAATAGTCTTTTCTTGTGCAAACGTTAGTTGCACGACAAACGCTAGTAATAGCGTTAGAATTCCACTAAACTTTGTTTTCATTTTTATAATTATTTGAATTAGTCAATGTCAAAAATCATAATAAAAAGTTAATAAAACAATAAATAATGGTTAAAATTTACGATTTAGGACAAAAAAATAAGAAAATGACAATTTAGGGTTAGAAATTTGCTGTCAGACTAAGGTGTATTTTAGAATTTGAAAGTTTAAATGGGATATTCTCAGATTTACCATTTGCATAATTAAACCGAAGTAGTCCTGTTTTTGTTAAAACTCCAAAGCCGAATCCAAAACCATATAGTTTTTCTTTGTTACCGGATAACTTATTTTCAAAATAGGCTAAGTCAGTAATGGTATGTATGTAGATAGAATTGTTAAGTTGATAACGGTATTCGGTATTTAATAAACTTAAAAGCGATGCATATATGCTGTTTTCTTCAAAACCTCTTACGGAATTTATGCCGCCAAAGCGCAATAGTTCGTTTTCAAAATAAGTTTCAGAATTAAGTATAGCACTATTTATTCTTAAATAAATGCTGTTTTTGGTATTCAAATTAAAGATTTTAAAAGCATCCAAACTTAACAAGGATTGTTTTTCTTCTTGATTTGATTGATTTCTTTCACCAAAATTGCTTTCTAAATATAGCTGTGAATTTACTGGGAAAAGCAAGTTATAGTTTTGGTTTTTTACAAATTGATAAGCAAATGTGTAGTATGTAGTTTTGTAATCTAATATGGAAGTTGAGGTTTGGTTCAATAAATTATTGGACTGAGTGGATAAAATTCCTGTATAAACCTTGTGCTTAGGGTTTATTTGATAGTGAATTTTTGCAGTTTGGTTTACCGTAGTAAATGAAGAATCTTTTTTGAATATGCGTAAAGCAAGGTCTAACCCAACGGGCGACTTAAAAAAATAAGGCAAAGAAAGGTTGGTTTCAAAAGTTTTTTGGTCGTTTTCATCACTTTTGTATAGCAATTTAAACGATTCGCCGTAGTTTAAATTGTTGCTAAGGTTTAAATTCAAATAGCCATCAAATTGTAATTTGTTTGTGTCTTCATTGGTGCCAAAACCTAAAAAGCCATCAAACGCATTGCTTTTTGTTTTTTGAAGGTATAAATATAAGGTTGTAGAATCTTTTGAAAACAAAACTTCAGGGGGTTTTATTTCACTTGCAAACCTTAAATTGTTCAATTGCTGGGTTTTGTTTTTTATGACACTTAAGTTAAAAGTTTGATTGGGCTTAATTTTTAAATAATGTTTTAAATAGGAACGAGGAAACTTTTCGTATCCTTTAATGATAATATCACTTATGACACGCTTTTGGTTTTTAGATGCTACAATTAAGTTTCCTTTTAAGTTGGATTTTTCTATTTCAATATCTGATAAATATAATTTAGAAAATGGATATCCTTCTTCTGAAATTTTAGAATTAATAAAGCTTAAAGCATTTTCAAGTTTACTGAATGGAACCGAAAAATAGTTGTCAAACACCTTGTTTGATATCGCATTTATTAACTTCGGGTTGATAATGGATTTGTCGTAATATATATGTATAACATTATATTTTCTTTTAAGATGAATTTTTGCAGCAAAACAAGAATCATTGGTTCTGTCAATAAATTCCAGTTCATTTTCAATATAACCAATTCTATATAAACTTTTTTGAAGCGAATCCACTTCATTTTTAATAGATAGATAATTTTCATGTTTTTTAAGATAGTTTAATGAATCTATGGTGGTGGTTTCAATGGCGTCTTCACCATCAATTTTCAGGTATAGGTTTTGGCAAAACAGTCCCGAAGAAAATACTATATATATAATAAGGTATAAAATGGATGTTTTCTGCACGGTATAAATAGCTATTTAATATGTAAATCTAACGGAAAACTAACACTAATAATATAACTAATAAAAAAATATTATAAATGTTGTGAAAATTAATGAATTAGGATTTGAATTATTCATTTTAATTTCTACCTTTGCAGCCCTCTTAAAAGAGGATTTTAAAATTTATATATAATATATATGCCAACAATTTCACAATTAGTACGAATAGGAAGAGCCAAAATAACCAAGAAGAGTAAATCGGCTGCTTTAGATTCGTGTCCACAAAGACGTGGGGTTTGTACGCGTGTTTACACCACTACACCTAAAAAACCTAACTCAGCAATGCGTAAAGTTGCTCGTGTTAGATTAACAAATGGTAATGAGGTAAATGCATACATCCCAGGTGAGGGTCACAATCTACAAGAGCACTCGATAGTATTGGTTAGAGGTGGAAGAGTAAAAGATTTACCAGGAGTTAGATATCACATCGTTCGTGGTGCCTTAGACACAGCAGGTGTTGCAGGTAGAACACAACGTAGATCTAAGTATGGGGCTAAACGTCCAAAACCAGGACAAGCACCAGCTGCTCCAGCAAAAGGTAAGAAAAAGTAATTAAAACTTTTAAGAAGAAGACATGAGAAAAAGAGCAGCAAAAAAGAGACCGCTTTTACCAGATCCACGTTTTAACGATCAGTTAGTAACTCGTTTCGTTAACATGATGATGTGGGATGGAAAGAAGTCTGTGGCTTTTAAAGTATTTTACGATGCGATTGACATTGTAGAATCGAAAAAAACAAACGAAGAAAAAACAGCTTTAGAAACTTGGAAAGATGCTTTATCTAACGTTATGCCTCACGTAGAAGTACGTAGTCGTCGTGTTGGTGGTGCAACATTTCAAATTCCAATGCAAATCCGTCCAGACCGTAAAGTTTCAACTGCAATGAAATGGCTAATTAGCTATTCTCGCAAAAGAAACGAAAAATCTATGGCACAACGTTTAGCTTCAGAAATTTTAGCAGCAGCTAAAGAAGAAGGAGCGGCGGTTAAGAAAAGAGTAGATACTCACAAAATGGCAGAAGCTAACAAAGCATTCTCTCACTTTAGATTTTAATACAACATGGCAAGAGATTTAAAATATACAAGAAACATAGGTATTGCTGCTCATATTGATGCTGGTAAAACAACAACAACAGAGCGTATACTTTATTATACAGGAGTTTCCCATAAAATAGGGGAAGTACATGATGGTGCTGCAACCATGGACTGGATGGAGCAAGAGCAAGAGCGTGGTATTACTATCACATCTGCGGCTACAACCTGCGAATGGGTATTTCCAAGAGAAAATGGTGAGCCTACTGATAATTCAATGAGTTATCATTTTAACATCATTGATACTCCGGGTCACGTTGATTTTACGGTTGAAGTAAACCGTTCATTACGTGTATTAGATGGTTTAGTATTCTTATTTAGTGCGGTTGATGGTGTTGAGCCTCAATCTGAAACTAACTGGAGACTAGCTGACAACTACAAAGTGCCTCGTATTGGTTTCGTTAACAAAATGGACCGTCAAGGTGCTAACTTTTTAGCAGTTTGTCAACAAGTAAAAGATATGTTAAGATCTAACGCGGTGCCAATCGTTTTGAACATTGGTGACGAGATTGATTTTAAAGGTATCGTAGATTTAGTAAAAAACAGAGCTATCGTATGGCATGATGAAACTCAAGGGGCAACTTTTGATGTTATTGAAATTCCAGATGAATTAAAAGCTGAAGCTAAAAAATATAGAGCTTTACTTATTGAAGAAGTAGCTACTTATGATGAGAACCTATTAGAAAAATTCATGGAAGATGAAGATTCTATTACAGAAGAAGAAGTGCACGCTGCACTTAGAGCTGCTGTAATGGATATGGCTATCATTCCTATGATTTGTGGTTCTTCATTTAAAAATAAAGGTGTACAATTCTTGTTAGATGCCGTATGTCGTTATTTGCCTTCTCCAATGGATAGAGAAAGTGTAATTGGAGTTAATCCAGATACAGAAAAAGAAGAAAGACGTAAGCCAGATGTAAAAGAGCCGTTCTCTGCATTAGCATTTAAAATTGCTACCGATCCTTATGTTGGTCGTTTGGCATTCTTCCGTGCTTATTCAGGTCGTTTAGATGCTGGTTCTTATGTGTTGAACAACCGTTCAGGCAATAAAGAGCGTATCTCTCGTATCTACCAAATGCATGCTAACAAACAAAATGCTATCGATTTTATCGAAGCAGGTGATATTGGAGCAGCAGTAGGATTTAAAGATATCAAAACAGGAGATACTCTTTCAGCTGAAAAACACCCAATTGTTTTAGAAAGTATGAACTTCCCTGATCCCGTTATTGGTATCGCGGTTGAGCCTAAAACGAAAGCTGATGTTGATAAATTAGGTATGTCTTTAGCTAAATTGGCTGAAGAAGATCCAACATTTACAGTGAGAACTGATGAAGCTTCAGGACAGACTATTATTTCTGGAATGGGTGAGCTTCACTTAGATATCATTGTAGACCGTTTACGTCGTGAGTTTAAAGTAGAAGTTAATCAAGGTGCTCCTCAAGTTGAGTACAAAGAGGCTATTACTCGTAAAGCTGAACATAGAGAAGTTTACAAAAAACAATCTGGTGGTCGTGGTAAATTTGCTGATATCGTATTTACTTTGGAGCCAGCAGAAGAAGGAAAAACAGGTTTAGAGTTTATATCTGCAATTAAAGGTGGTAACGTTCCTAAAGAATTTATCCCTTCTATTGAAAAAGGATTTAAACAAGCAATGCAAAATGGTCCATTAGCAGGATACGAAGTTGATGCTATGAAAGTAACATTAACAGATGGTTCTTACCATGATGTGGATTCTGATCAATTATCGTTCGAATTAGCTGCTAAATTAGGTTTTAAAGCATCTGCAAAAGCTGCAAAAGCTGTAATTATGGAGCCTATTATGAAACTGGAAGTTATTACTCCAGAAGAAAATATGGGTGATATTGTTGGTGATTTGAATAGACGCCGTGGGCAAGTTAATGATATGGGTGATAGAGCAGGAGCAAAAACTGTAAAAGCACATGTGCCATTATCAGAGATGTTCGGTTATGTAACTACATTAAGAACATTATCATCAGGTCGTGCAACATCAACTATGGAATTTTCACATTATGCTGAAACACCTTCAAATATATCTGAAGAAGTGATTAAAGCGGCTAAAGGAACAGAAGCTTAAAACTAAGAATATGAGTCAAAAAATTAGAATTAAATTAAAATCTTACGATCATAACTTAGTAGATAAGTCTGCTGATAAGATTGTAAAAACTGTAAAAAGTACAGGTGCGGTGGTAACAGGTCCAATTCCATTACCAACAAACAAGAAAATTTTCACTGTATTACGTTCTCCACACGTAAATAAAAAGGCAAGAGAACAATTCCAATTAAGCTCTTACAAGCGTTTATTGGATATTTATTCTTCGTCTTCAAAAACAATTGATGCTTTAATGAAACTTGAATTGCCAAGTGGTGTTGAAGTAGAAATTAAAGTGTAAGTAAGAACAGAAACATGTCCTTAACGATGGTTAAGGAAAAACGGTAAAATACAATTCAAGGCTGAATGTATTTTCAGCCTTGAATTTTTAATAACAAATAGTAATCATTAATAAATAATAAATATGTCTGGGTTAATTGGAAAAAAAATCGGTATGACCAGCATTTTCGATGAAAATGGAAAAAACATTCCATGTACAGTAATCGAAGCTGGACCATGTATCGTTACCCAAGTCAGAACTGAAGAAGTTGACGGCTACAAAGCTATTCAACTTGGTTTCGATGACGCGACAGAAAAAAGTGCTACTAAAGCGGACTTAGGTCACGCTAAGAAAGCAGGGACTTCTGTAAAACGCAAAATCGTTGAATTCAAAGGTTTTGATGAGGAGTACAAATTAGGTGATGCAATCACAGTAGAGCACTTTATTGAAGGTGAATTCGTTGATATTGCTGGAATATCAAAAGGAAAAGGTTTCCAAGGTGTTGTAAAACGTCACGGTTTTGGTGGTGTAGGTCAAGCAACACACGGTCAACACAACCGTTTAAGAGCGCCAGGTTCTATTGGAGCAGCTTCATATCCTGCAAGAGTATTTAAAGGAATGAAGATGGCAGGAAGAATGGGTGGTGATAGAGTGAATGTTGAAAATTTAAGAGTTTTAAAAATAGTAGCAGATAAAAATCTACTAGTTGTTAAAGGTTGTGTGCCTGGACATAAAAACTCTTATGTAATTATTCAGAAATAATGAAAGTAGCAGTTTTAGATATAAACGGAAAAGATACAGGAAGAAAGGCAGACCTTTCTAAAGATGTATTTGCTATTGAGCCTAATAATCATGCAGTATATTTGGATGTTAAACAATATTTAGCGAACCAAAGACAAGGAACTCACAAATCGAAAGAACGTGCTGAGATCTCTGGAAGTACTCGTAAGATTAAAAAACAAAAAGGAACTGGTACAGCAAGAGCAGGTTCTATTAAGTCTGGAGTTTTTAAAGGTGGTGGTCGTATGTTCGGTCCAAGACCAAGAAACTATAGCTTTAAACTTAATAAAAACTTAAAGCGTTTAGCACGTAAATCAGCTTTAAGCATTAAAGCAGGAGAGCAATCAATTGTAGTATTAGAAGACTTTAATTTTGATGCTCCAAAAACTAAGAATTTTACAGCTGTTTTAAAGGCTTTAAACTTAGAAAACAAAAAATCTCTGTTTGTGTTGGGTGCGTCAAATAATAATGTATATTTGTCGTCACGCAATTTAAGAGGCTCTGAAGTTATAACTGCTTCAGAATTAAGTACTTACAAGATTTTAAATGCTGGTCAAGTAGTGCTTTTAGAAGGAGCTTTAGAAGGAATTGAAACAAATTTAAGTAAATAGAAACCATGAGTATCTTAATTAAACCTATAATCACAGAAAAAGCGACTGCAGATAGCGAGTTAAGAAACTGCTATACTTTCGCGGTGAATACAAAGGCGAACAAGGTAGAAATCAAAAAAGCGGTGGAAGCTGCTTATGGTGTTTCTGTTGAAAAAGTTCGTACTATAAATGTCCGTCCAGAAAGAAGAACTCGTTATACTAAAACGGGTATTCAACATGGTAAAACAAATGCTGTTAAAAAGGCAATTGTACAACTGGCGGAAGGTGAAATGATTGATTTATACAGTAACATGTAATTAAAGACAAATGTCAGTAAGAAAATTAAAACCAATCACACCAGGACAGCGATTTAGAGTAGTAAATGGATTTGACGCCATTACTACTGATAAGCCGGAAAAGAGTTTACTCGTTCCGAACAAAAGGTCTGGTGGTAGAAACAGTCAAGGAAAAATGACCATGCGCTATATCGGTGGAGGTCATAAAAGAAAGTATCGTATTATCGATTTCAAACGTAACAAAGCTGGAATTCCTGCTGAAGTTAAGTCTATCGAATACGATCCAAACAGAACAGCTTTTATCGCATTATTGAATTATCAGGATGGCGAGAAAAGATATATCATTGCACAAAACGGATTACAAGTTGGTCAAACTGTAGTGTCTGGTCAAGAAGGTGTTGCTCCAGAAATTGGAAACGCCATGCCACTTAGTCAAATTCCATTAGGAACTATTATTTCTTGTGTAGAGTTACGTCCAGGTCAAGGAGCTATTATGGCTCGTAGCGCTGGTGCTTTTGCTCAATTAATGGCAAGAGATGGAAAATTTGCAACAATTAAATTGCCTTCTGGTGAAACAAGATTGATTCTTGTTAACTGTTTAGCAACTATTGGTGTTGTGTCTAATTCTGATCACCAATTGTTAGTATCTGGTAAAGCAGGTAGAACAAGATGGTTAGGAAGACGTCCACGTACTAGACCAGTAGTAATGAATCCAGTTGATCACCCCATGGGAGGTGGTGAAGGAAAATCTTCTGGAGGACACCCACGTTCTAGAAACGGTATTCCAGCTAAAGGTTATAGAACACGTTCTAAAAAGAATGCAAGTAATAAATATATTGTAGAACGTAGAAAGAAATAAGACATGGCAAGATCATTAAAAAAAGGACCGTTCGTTCATTATAAATTAGAGAAAAAAGTGGCTGACAATGTGGAGGCTAACAAAAAAACCGTAATCAAAACGTGGTCTAGAGCCTCTATGATTACTCCAGATTTTGTTGGACAAACTATCGCAGTTCACAATGGCCGCCAATTTGTGCCAGTATATGTTACTGAAAACATGGTAGGACATAAATTAGGAGAATTTTCACCAACACGTTCATTCCGTGGACATGCAGGTGCTAAAAATAAAGGTAAAAAGTAGTAAGCTATGGGAAGTCGTAAAAAACAAATGGCAGACGCTATTAAGGAAGGTAATAAGCTTGTTGCTTTTGCAAAACTTAATAATTGTCCTACGTCACCGAGAAAAATGCGTTTAGTAGCCGATTTAGTAAGAGGCGAAAAAGTAGAGAAAGCTCTTAATATTTTAAAATTCAACCAAAAAGAAGCTTCAGCTAAATTAGAAAAATTGCTTTTATCTGCAATTGCTAACTGGCAGTCTAAAAACGAAGAAGCTAGTATTGAAGATGCTGAGTTGATTGTAAAAGAAATTAGAGTAGATGGAGGAGCAATGTTAAAAAGATTGCGTCCAGCACCACAAGGTCGTGCACACAGAATTAGAAAACGTTCAAACCACGTAACAATCGTAGTTGGAGCTAATAATAACACACAAAGCTAAGATAGACAATGGGACAAAAAACAAATCCAATCGGAAATCGCTTAGGTATTATCAGAGGATGGGAATCTAACTGGTATGGAGGTAATGATTATGGAGATAAGCTTGCCGAAGACGATAAGATTAGAAAATACGTACATGTACGTTTATCTAAAGCTAGTGTAAGTAGAGTAATTATTGAAAGAACTTTAAAGCTTGTAACCGTTACTATCACTACTGCAAGACCTGGTATTATTATCGGGAAAGGTGGTCAAGAGGTAGACAAGTTGAAAGAAGAACTTAAAAAGATTACCGGAAAAGAAGTTCAGATTAATATTTTTGAAATTAAAAGACCTGAACTTGATGCATTTTTAGTAGGAACTAGCATTGCACGCCAAATTGAAAATAGAATTTCATACCGTCGTGCTATAAAAATGGCTATTGCTGCTACGATGCGTATGAATGCTGAAGGAATTAAAGTTCAAATTAGTGGACGTTTAAATGGTGCTGAAATGGCACGTTCTGAACACTACAAAGAAGGACGTATTCCTTTATCAACCTTTAGAGCCGATATTGACTATGCTTTAGTTGAGGCACACACTACCTATGGTAGATTGGGTGTTAAAGTATGGATTATGAAAGGTGAAGTATATGGTAAAAGAGAACTTTCTCCGCTAGTTGGTTTATCCAAAAAGCAAGGGAAGGCAGGTGCAGGAGCACCTCGTGGAGGAAATAATTCTAAGCCACGTCGTAGAAAGTAATTTTTTATAAAGTAAAGAAAAATGTTACAGCCTAAAAGAACAAAATTTCGTAAACAACAAAAAGGACGTATGAAGGGTCTTTCTCAAAGAGGACACCAACTTTCATATGGTACTTTTGGTATAAAATCACTCGAGTCTGAGTTTTTAACGTCACGTCAAATAGAAGCTGCACGTATTGCTGCTACACGTTACATGAAAAGAGAAGGTTCATTATGGATTAAAATATTTCCAGATAAGCCAATTACAAAGAAACCTCTTGAAGTACGTATGGGTAAAGGTAAAGGTGCCGTTGAATATTGGGTAGCTGTTGTTAAACCAGGGAGAATGCTTTTTGAAATAGGAGGAGTATCACTAGAGATCGCTAAAGAAGCATTGCGTTTAGCGGCTCAAAAACTACCAGTTAAAACTAAGTTTATAATCGCTCGCGATTACGAAGCATAATTTATTTGATATCATGAAACAATCAGAAATTAAAGAATTATCAGTAGCCGAGTTACAAGAGAAACTTGGTGAAACAAAAAAGAGTTATTCAGACCTAAAATTAGCTCATGCAATATCTCCTTTAGAAAATCCAATTCAATTACGTTCTGTAAGAAGAAGCGTAGCAAGAATTGCGACTGAATTAACTAAAAGAGAATTACAATAATTCTGCTAAAAGATGGAAACAAGAAATTTAAGAAAAGAACGTATAGGAGTTGTTACAAGTAACAAGATGCAGAAATCTATTGTGGTTTCTGAGGTGAAAAAAGTAAAACACCCTATGTATGGTAAGTTCGTGTTAAAAACAAAAAAATATGTTGCACACGACGAAACAAACGATTGTAATATTGGAGATACTGTAAGGATCATGGAAACAAGACCTTTAAGTAAATCTAAATGTTGGAGATTAGTTGAAATCATTGAAAGAGCTAAATAATTATGGTACAGCAAGAATCAAGATTAAAGGTAGCAGACAACACTGGAGCAAAGGAAGTTTTAACTATCCGTGTTTTAGGTGGTACTAAAAGAAGATACGCATCTGTAGGAGACAAAATAGTTGTTTCCATAAAAGACGCAACACCTAATGGAAACATTAAAAAAGGTGCTGTTTCAACTGCAGTTGTTGTACGTACTGTAAAAGAAGTAAGAAGACCAGACGGATCTTATATAAGATTTGACGATAACGCATGTGTGCTTTTAAACGCTCAAGGAGAGATGAGAGGAACACGCGTATTTGGTCCTGTTGCTAGAGAACTTCGTGATAAACAATTCATGAAAATTGTATCATTAGCACCTGAAGTGCTTTAATACATTAATTTAAGATGACAAAGCTTAAAATAAAAACTGGAGATACTGTAAAAGTAATTGCTGGAGACCACAAAGGTGCTGAAGGTAAAGTACAAAAAGTATTAATAGATAAGAACAAAGCGATTGTTGAGGGTATAAACATGGTTAAGAAACATACTAAACCAAGTGCTAAAAATCCTCAAGGTGGAATCGTAGAAAAAGAAGCGCCTATTCATATTTCTAACCTATCATTGTTAACTTCGAAAGGAGAAACTACAAGAGTTGGTTATAAAATTGAAGGTGATAAAAAAGTAAGATTTTCAACAAAATCTAATGAAGTAATATAGTTATGGCATATTCACCGAGACTTAAAGAAGAGTATAAAAGCAGAGTAATTGCAGCTCTTACAGACGAATTTGGATATAAAAATGTAATGCAAGTTCCTAAACTACAAAAGATAGTAATATCTAAAGGTGTTGGAGCTGCAGTTGCAGACAAAAAGTTAATTGACTACGCAGTAGAAGAGTTAACTACAATATCTGGACAAAAAGCTATAGCAACCATATCTAAAAAAGACGTTGCATCTTTCAAATTACGTAAAGGTATGCCTATTGGGGCAAAAGTGACTTTACGTGGCGAAAAAATGTACGAGTTTTTAGATCGTTTAGTTACTTCTGCACTTCCACGTGTAAGAGATTTTAACGGAATTAAAGCTACAGGATTTGACGGACGCGGTAACTACAATTTAGGAATTACCGAGCAAATTATCTTCCCAGAGATTAATATTGATAAAGTTAATAAAATCTCAGGTATGGATATTACATTTGTAACGTCTGCTGAAACTGACAAAGAAGCAAAATCATTATTAACCGAATTAGGATTACCTTTTCAAAAGAACTAAGTTATGGCTAAAGAATCAATGAAAGCCCGCGAGGTAAAAAGAGCTAAAACAGTAGCTAAATATGCTGAAAAACGTAAAGCTTTAAAAGAAGCTGGCGATTATGAAGCATTACAAAAGTTACCAAAAAATGCTTCTCCTATTCGTATGCATAATAGATGTAAATTAACAGGAAGACCTAGAGGGTATATGAGAACATTTGGAATTTCTCGTGTAACTTTTAGAGAAATGGCCAACAATGGTCTTATTCCTGGAGTTAGAAAAGCAAGTTGGTAATATTATTTAAATAATCAGATTTAAGGTTCGGAATAGTCCGAAAACCAAAATCACAAATCAATTCATTATGTACACAGATCCAATAGCGGATTATTTGACAAGAATTAGAAACGCAGTGCGTGCGAACCACAGAGTGGTTGAGATACCTGCTTCTAATCTTAAAAAAGACATCACTAAAATATTATTCGAGCAAGGATATATTTTAAGTTACAAGTTTGATGATTCTACAGTACAAGGTACAATCAAAATTGCACTTAAGTACAACAAAGAAACTAAAGAGCCTGTAATCAAAAAGATTCAAAGAATAAGTAAACCAGGTTTACGTAAATACGCAAGTTCAAAAGAACTACCTAGAATCCTTAACGGTCTTGGTATTGCCATTGTTTCAACATCTCACGGTGTAATGACAGGTAAACAAGCCAAAAGAGATAATGTTGGTGGTGAAGTATTGTGTTACGTTTACTAAAAAGATAAGATATGTCTAGAATAGGTAATAACCCAGTAGTAATTCCGCAAGGCGTTACAGTTGATATAAAAGACTCAGTAGTTACAGTAAAAGGAAAATTAGGAGAATTAACCCAAAATTTCGATTCTGTAGATATTAAAGTTGAAGATGGAAATGTATTAGTTACACGTTCTTCAGATACTAAAGATCAAAAAGCAAAACATGGTTTATATAGATCGTTAATGCGTAATATGATTGAAGGTGTATCTAAAGGGTGGACTAAAGAATTAGAATTAGTTGGTGTAGGATATAGAGCTAGTAACCAAGGTCAAAAATTGGAATTAGCATTAGGTTTTTCACACGCTATTGTTATGAACTTAGCTCCTGAAGTTAAAGTTGAAACAGTTTCAGAGAAAGGAAAAAACCCAATCATTAAACTTACTTCTCACGATAAACAACTTGTTGGACAAGTTGCTGCAAAAATCCGTGGATTTAGAAGACCAGAACCTTACAAAGGAAAAGGAATTAAGTTTGTTGGTGAGGTATTAAGAAGAAAAGCAGGTAAATCAGCTTAATAAGTAAGTTATGGCATTGACAAAATACGAAAGAAGAATAAGAATTAAAAGCAGAATACGTAAGATAGTTTCTGGTACAGAGGCTAGACCTAGGTTAACTGTTTTTAGAAGTAATAAAGAAATTTATGCTCAAGTTGTAGATGACGTAACTGGTGTAACTATCAGTGCAGCATCTTCAAGAGATAAAGATATTAGTTCTGCAAAAGCAACTAAAATTGAAGTAGCTAAGTTAGTAGGTAAGTCGCTTGCTGAAAAAGCTTTAAAAGCAGGTGTAGAAACTATCGCTTTTGATAGAGGTGGTTATTTATATCATGGTAGAGTAAAATCATTAGCTGAAGGAGCTAGAGAAGCAGGACTTAAATTCTAAGAAATTATGTTTAAAAAATATAAAAGTGCAGAATTAGTAAAACCAGGTGGATTAGATCTTAAAGATCGTTTAGTTGGTGTACAAAGAGTTACAAAAGTAACTAAAGGTGGTAGAGCATTTGGTTTTTCAGCAATTGTTGTAGTTGGTGATGAAGCTGGTGTTGTAGGACAAGGTTTAGGAAAATCTAAAGACGTTGCTAGTGCAATTGCAAAAGCTGTTGAAGATGCTAAGAAAAACCTAGTACGTATTCCTTTAAAAGGAAAAACATTACCACATGAGCAAAAAGGTAAATTTGGTGGCGCAAGAGTAAATATTATTCCTGCTGCTCAAGGTACAGGTGTAATTGCCGGTGGTGCTGTAAGAACAGTACTTGAGGCAGTTGGTGTACACGATGTATTATCAAAATCTCAAGGATCTTCAAATCCTCACAACGTAGTAAAAGCAACTTTTGATGCTTTATTACAATTAAGAGATGCCAATACCATTGCTAGAGATAGAGGTATTTCACTTGAACAAGTTTTTAAAGCTTAATACAGACAGAGATGGCAAAAATAAAAGTAACAAAAGTTAAAAGCGCAATCAATTGTCCACAAAGACAAAAAAGAGTTTTAGAATCTTTAGGTCTTAAAAAGATTGGTCAAGTAAAAGAGCACGAAGCTACATCAAGTATTCTTGGTATGGTAAGTAAAGTAAATCACTTAGTTTCTGTTGAAGAAATTAAATAATAATATACTGAAAAATGGATTTAAGTAATTTAAAACCTGCAGAAGGTTCAGTTAAAAATCAAGGAAAAAGAATAGGTAGAGGACAAGGTTCTGGTAAAGGTGGTACTGCTACTCGTGGTCACAAAGGTGCTAAATCGCGTTCTGGTTATTCTAAGAAAGTAGGATTTGAAGGAGGTCAAATGCCACTTCAAAGACGTGTTCCTAAATTTGGTTTTACTAACATTAACCGTGTAGAGTATCAAGGTATCAATTTGGATACTTTGCAGCAATTAGCTGACGATAAAAAAGTTGGTGATACTGTTGATTTTGAAACTTTATTCGCAAACCGTTTAATCGGTAAGAACGATCTAGTTAAAATATTAGGTAAAGGTGAATTAAAAGCAAAATTAAAAGTATCTGCACATAAATTTACTGCTTCAGCAAAAGCTGCTATTGAAGCTGCTGGCGGAGAAGTTGTAACGTTATAAGACCTTATTATAAGTATGAAATTTATAGAATCGTTAAAGAATGTTTGGAAAATAGAAGAACTAAGAAACAGAATCATAGTTACACTTGGTCTGTTATTAGTTTACCGTTTTGGTGCTCAAGTAGTATTACCAGGTATTGATGCTGCCCAATTACAGGGTTTAGCAGATAGTACAGATGGAGGTTTATTGGGGTTACTTAATGCCTTTACAGGTGGTGCTTTTGCAAATGCTTCGGTATTTGCGTTGGGTATCATGCCATACATTTCAGCTTCTATTGTTGTTCAGTTAATGGGGATAGCAATTCCATATTTGCAAAAGCTACAAAAGGAAGGCGCCAGTGGGCAAAAGAAAATTAACCAAATTACACGTTGGTTAACTATAGCAATCTGTTTACTTCAAGCACCAGGTTACTTAGCAAGTTTACCAGCATTAGGAATTCCAACAAGTGCCTTTTTAATAGGTACTGGTTTTGAGTTTTATTTCTCTTCTGTAACTATTTTAGTAACAGGCTGTATCTTCGCAATGTGGTTAGGAGAAAAAATTACCGATAAAGGCATTGGTAATGGTATATCATTATTGATTATGGTTGGTATTATTGCCAACATGCCGGCATCGTTCATTCAAAATGCTGCAACCAGATTAGAAGGAAACAATGTCATGTTAATTCTTTTCGAATTGGTATTATGGTTTGCTATTATACTAGGTTGTATTATGCTTGTTATGGCTGTTAGAAAAATTGCAGTGCAATATGCAAGAAGAACAGCAACTGGCGATTACGAAAAAAGTGCTATGGCTGGTTCTAGACAATACATTCCATTAAAGCTTAATGCTTCTGGAGTTATGCCAATTATCTTTGCACAGGCTATTATGTTTGTCCCTAGTTTAATAGGAGGTTCTTCACTTTTAAAAGAAACAGCTTTTGGAGCATGGATGCAAACTAATTATGCTGATATTTTTGGATTGGTATATAATATCACATTCGCAATATTAATTATCATATTTACGTATTTCTATACAGCTATTACAGTACCAACAAATAAAATGGCTGATGATTTAAAACGAAGTGGTGGTTTTATTCCAGGAATTCGTCCAGGTTCTGAAACTTCAGAATACTTGGATAAAATAATGTCTCAAATTACTTTACCTGGTTCTATATTTTTAGCATTCATTGCTGTATTTCCAGCGTTAATTGTTAAGCTTATGGGCGTGCAACAAGGATGGGCATTATTTTTTGGAGGTACATCATTAATCATTTTAGTAGGTGTGGCGATAGATACTATGCAACAAATTAATTCTTATTTGTTAAATAGACACTATGATGGCTTGATGAAAACAGGTAAAAATAGAAAGGCAGCAGTAGCTTAATATTATACTATGGCAAAACAAGCAGCAATAGAACAAGACGGAACCATTATAGAAGCATTATCAAATGCGATGTTCCGTGTTGAATTAGAGAACGGTCACATCGTGACGGCACATATCTCTGGTAAAATGCGTATGCATTATATTAAATTATTACCAGGCGATAAGGTGAAATTAGAAATGAGTCCTTATGATTTATCTAAGGCGAGAATAACTTATAGATACTAACACAGATGAAAGTAAGAGCATCAGTAAAAAAGAGAAGTGCAGATTGTATAATCGTGCGTAGAAAAGGTAGACTTTACGTGATAAACAAAAAGAATCCTAGATTTAAACAAAGACAAGGGTAATTATGGCAAGAATTGCAGGTGTAGACATACCAAAAAACAAAAGAGGAGTTATCGCTTTAACTTATATCTACGGGGTAGGTAGAAGTAGAGCTAAAGAAATATTAGCAGCAGCTAATGTTGATGAAAGTATTAAAGTTCAAGATTGGAACGACGACCAAATTGCTGGTATTCGTGAAGCTGTTGGTACTTTTACTATCGAAGGTGAATTACGTTCTGAAATTCAATTGAACATTAAACGTTTAATGGATATTGGATGTTATAGAGGAATTCGTCACAGATCGGGGCTTCCATTAAGAGGTCAACGTACAAAAAACAACTCTAGAACTAGAAAAGGTAGAAGAAAAACTGTTGCTAACAAGAAAAAAGCAACTAAATAACAATTAGTCTTTAGTATTTAGACGTTGGAAGGAATCTGTTTGAAATTATAAAAGGTTTAGGATTCTAGCGACTATCAACTAAAACTGAAAACTATAGAAAATGGCAAAATCAAACACAAAAACTACAAAAAAACGTAAAGTTATTGTAGACTCTGTAGGAGAAGCTCATGTTAATGCTTCTTTCAACAACATCATAATTGCACTTACCAACAAAAAAGGAGACGTAATTTCTTGGTCTTCTGCTGGTAAAATGGGATTTAGAGGTTCTAAAAAGAACACGCCTTATGCTGCACAATTAGCTGCTGAAGATGCAGCTGCTGTAGCTTTAGAGGCTGGTTTAAAGAAAGTAAAAGTATACGTAAAAGGTCCAGGAAATGGTAGAGAATCTGCTATCCGTTCTATCCACAATGCAGGTATTGAAGTAACTGAAATTATCGATGTTACTCCGCTTCCACATAACGGATGTCGTCCTCCAAAACGTAGAAGAGTATAATAAAATACGATTAAAGATTTTCGATTGTAGATTTGTAAAATCGTATATCGTAAATCAAAAAAATCATTACTAAAATTAATATCATCTGTTTTGCAGATGATATTAATTTTTTGCATACATTTGCAAACCGAAAAAAATAATTATTAACAAGTATCAAAAAGAGATCAACGATTATCGAAGGATAAGATTAAGACCTTAATTCATAATCACTCTTAAAAAACAATTTAAAATGGCAAGATATACTGGTCCTAAAACTAAAATAGCTCGTAAATTTGGCGAGGCTATATTTGGAGAAGATAAATCTTTTGAGAAAAGAAATTATCCTCCAGGTCAACACGGAAACGCAAGAAAACGTGGAAAAAGGTCTGAATACGCAATCCAATTAATGGAGAAGCAAAAAGCAAAATACACTTATGGTATTTTAGAGCGTCAATTCAGAAACATATTTAAAAGCGCTAGAGCTGCTCAAGGTATTACAGGTGAGGTTTTATTACAACTTTGCGAATCTAGATTAGATAACGTAGTATACAGAATGGGTATTGCTCCTTCTAGAAGTGGTGCTAGACAATTAGTATCTCACAGACACATTACTGTAAATGGTGAGTTGGTAAACATTCCTTCATACCAATTAAAAGCAGGAGATGTTGTTGCGGTAAGAGAGAAATCTAAATCTCTTGAAGCTATTACAAGATCTTTAGCTAACTCAAGTCAAGTATACGAATGGATTACTTGGAATGACGATACGAAACAAGGAACTTACGTTTCTGTTCCTGCAAGAATCCAGATTCCAGAAAATATAAACGAACAATTCATCGTCGAGTTATATTCAAAATAATAAATTAATCATATTGGTATTTGGCCAAAGGGTTTATTGGTGCTTCTTCAAACTTTTAAACCGCGCAACCAAATAACAATTAAAACGAAGAAAAAAACATGGCAGTATTTAATTTCCAAAAACCAGATAAAGTAATCATGATTGATTCAACTGATTTCGAAGGTAAATTCGAATTCAGACCTTTAGAGCCTGGTTATGGTTTAACAGTAGGTAACGCATTAAGAAGGGTTTTATTATCATCTTTAGAAGGATTCGCCATTACATCAGTTAGAATAGAAGGTGTAGATCATGAGTTTTCAGCAATCGCTGGAGTGGTAGAAGATGTTACTGAAATCATTTTAAATTTAAAACAAGCTCGTTTTAAAAGACAAATTGAGGATATTGATAACGAATCTATCTCTATTTCAATTTCAGGTCAAGAGCAAATTACAGCTGGAGATTTCCAAAAATTCATTTCTGGTTTCCAAGTATTAAATACAGAATTAGTTATCTGTAACTTAGATCCTAAAGTTAATTTCAATATGGAAATCACTATTGAAAAAGGTAGAGGATACGTTCCTGCAGAAGAAAACAAAAAAGCTGCTGCACCAGTTGGAACTATTTTTACCGATTCTATTTATACGCCAATAAAAAACGTTAAGTATAGTATTGAAAACTATCGTGTTGAGCAAAAAACAGATTACGAAAAACTGGTTTTTGAAATCATTACAGATGGTTCTATTACGCCACAAGACGCTTTAACCGAAGCAGCAAAAACGTTAATTCACCACTTCATGTTATTCTCTGATGAGCGTATCACGTTAGAAGCTGATGAAATTGCACAAACGGAGACTTATGATGAAGAATCACTTCACATGCGTCAGTTGCTTAAAACTAAGTTAATCGATATGGATTTATCGGTACGTGCACTTAACTGTTTAAAAGCTGCAGAAGTAGATACTTTAGGAGACTTAGTATCTTTCAATAAAAACGATTTAATGAAATTCAGAAACTTTGGTAAGAAGTCTTTAACCGAGCTAGAAGAACTAGTAAACGTTAAAGGTTTAAACTTCGGAATGGATTTAAGCAAATATAAATTAGATAAAGACTAGAACGATTTTTTGATTTAGGAATTGCGATTTTTTATTAAAGAAGTCGTAATTCAAAGATCGTAAATAGTAATTCATTAACCCATCATAGTTTGCTCCCTAAAAAGGTATAGAAGCAAGATGATGATAACAAAAATGTCATGAGACACGGAAAAAAAATCAATCATTTAAGTAGACAAACTGCACATAGAAAGTCTATGTTGGCTAATATGGCTTGTTCTTTAATAGAGCACAAACGTATTAACACTACAGTTGCAAAAGCAAAGGCTTTAAAACAATTTGTAGAGCCAATGATTACTAAGTCTAAAGAAGATACAACCCATAACAGACGTATCGTTATGGCTAACTTAAGACAAAAAGATGCTGTTGCAGAATTGTTTAGAGATGTTGCTGCTAAAGTGGCGAATCGTCCAGGAGGTTACACAAGAATCATTAAACTTGGTAATCGTTTAGGTGATAACGCTGATATGGCAATGATAGAGCTTGTAGATTACAATGAGCTTTACAATGCAGGTAAACCAGAGAAGAAAACAACACGTAGAAGTAGAAGAGGTGGTGCAAAACCAGCAGCTGCTCCTGCTGTTGAACCTAAGGCAACAAAAGAAGAGGAAGAATAAATGTTAATAAGCATTTAACATATAAAGGATAAACTATTTTAGTTTATCCTTTTTTTTTAGCATTTTTGCAAAACTTTTTTAATTAATACATGAAATATCAAAAAAGACAAAAAGCCATTATTCTTTTAGCAGATGGCACCATTTTTTACGGAAAAGCAGTAGGGAATAAACAAGGAACAGCATTTGGTGAGGTATGTTTCAATACCGGAATGACTGGGTACCAAGAAATTTTTACTGACCCTTCTTATTTTGGTCAGTTGATGGTAACAACCAATGCGCACATTGGTAATTACGGTGTGAATGACGAAGAAATTGAATCAGATTCCATTAAAATTGCAGGGTTAATTTGTAAAAATTTTAGTTACGATTATTCACGTGATGTAGCTAATGGTTCGTTGGAAGATTTTCTAGATAAGAACAATCTTTTAGCAATATCTGATGTGGATACAAGAGCATTGGTAAGCTATATAAGAGATAACGGTGCTATGAATGCTGTTATTTCTACCGATGTAGATAATGTAGAAGGATTAAAAAAGCAATTGGCTGAAGTTCCAGATATGAATGGTTTAGAGTTGGCATCAAAAGTGTCAACCAAAGAACCTTATTATTTTGGCGATGAAAATGCCACTTACAAAGTAGCTGCTTTGGATATAGGTATCAAAAAGAATATCCTTCGCAACATAGCAAAAAGAGATGCTTACATAAAAGTATTCCCTTATAATGCTAAGTTTGAAGACTTGGAAGCTTTTAAACCAGATGGCTATTTCTTATCAAACGGTCCTGGAGATCCAGAACCTTTGGTAGAAGCACAAACTTTGGCAAAAGAAATCATAAAAAGAGATTTACCATTGTTCGGTATTTGTTTGGGACATCAAGTGATTGCATTAGCTAACGGTGTGTCGACTTATAAAATGCATCACGGGCATAGGGGGATTAATCATCCAATAAAAAATTTGGTTACAGGTAAGGGTGAAATTACTTCCCAAAATCATGGTTTTGCTGTAAACAGGGAAGAAGCGGAAGCGCATCCAGACTTGCAAGTAACGCACGTGCATTTGAACGACCATACGGTAGCAGGATTGGCAATGAAAAGCAAGAATTGTTTTTCGGTACAATACCATCCGGAAGCTAGCCCTGGTCCACACGATTCGTCGTATCTTTTCGACCAGTTTATAGAAAATATAAAAAGAAATTAAAGTGTTGATGGAGACCTTACAGGTTTCAAAAACCTGTGAGGTCTTTTATTTAATAGATATTTTGAGATACTAAAACGAACGGTTTAGCCAAAAGTTGGCTGGTGCTTGCGTTAGGGGTTGCAGTGAAAAGCCCACAGCGACGCAGGATCGAGGACTTGTAACGAAAAACCCGACCCTTGTGGTAACGCCCAAAAGCTGTTTTGTTTTATAAATAATATTACTAAAACGTTATAGGTGCTTTTTTGGATAATTATCAAAGAACATCTTAAAAAAAACAAGATTTAAACGTAAATTTGAATTGTTAAAAAGTTTAAAATAACCAATTATGAGTATAATAATTAATATCCATGCTAGACAGATTTTAGATTCTAGAGGAAATCCTACTGTTGAAGTAGATGTTGTAACAGAAAATGATATTTTAGGAAGAGCTGCCGTACCATCTGGTGCATCAACAGGAGAGCATGAAGCTGTAGAATTACGTGATGGTGGAAAAGCATATATGGGTAAAGGTGTTTTAAAAGCTGTAGATAATGTAAATTCTATTATCGCTCCAGAATTAATGGGTGTTTCAGTTTTTGAACAAAACCTAATCGATCAAATCATGATTGATTTAGACGGAACAAAAAATAAATCAAAATTAGGAGCTAACGCTATTTTAGGTGTTTCTTTAGCCGTTGCAAAAGCAGCGGCAAACGAACTTAACATGCCTTTATACCGTTATGTAGGCGGTGTGTCTGCAAACACGCTTCCGGTTCCAATGATGAATATTATAAATGGAGGTTCGCATAGTGATGCCCCTATTGCATTTCAAGAGTTTATGATTATGCCTGTAAAGGCTAAAAACTTTACACACGCTATGCAAATGGGAACTGAGATTTTCCACAACCTTAAAAAAGTATTACACGATAGAGGTTTAAGTACCGCGGTTGGGGATGAAGGTGGTTTTGCGCCAAATTTAGCCGGAGGAACTGAAGATGCTTTAGATTCTATTAAATTGGCTGTTGAAAAAGCTGGATATACTTTTGGTGGTGATATTATGATTGCTTTAGATTGTGCTGCTGCAGAATTTTATGTAAATGGAAAATACGATTACACAAAGTTTGAAGGTGAAACAGGAAAAGTAAGAACATCTGCGGAACAAGCGGAGTATTTAGCTGAATTATCTGCAAAATACCCAATCATCTCTATTGAAGATGGTATGGATGAAAACGACTGGGAAGGTTGGAAATTATTAACCGATAAAATTGGTGATAAAGTACAATTGGTAGGAGACGATTTATTTGTAACCAACGTTGAGCGTTTATCTAGAGGTATTGAAGAAGGTATTGCAAATTCAATTTTGATTAAAGTAAACCAAATTGGATCGTTAACCGAAACAATTGCAGCTGTAAATATGGCTAAAAACGCAGGGTACACATCTGTAATGTCTCACCGTTCTGGAGAAACTGAAGATAACACCATTGCCGATTTGGCAGTAGCTTTAAACTGTGGACAAATCAAAACTGGTTCTGCATCTCGTAGCGACCGTATGGCTAAGTATAATCAATTACTTCGTATTGAAGAACAATTGGGTGAAGTTGCTTATTTTCCACAGGAAAAAGCATTCAAAATAAAATAAGAAAATTAATTTTTTTTAAAAAGCGGTTATTATTTTAATAATCGCTTTTTTTTTTACATTAATTTCAAACAATTTGTTAATTGATTAAATCTTTGCTTTCAACCCCTATATTAATAAAGGTATATTTCGTAAATTAGCAATCCAATTTAAGAATTAAAAAAAAATCATTCATACTTATGGCAAATACTGCTACCATTGAAGTCAACGGAAAAAAATTAGAGCTTCCAGTTATTGAAGGAACAGAAAAAGAGTTAGCTATTGATATATCAAGTTTTAGAAGTGCATCAGATGGTGTTATTACTATCGATCCAGGATATAAAAATACAGGGTCTTGTGAAAGTGCTATAACGTTTTTAGATGGTGAAAAAGGTATTTTAAGATATAGAGGCTACTCTATTGAAGAATTGGCTGATAAGGCAGATTTTTTAGAAGTTGCTTATTTGTTGATTTTTGGAGAACTTCCAACCAAAGAACAAAATGAGAAGTTCCATAACGATATTAAAGCGCAAGCTGTAGTAGATGAAGATGTTAAAAAGATTTTAGACGCGTTCCCAAAATCGGCACATCCAATGGGTGTTATATCTTCTTTAACAAGTGCATTAACTGCTTTTAACCCTTCATCAGTGAATGTGGATTCAGAAGCAGATATGTACAAATCGGTAGTGCGCTTATTAGGTAAGTTTCCAGTATTAGTAGCTTGGACCTACCGTAAAAAATTAGGTTTACCACTTGATTACGGTGATGATTCTTTAGGATATGTTGAAAACATTCTGAAAATGATGTTTAGACAACCTAATGCACTCTATGTTCAAAATAAAATTTTAGTTGATGCTTTAGATAAACTTTTAATTTTACATGCAGACCACGAGCAAAACTGTTCTACATCTACAGTTAGAATTGTAGGTTCATCGCATGCAGGTTTATTTGCTTCAATTTCAGCTGGTATTTCAGCGCTTTGGGGACCACTTCATGGTGGTGCTAACCAAGCAGTATTAGAAATGTTGGAAGCAATTCAACAAGATGGTGGCGATACTAAAAAGTATATGGCTAAAGCAAAAGATAAAGCAGATCCGTTCCGTTTAATGGGCTTTGGTCACCGTGTTTACAAAAACTTCGATCCACGTGCTAAAATCATTAAAAAAGCAGCTGATGATGTATTGGGTAACTTAGGTATTGAAGATCCTATTTTAGATATAGCAAAAGGCTTAGAAAAAGAAGCGTTGGAAGATAAATACTTTGTGGATAGAAAATTATATCCAAACGTAGATTTCTATTCAGGAATTATTTATAGAGGTATGGGCATCCCAACCGAAATGTTTACGGTAATGTTTGCTTTGGGACGTTTACCAGGTTGGATTGCACAATGGCGTGAAATGCGTTTGAAAAAAGAGCCCATTGGAAGACCAAGACAAATTTATACTGGTGCAACTCAAAGAACATTTGTGCCAATAGAAAAAAGATAAAATTTTTTAAGTGTAAAATAAATGAAGCTTCATAACTAAACATTATGAAGCTTTTTTATATTTACACCATGCTACAACTGAATATAAAAAACGAAATCTCTAGGTTAAGAGCTGTTATTTTAGGCACGGCCGAAAGTAATGGTCCTACGCCTACTGTGGAAGATTGCTACGACCCTAAAAGCATAGAGCACGTGCTTGCTGGCACCTATCCGAAAGAAGAAGATATGATTAGGGAGATGGATGCTGTTGAGGCGGTTTTAAAAAAATACGATGTTCAGGTGTTTAGGCCACAAGTTATTAAAGATTGTAACCAAATATTTTCGCGCGATATTGCTTTTGTTATAGAAGACAAACTAATTAGAGCCAATATTTTACCAAACCGAGAAGCCGAAATAGAAGCTATCCGATATGTTTGGAATCAGGTAGATAGAAAAAACCGAATTGTATTGCCACCAGAATGCCATGTGGAAGGTGGTGATGTTATGCCTTGGGGCGATTATATTTTTATAGGAACGTATTCCGGTGAAGATTATCCCGACCTAATTACCGCTCGTACCAATATGGATGCTGTTATAGCCATTCAAGAACTGTTTCCAGAAAAGACGGTGAAGTCGTTCGAACTTAGAAAATCGAACACCAACGCCAAAGAAAACGCACTGCATTTAGATTGCTGTTTCCAACCCATAGGGAAAGGTAAGGCCATTATACACAAAAACGGTTTTTTAATCGAGCGTGAATATGATTGGTTGGTGAATTTCTTTGGAAAAGACCATGTTTTTGAAATTACCAAAGACGAAATGTATGACATGAATAGCAATATTTTCTCCATTTCAGAAGATGTTATTATTTCCGAAAAAAACTTTACGCGCTTAAATACCTGGTTACGCCAACAAGGTTTTACAGTTGAAGAAGTGCCTTATGCCGAAATTTCTAAACAAGAAGGCTTGTTGCGCTGTAGTACGATGCCTTTGGTTCGGGATTAAATTCCTGCGAAAGCTGGAAGCTTTGGTTTGTTTAACGTTTTTGTATAAGGGAAGTTGCGTGTTTGTATGCGAGGATTTTCCGAAGGAAAATCAGAAGCTAACAAATGAGCAACTCACTTTGGTTTAGCTAAAACTAGCAATTTTTTTATATTGTGTTGGCACCAGTTTTTATTGTTTTAATTCAATTATTTGCTGTATTGCATACTCTTTTGCTCTTTCGTCGCCATATTCAACTGTCTTTTCGTAATATGCAATGGCCTTTTCTTTATCTCCTTTTAATTTGTAACCTTGAGCAATATTTGAAAGAACAATATAATCTTTAGGATTAATCTTTTCAGCTCGCAAAAGTGGCTCAATTCCTTTGTCATATTCTCCAGTTAGCAAATAAGTAATAGACAGATTTGACAAACTCTCAATATGATTTGGATAATATTTTAAAACTTCATTCGCAATTTCTCGCATATTTTTAAGTAAATCGTCATTTCCAGTATCATATAATTGTATTTGATAAGTTTGGATATCTAGTAGAAAATTTGTTTCTCCACCATTTCTTTTTTCATTATCAGACCAAGTCCAATTATTATTGTTTGTTGAAGAATACTCAATTGTTTTAATTATCTCCGATGTGAAACTTTCCCAATCAGGTATTTGTCCTAATGCGTATATTTTTCCAAATCTCATATCAAGTCGGTTTGGATAAAGTTTGATTCCTTCGTCAATTTTATTTAACCCTTTTTCTAATTCTTTTTGATCAAAATAAATTTCACTTCCTAAAAACCCTGCTGTTTGATTCAAACTATCTTTTAAAACAAAACCTTCTCCATTTAGCTTGTCATTAGATAAAGCAAGAACTTCTTGCTTAGATTTCATAAAATGGTAATTGAAATAGCTTGTGTAAAGTTCAGCATCTTTTGGACTAGCTGAATTCCATTCGGTCAAAACTTTTAATTGGTTGATGGTGTCATTAGTCTGACAATATTTTTGAAAGTCAGATTGATAGTCTTGACTAAATCCAAATTGGGAAATTAAAATCGCAATTAATGTTCTTAATATTCTTTTCATACGTATTTTTCTCAAATTGAGGCCAATTATTAAGATATAAAACCGTTTCAATGTTTTATACTTGACGTTAAACGAAGTTAGTCGAAATTCTTTACAAAGTCAAGTGTAATACTTCAATTTTAATAACATAAATAGTATTATTTTTGTAGTATAAAGTGATACACCATGCAACAAACCACAGATACTATTTTAATGATTCGTCCTATAAATTTTAGGATGAACGAGCAAACTGCTGTAAATAATTATTATCAAAAAATATTGGATAATGTATTGCCGCAAACGGTTAATGCCAAAGCGCAACAAGAGTTTGATGCTTATGTTGAAAAACTAAGAAGTGTTGGAGTTAATGTGATTGTAGTGAAAGATACTAATGAATTTGATACGCCAGATTCTATTTTTCCTAATAACTGGGTGTCGTTTCATGAAAATGGCGATGTGGGTTTGTATCCTATGTTTGCTGAAAACAGACGTTTAGAACGGAATGAAGATGTGCTTGAAGCTCTTGAAAATGCTGGTTTTGTAATTAAAAACATAGTGGATTATACTGATGCAGAGGACGAACAGGTGTTTTTGGAAGGTACGGGAAGTGTTGTTTTAGATAGGGTAAACCGCAAAGCGTATTGTGCTTTATCTCCCAGAGCCGATGAAGATTTGTTTATTGAGTTTTGTGAAGATTTTGAATACTTGCCCATTATTTTTACAGCAAACCAAACCGTGAATGGTGAGCGAAAAGCCATTTACCATACCAATGTGATGATGTGTTTGGGTGAAACCTTTGCCGTTATTTGTTTAAGCAGTATAGACGATAAAAAAGAACGCAGAAATGTAATGGACCATTTAAAACAAGATGGCAAGGAAATTATAGATATTACCGAAGCACAAGTAAATAATTTTACGGGTAATATGTTGCAGGTTAGAGGTGTGAATGACGAACGGTATTTGGTAATGAGTACTGCAGCGTATAATTCGTTAACTACAGATCAGGTTAAAAGGCTTGAGAAGCACACTAAAATACTCTCAAGTTCTTTAGATACTATTGAGGCCTGTGGTGGTGGTAGCGCCCGTTGTATGATGGCCGAGGTGTTTTTACCTAAAAACTAAGTTGGCTGATAGGTTGTGTTAGGGATTACTCATGCATGTTATTTTAAATTAATGAAATCGTGAATGCTACGCATTTATAGTAGAAATCCTTTTTTGTAAGGCACGAGCAAAAAGATTGTAACGGATAGCCCGACCCCATAGGGTAACGCCCAAATAGGATGTTACGATGGTCTGGATTTCGGCAATTGTACGTAGAAGGTGCTACCAACGTTTACGGTGCTTTCTACCCAAATTTTACCGTTGTTTAATTCTACCAATTCTTTACAGATGGATAAGCCTAAACCAGTGCCTTTTTCGTTATTGGTGCCTACGGTAGTAAACGAACTGTTGTTTTTGAATAGTTTATCTATGTTTTGTTTAGAAATACCAATACCTGTATCGGCAATACTAATAATACAGCTTCCATTGCTTATATGGTTTGAAATGGTAATAGTATCGCCATTTTTACAGAATTTTAAGGCATTGGCAAGTAGGTTTTGAACCACTATTTCGAACATGCTTCTATCGGCATAGGCAAAATCGCGTAAAGAATGGTCTATCAATTCGATGCCTTTATTTTCCATACGTTGTTCAATAAGCCTAACTTTTTCTTCAAACACTTCTTGAATATCGAAAAGTGTTGGTTTTGGTTCTAAAGATTGCATTTGAGATTTAGACCAGTTTAATAAATTGAACAATAATAAGGATGCATTGTTGGCGTTTTCGCTTAACTCTGGTATTAAATTATCGAACTCTTCTCTAGATAAAGAGCCGTCTTTTAATAAATCTATAAATCCGTTTATGGAAGAAAGGGAATCTTTTAAATCGTGTGATACAATTGAAAACAGTTTGTCTTTTACATTATTAACGTTTTCAAGATGCTTGGTTTGTTCTAGATAAGCTTCGTTTTGTAATTCAATTTTAAGATTTTTCTCTTCTAATTCTTGGGTGTATTTTATATTGTTGTTTCTCTTTAAATAAATTAAGATTAAGAAGGTTGAAACAATGGCAAGTGCTGCCAAAAGACCGTAAAATATTAATTTGAATTTACCGAAGTTTTTACTTAAACCAAGATCAGAATTGTCGCTTGAGTCTCCAGTAATGTTGTTGTTTATTAAATCTTTTTCAAAATTAGGATTGAAATCCAATGGAACCGAATCTATATTTTTTATTTTGTCGGCATTAGCTAGCTCGTTTTTTAAGTTATAGTACTGGCGTTGCCATATAAAAGCTTTGTCGAATTTATTTTTTGTAGAGTCTAAAGCAATCATCGATTTGTAATATTTAAGCAACTCATCTTTGCTGTCTATACCTTTGGCTATGGTACCAGCTTCAAAAAGATGTTGTTCGGCTAAAACCAGTTTGTTTGTTTTTAAATTTAGTTCTCCAAGACTGTTTAAAGCGGATAAAACACCTGTTTTGTTATCAGATTTTCTATTAATGTTCAAGCCTTCCAATAAAAAATGGGAAGCTTTATCGTAATCGTTGAATTTTAAATATTCAGCACCTAATTTAGGATAAATTAAACCTTGTAAAGAATCATTGGTGCCGTTTTTGCCATTTAAAACTTTTTGGTAATATTCAATAGCTTTTCTGTTTTCGTTTTTTGTTGAATAAAGTTCAGCTAATTGGTTATAAGATTGTATAAGCTCTTTGTTTTCATTCAATTGTTTTTGAATATCAACCGCTTTTAAATTATATTCTATAGCTCTATCAACTGCATTTATGTTTTGGTACGCTTTTGCTAAATTACTATACGCTAAACTCAAATCTTTAAGTAGGCTTTGATTCTCTAAATCTTTAATGGCGGCCAATGAATATTGTATCCCTTTAGAGTAATTACCTCGCTTAATTTCTATTAAACCAATACTGTTGTTAACTTTTGCGACCCCAAGTGTATCGTTTAAATGCTTAAATAATATTTTAGATTTTTCATAACCAGTTACTGCATTAATATAATCCCCTTTTTGTGAGTAAATAAGCGATTTGTAAAAGCATGTTTCAGCAATACCTTTAGTGTAGTTTAAATTGTTAGAAAGTTTTTCGCTTTCAATAATATACTTTAAAGCTCTGTCATAATCCTTAATTTCGTAAAGCAATTTAATAAGCTTTAAAGAGGTTTTAACTTTTAAGGAATCTTGGGTTTCGAAGGCAAGTTGGATGGAAAGACTATCTAGTTCTTTGGTTTGTGAAAAACCTAAGAATACAGACATTATAATAATTAAAGTAATTATTCTCCTCATATAATTTATATTACAACAAGTAATAAAACCATAATTAAGTATGCCTTATTTGAGGGAAAATAAGTATTACCTATTTAAGCTGTAATGTTTTTGTTGGTTAAAAAAAATCCACCTAAATGGATATTAATAGCTTTACATAGCAAAAGTTGGAAAAAGCAGCATCAAAATCTAATTTCTGCGTTTTTCTACCAATAAATTAGATGAAAGGATAAAGTGAGAAATAGAAAAATTCGACGAATAGATTAACGGCAAAAATCATAGAAAAAGTGTACTTTTATCGATGAAATGCGTTGGTGTTTTTTTATTTAATTTTCAAAATGAAATAAAAGGTTAGTATCTAAATAATGGCAATATTTTTTGTTTTTATTATGCCAACTTTTGCAATAATCCTTTAATAAAAGTTTTATCTTTGCTCACTTAAAAATAAGACTATTAATGAACCCTCAAGAAACTTTATCTAGCCAAGTAAAACAAGCGGTTTTAGCATCTTTTAACATTCAATTAGAGTCGGTAGAATTTCAAGCCACCAGAAAAGAATTTGCAGGAGATATTACCGTTGTAATTTTCCCCATGTTACGATTTGTTAAAGGAAATCCTGTGCAAATAGGTGAAACTGTCGGTGCTTATTTAGTTGAAAATGTTGAAGAAGTTAAGGCTTTTAATGTAGTAAAAGGTTTTTTAAATGTTGAAATAAGCGATGCTTATTATATTGATTTTTTTAATAGTATTAAAAATGAAGAAACTTATGGTTTTGTTTCTCCTAAGGCAGATGATAAAGCCATCATGGTGGAGTATTCATCTCCAAACACCAATAAGCCTTTGCATTTAGGACATGTAAGAAATAATCTTTTGGGTTATAGTGTTTCCGAAATTTTAAAAGCTTCAGGTAAAAAAGTTTACAAAACCCAAATTATAAACGATAGAGGTATTCATATTTGTAAAAGCATGTTGGCATGGAAACGTTTTGGTAAAGGTGAAACTCCAGAAAGCACAGGTTTAAAAGGCGATAAGTTGGTTGGGAATTATTATGTGAAGTTCGACCAAGAGTACAAGAAAGAAATAGAGGCACTAATAGCTTCTGGTAAAACAGCCGAAGAAGCTAAAAGAACAGCGCCACTTTTAGTAGAAGCTCAAAATATGCTTCAAAAATGGGAAGCAGGAGATGAAGAAACAGTGTCGTTATGGAAAAAGATGAACGGTTGGGTATATGAAGGTTTTAATGAAACTTACAAAAATTTAGGAGTAGATTTTGACACTTTATATTATGAAAGTGATACCTATTTATTGGGAAAAGAATTTGTTGCTGAAGGTTTAAAATCGGGTGTTTTTATAAAAGAGGATGACGGTTCTGTTTGGTGCGATTTAACCGAAGATGGCTTGGATAAAAAAATAGTGCAACGGTCCGATGGAACAGCTGTTTACATGACACAAGATATTGGAACAGCTATACAGCGTATAAAAGATTTTCCAGATGTGGGTGGTATGGTTTATACTGTTGGAAATGAGCAGGATTATCATTTTCAGGTACTGTTTTTAATTTTGAAAAAATTAGGATTTGAATGGGCTAAAAATCTATACCATTTAAGTTACGGAATGGTAGATTTACCTAGCGGAAAAATGAAGAGTAGGGAAGGTACTGTGGTAGATGCCGATGATTTAATTGATGAAATGGCATCAACCGCTGGTGAAATTTCAGAAGAATTAGGGAAACTTGATGGTTATTCTCAAGCAGAAAAAGAAGCGCTTTATAAGACCATTGGTTTGGGTGCTTTAAAATATTACATTCTAAAAGTAGATCCAAAAAAGCGTATTCTGTTCGATCCTAAAGAGTCTATCGATTTTCAAGGGAATACGGGGCCTTTTATCCAATATACCTATGCAAGAATTCAAGCTATTTTAAGAAAGGTAGATTTTGATTGCAATGTTACCTTGAGCGCAACAGATAAATCTTTACATCCTAAAGAAAAAGAGCTTTTAAAGCAATTGGAATTATTTCCTGAGGTTATTCAAAATGCTGCATCGCAACACAGTCCAGCTTTGGTGGCTAATTATACTTATGACTTGGTGAAAGAATTTAATTCATTCTACCAAAACGTATCTATTTTGGGTGCTGATGATGATAACGACAAGTTACTAAGGGTACAACTTTCTAAAATGGTGGCGCAAACCATAAAAAATGCATTTGCTGTTTTAGGCATACAGGTGCCTGAGCGTATGTAATGTTATTTTTGGAAAATAGAAACTTATCTTCCGTATAAAAAATACTTATTGACTAAATCAATATACAAGCGTTTCGCTTCGTTTTGAGATAGATTTTTTACTTGAAATAATGCATTGGTTTTAAAAGCATTTATAATCGCTTTTTTGCTACTAGGCCTGCTGTAGTTGTTCGTGGCTTTTTTATAGTAGGCATAAAGGTTTAGAAGTACATCGGCTGGAAAAGGCTCGGTGTAAGCATTTACGCGTTCAACCGCTTCTTGGAATTCTATTTCTAATGCTTCATCAGTCATTTGCTTCTGCAATAATACTTTCACCTCCACGCACTTTTTGGTTTAATTGCACTTTTATTTTTGTGTCTAGCGGTAAAAATAAATCAACTCTAGAGCCAAATTTAATAAAACCAGATTCTCCACCTTGCATAGCCTTGTCGTTTATTTTAGCATAGTTCACTATGCGTTTTGCTAATGCTCCGGCTATTTGTCTGTAAAGTACTTTGCCATAGGTTTCGTTCTCAACAACAACTGTTGTGCGTTCGTTTTCTTCACTTGCTTTGGGATGCCAAGCTACTAAATATTTGCCTGGGTGGTATTTGCTGAAAATAACATTTCCACTAATTGGATAACGTGTAACATGTACATTTATTGGCGACATAAATACACTTACTTGTAAGCGTTTGTCGTTAAAATACTCTTTTTCAAAGACTTCTTCAATAACAACTACTTTTCCGTCAACTGGAGAGACTACATGTTTGTTGTTTGAAATTGTATGCCGCTTTGGGTTTCTAAAAAATTGAAGAATGATTATTAAAAAAGCCAATAAAGCAATTAAAACAATAGTTCGTAGCCAGTCTATTGGTATAAAGCTATCGGCCAACAGAGAGCAACCAACAACAAATACAAATGTTAGAAATATAATTTTATGACCCTCTTTATGAAACATAGTGCAAAATTCTTAAAAATAAATATATAAATGGCGCAGCAAAAATAATACTGTCTAATCGATCTAACAAGCCGCCATGACCGGGCATTATAGTGCCACTGTCTTTTACGTTTGCTTGTCGTTTAAACTTAGATTCTATTAAGTCGCCCAAAGTGCCAAATACGGTTATTACAATACTTAAAACAAGCCAACTTGTAAAGTCTAAAGTTTGTGTAAAGGTAGCAATAAAATAGCTTGCTATGCACGAAAAAAATAAACCGCCTAAAAAACCCTCTACTGTTTTTTTAGGTGAAATTTTTTCAAAAAGTTTTTGTTTGCCAAAATTTTTGCCAACTAAATAGGCAAAAGAATCGTTTACCCATACTAAAATAAAAGAACCCAATAGAATGTTAGGGTTGTAGATTTCGTTGTAATCGGCTATTAAAATTAGAAAAACAAAGGCACTTGAGATGTAAAAAGTGGTTAATATAAAACGTTTTGAACTAAAAAGCGGCGTTGTTTTATCTGAAAATAAATCTTTAATTAAAAACAATTCAATAAATATAGTTAGTACCATAAGTATTTGAATAGCCTCATCAATGCCTGTATCTGTATTTAAAATAAATTCCCAATACACAAAAAAGGCATAAAGGACACCAAATATGAAATAAGGAATGATACTTTTAAGGTGAATAAGTCTTTTGAATTCAGTTAAGCAAATAATGCCAAATACAAAAAACAAGATAATCAGTGATTGTTGATGGCTTATACACAATATTAAAAGCACAATGTATAGCAATCCAGAAAGTGATCGAATAAGAATTTCTTTCATCTTATAAGTCTTCTAAAAGGAGTAGGTATAGGTTTTTAGCACTACTACCATAACTTAAGAAATCTTTTTCGTCGTTTGATTTGAAATGTTTTATGGTGGTAATATTTGTTGGGATTTTTTGTCTGTTTTTAGATTTAATACCTCGCAAACCTTCACCAATATTTTCAACAATTTGACTAGTAGTAGCAAAAACAATAAAGTTTACAGGTAATTCGGGTAATTTTTTTTCAAAAATTTGTTTTGAAGAAATAAGTAAAGATCCATCATTAGCTATTAAATTCTCACAAGTTGTTAAGAAAAGGGTGGCGTCGCTAATTTTAGATGTAGATTGTAAATTGGTTTTTTTGAATTTATCTTTTAAGTTTTCGTCTAGTACTAAGGTTTCTTTATCTTCCCAATTATTTTCCTCAATAATATTTTGTAAGTTCTGAAATATCTCATTTAAATTTTCGCAATACAAAAACTTACCACCATTGCCTTTAAAGTTTATGGTAAACTTTTCGTCAATAGGCAGTTTTATTTCAGGCATATATTTGCCTCTGTCAGAAGATTTTACTTCTTCTTCCGATTGGTCTGGTTTTAAACCAAAAATTTTTCTAAAAAGGCTCATTCAGTAAGCTGCTATTAATATATTTCCTTTAGAGGTTATCAAATATAAAAAATCTTAAATTAACCGTACGGTTAATTTAAGATTTTTACTATTTATCTAAGCAATATTGCCGAAAACTTGTTTATTAGTTTTCAACATCTTCTTTTTCAAATGCCCGTTTACCAAATATCTTTTCCAAATTATCTTTAAAAATAACCTCTTTTTCAAGAAGAACTTCGGCTAGTTCTGTCAGCTTATCTCTATTGTCTTCAAGTAATTTGATAGCACGTTTGTATTGTGTTTCAATAATATCTGAAATTTCTTTGTCAATTAATTCGGCTGTTTGCTCGCTGTATGGTTTTGTAAATCCATATTCGTTTTGCCCCGAAGAATCGTAATAAGTTAAGTTGCCTATTTTATCACTTAATCCATATATGGTAACCATGGCTCTAGCTTGTTTGGTAACTTTTTCCAAATCGCTTAAAGCTCCTGTAGATATTTTGTTGAAAATAACTTTTTCAGCAGCACGACCACCTAAAGCAGCACACATTTCGTCTAGCATTTGCTCTGGGTGAACAATTAAACGTTCTTCTGGTAAATACCAAGCAGCACCTAATGAGCGGCCACGAGGTACAATGGTTACTTTAACCAATGGCGCAGCATGTTCTAGCATCCAACTAACAACGGCGTGACCTGCTTCGTGGAACGCTACCGCACGTTTTTCACTTGGCGTGATGATTTTGTTTTTCTTTTCTAAACCACCAATAATTCTGTCTACAGCATCAAGAAAATCTTGTTTGTCAACCGATTTTTTACCATTTCTTGCAGCAATTAATGCGGCTTCGTTACAAACATTGGCAATGTCAGCCCCAGAAAACCCTGGAGTTTGTTTTGATAAGAAATCGAGGTCTAGGTCTTTATCCTTTTTTAGTGGTCTTAAATGCACTTCAAAAATTTCTTGACGTTCACGAACGTCTGGTAAATCAACATAAATTTGTCTGTCAAAACGTCCAGCACGCATTAAAGCGGTATCTAAAATATCAGCTCTATTGGTTGCCGCAAGTACTATAACATTAGTGTTTGTGCCAAAACCATCCATTTCGGTTAGTAATTGATTTAATGTATTTTCACGTTCATCATTACTTCCTGACATGGCATTTTTCCCTCTGGCCCTACCAATGGCATCAATTTCATCAATAAAGATAATTGAAGGTGATTTTTCTTTAGCTTGTTTAAATAAATCTCTAACACGAGACGCACCCACACCAACAAACATCTCTACGAAATCTGAACCAGATAAAGAGAAGAAAGGTACTTTAGCTTCGCCTGCAACGGCTCTAGCTAATAAAGTTTTTCCTGTTCCTGGAGGGCCTACAAGAAGCGCTCCTTTTGGTATTTTTCCTCCTAAAGAGGTGTATTTTTCTGGAAATTTAAGGAAATCAACTATTTCTTGAACTTCTTCTTTTGCACCTTCTAATCCTGCAACATCTTTAAAGGTTGTCTTTACTTCTGTGTTCTGATCAAAAAGTTTTGCTTTAGATTTACCTATATTGAAAATTTGACCACCAGCACCTCCGCCAGCACCACCAGACATACGGCGCATGATAAAAATCCATACTCCAATAAGTAAGATAAAAGGCAAAATACTCATTAAAAGGTTGCCCCAATTGTCGGTTTCGGTATCAAATTTTATAACGGGTTTGCTGGGTAAATCTTTAGAAGCTTCATTTAACTGATTTTCAAAATTTTGAAGATCACCAAACTCAAATTTATAGTTTGGTAATTTAGTAGTAGAAGGTAAAAAAGTTGTTGGTTTCGATTTCTTATGAATCTCTTTGGATTGAGCTTCAGAAGTTAAATAAACTTTAGCAACACGAGTGTTTTTTATAATATCTACCTGTGCAACATCACCATCTTCTAAATATTTAAAAAATTCTGATGGGGTAGTAGCGCTTCCATCTTGAGATGTACTACTGCTAAACAATTGAAACCCTAAAAACAGGGCAATTAAAATACCGTAAATCCAGTATGGACTGAATTTAGGCTTGTTGTCATTTATGTTTTTTTTGTCGTTTGCCATTCTTTTCTAATAACTAGTTTCTATAACTGTTGTTTTTGCATCGCCCCAAAGACTTTCAATGTCGTAATATTGTCTAATTTGTTTTTGAAAAACGTGAACTACTACGTTAACATAGTCCATTAGCACCCATTCGGCATTATCCATACCTTCGGTGTGCCAAGGATGATCTTTAAGTTCTTTGCTTACTTTTTTCTGAACTGAATTAACTATAGCGTTTACCTGCGTATTTGAAGTTCCTTCACAAATTATAAAATAATCGCAAACCGTATTTTCAATCTCTCTTAAATCAAGAATGTTTATTTCTTTTCCTTTAACGTCTTCAATGCCACTAATTATAACAGATATTAATTGGTCTGCACTTATATTTTCTTTCGCCATTAAATGTTTTTAAATTTTTGCAAAGTTATTATTTTTTTAGTTCTTTATGCTTTAAAATTATCATAAGATTTTATATACTAATAATAACTGTTTAATGCATATAATCAAACTTAATGCCATCGATTCTACAAATAGTTATTTAAAAGCACATTGTTTGAATGAGTTGGTTGCAGACTATACAGCTGTTATAACTAAAAACCAAACCAATGGCAGAGGACAAATGGGAACGGTTTGGGAATCTCAATCTTCTAAAAACCTAACGTTCAGTGTATATAAGGATGTTTCCAGTTTTAATGTAGAGTATCCTTTTTATATAAGTATGGTGGTTTCTTTGGCACTTTTAAAAACCCTACAATTTTTTTCTATTAGTAAATTAAGTGTAAAATGGCCTAACGACATTTTGTCAGAGAACAAGAAGATTTGTGGCATTTTAATAGAAAATGTAGTAAAGCAAAGTAAATTTAGTAGCTCTATTATTGGAATAGGACTGAATGTAAACCAAGTAGAATTTGATAATTTGCCCAAAGCATCTTCTTTAAAATTAATTACTGGACGGGTTTATGATTTAGATGAAGTTTCCAGCATTATCATAAAAAACTTAAAACATTATTTTAATATTTTAAAAAGGGGACACTTAGATGTGCTTAAAGAAAAATATGAAGCATCTCTTTTTAGAAAAAATAAACCTTCAACATTTCAAGATGCTGAAGGTTTGATGTTTTCTGGTATTATAAAAGGCGTTTCGGATTATGGAAACCTACAAATATTGCTTGAGGATGATATAATTAAAGAATTCGATTTAAAAACCGTTACGCTTTTATACTAAATTGCTTTTGGGATACTTGTAGCAAGTGTTTCAATGAATTTGCTGATTGGGCCTTTTATCATCATAGCCATCATCGGGTTAAAGTCGCCCGAAAATTGCAATTGTACTTCGCTGCTAGCTTCATCTATTTTAGTGATATTGCCAATAAGGGAAAAGTCTATTTTTCCTCCAGCGGCGCCTAAAATTATTTTATTAGGCGGTACTACTTCTTTCTTTTTTAAAACGATTTCCGGCATACCTTTTAAAGCAAATACAAAAGTGTCTTCGCTTAAAACTTCAAACTTGCTAATGTTTTCGGGCATTAATGATTTGAAATTTTTAACATCAGCTAAAAAATCAAATACGGCTTCAGGTGATTTGCTAACGTTTATTTTTGGAGATTCTAAATTCATTTTTGTTTTGGTGTTAAGTCGGTTTTTGTTAAGTTGATAGTCGGTTAAACGACTTAATAACTCACAAGAACCTTTTTTAGATGGCGTTCCATTCACTAGGATTGGTATTCCATTCCTGTAAAGTTTTTAATTCCTTTTCAGAAATATAGTTGGTTTTTAAAGCTTGTTCAAGCAAACTATTGTAATCGCTTAATGTTTGTAGCTTGATGTTTTCTTTTTCAAAGTTTTTGACAGATACATCAAACCCATAAGTGAATATAGCAATCATGCCCTTAACTGTAATATGAGCTTCTTTAAGGGCTTTTACGGCATTTAAGCTACTACCTCCAGTGCTTATTAAATCCTCTACAACAACAACGTTTTGTCCAGATTCTATAAAACCTTCAATTTGGTTTTTGCGTCCGTGGCCTTTAGCATCGGGTCTTACGTAAATAAAAGGCAGTCCCATATATTCAGCAACCAACATGCCTATACCAATAGCACCAGTGGCAACACCAGCAATAACATCAGGTTTTCCATATTGTTTTTCAATTTGTTTCGCCATGGTTTCTCGAATGTAATTTCGAATAGGGGGAAACGATAAAACAATACGGTTATCGCAGTAAATGGGCGATTTCCATCCAGAAGCCCAAGTAAAAGGGGCTTTAGGGCTAAGTTTTATAGCATTTACTTGCAATAAAACTTCAGCAGTTTTTCTAGCGGTATCTTTATTAAAAATCATAGGAGCAAAAATAAACATAAATTTAGTTTTACATTGTAGCGATGCAATTAATAAAAAATATTTTTTTCAACAATGTGTAGTTTGTGGCTAAAAATGATATTTTTACCAAAGTGTAATTATTAAAGTAAGGCATGTACAAAGTTTTTGTTGGCGATAAACCTATAATTTTAACAACAGTTGTTGAGCAAGAAACTAACTTTAAAAACTATTTATTGGATACGGTAAATATTGGAAAAGTTATAAAGGAGCTTAATACTACGAAATTAGAAGAAGTACGCCTTATTCATAAAAATGGCGAAAAACTACTTAAAAAGTTTTTAAAAAAATTGCCAAATGTAGTTGCTGGTGGAGGTAAAGTGTATAATGATAACAATGAAATTTTATTTATTTACCGAAATGATAAATGGGATTTACCTAAAGGGAAAATAGAAGGCTCTGAAAGTATTGAAAGAACTGCTTTGCGTGAGGTTATGGAAGAAACTGGTGTTGCAGGTTTAGAAATAACAAAACCATTAGAAACCACATACCATATATTTAAACGTAATGGAAACCATAGAATTAAGGTAACCTATTGGTTTGAAATGAAAACAAGCTTTACAGGTGTTTTGTATGCTCAAGAAGAAGAAGGTATTACCAAGGTTGAGTGGTTAAGTCATGAGCAAGTATCTGGAGCTCTTGAAAATTCATATGCAAATATTAAGATTCTTATTTAAAAGCATCATTTCTAAATTAAAAAAAAGAGTAATTAAAACTCAAACGTTTTAGTGGCTATATAGAGTTAAATGAGCTTTTCTTTGGAGATACTTATTTATTAAACGTAAATTTGCACCTTCAAAAAAACAACCATGACAGAATTTGTAAGGAAGATAATACCAAATGCTAAAGATGATGTGTTGGCAGGTATAACAACATCGTTAGCTATGATTCCTGAAGTAGTTGCATTTGCTTTTGTTGCTCAAATAGATCCTTTAGTGGCGCTTTCAGGAGCTTTCATTATAGGTTTGATTACCGCTATTTTTGGAGGAAGACCCGGTTTAATTTCTGGAGCAGCTGGGGCAGTTGCCGTTATTTTTGTGCATTTAATTTCAGAAGGTCATGCCAAAGGGATGCAGTTTGATACGCCTGTTGAAAACATGGGGTATTTCTATTTATTGGCAGCTGTTATACTAATGGGTGTGTTTCAAATAAGTGCGGGGTTATTTAAATTAGGACGTTTTGTTAGGCTTATTCCACACTCTGTAATGATGGGGTTTGTAAACGGTTTGGCCATTGTTATTTTTCTAGCTCAAGTACGTATGTTTTCACATAAAGAACTAGAAATTTCAGCAGATGGTGTTAAAGAATACATCAACATTCCCATGCAAGGCTCCGAATTGTATTTAATGATTGGGTTGGTTTTGTTTACTATGGGTGTTATTTGGTTATTGCCTAAAATAACAACCAAAATTCCAGCAGCATTAACAGCGATTCTAATAACTACAGGTATTGTGGTGTTTGGAGGGTTGGATGTTAGTACCGTAGGTTCTTATATAGTTGAAGGTGGCGGAAGCGGTTTAAAAGGTGAATTTCCAACACCTAATTTAGAACTTTGGCAATATTTACCGTTTAATTTAGATACCTTAAAATTTATCTTGCCATATGCGTTTTTAGCGGCTTCGGTGGGATTGATTGAATCCCTAATGACCATGAATTTGGTTGATGAATTAACTGAAACCAGAGGAAACGGGAACCGAGAATGTGTTGCTCAAGGCGCAGGAAATATAGTAAGTGGTTTGTTTGGTGGTACCGGAGGTTGTGGTATGATTGGGCAAACAGTTATCAATATTAATGCTGGAGGCCGAGGTAGATTATCTGGAATCATGATGGCGGTTACACTACTTACCTTTATTTTGTTTACTGATAAATACATTGAACAAGTGCCTATTGCTGCATTAATAGGGGTGATGTTTATGATGGTGATAGAAACCTTTGCATGGTCTAGTTTTAGAATTCTTAGAAAAATACCAATGGCAGATGCTTTTGTATTGATTACAGTATCGGCAGTTACCGTAATTTACGATTTAGCCATTGCTGTGTTTGTAGGTGTTATTATTTCGGCATTGGTTTTTGCTTGGGAAAATGCCAAAAAAATTAGAGCAAGAAAGCGTATTTCTGAAGATGGAAAAACAAAAACCTATGAAATTTGGGGTCCTTTGTTTTTTGGATCTATTCAGGCTTTTAATGAAAAGTTTGATGTGAAAAATGATCCTGACCATGTTGAGATAGATTTTGTAGAATCGCGTATTAGCGACCATTCCGCATTGGAAGCTATTTTTAATTTGGTGAATAAATATGAAGCCGAAGGGAAGTCCATCAAGCTAAAACATTTAAGTGAAGACTGTAAAGTGTTGCTGTATAAGGCAAGTCCGAAATTTAGGGAAGTTATTGTTGAAGCTGTTGATGATCCACGTTATTATTTAGCCGAAAACCCAGAGAAATTTCCAAAATCATTATCGGAATATAAGTTTTAGATTGGTTAGAAAGTTAGATTTTTAGAAGGTTAGATGGTTAGACCTTTTAGAAAGTTAGATAATTAGAAGGTTAGACTTTTAGAAGCTTGAACTGAATACTTTTGTCTGGAAATCTAAAAATCTAAAAGGTCTAAGTAGTCTAAGAGATCTAAGAAGTCTAAAATTAAATCTATTTCACGCGCACGCTATCTGGTACAAACTTGGTATAATCGCCCTTGTTTTTAATAACATCGCGTACTATGGAAGAGGATATGTACGATGTTTTTGCTGCAGTTAATAAAAACACCGTTTCAATAGTAGCTAAGCGCCTATTGGCATGAGCAATGGCTTTTTCAAACTCAAAATCAGCAGGATTACGTAACCCGCGTAAAATGAATTTTGCGTCAATTTCTTTGCAAAAATCAACCGTCAAGCCTTTATAGGTAACCACTTTTACTTTCGGCTCGTCGGCAAATGCTTCTTCTATAAATCCTTTTCGTTCTTCTAAAGAAAACATGTATTTTTTATCGGAGTTCACACCAATAGCCACAATGACTTCATCAAAAAGCGTCACACCACGTTTAATAATATCGTAATGCCCTAAAGTTATAGGGTCAAAAGACCCTGGAAATATGGCTTTTTTCATTCCTATCCCTAACCCTTTCCAAAGGAAAGGGAATTTTTATTTAGTTAAAATTAATTAATAAGTAAATATACAATTCTATTGTAAATATCCCCAACAGTTTCCCTCATTAGGAGGGATTAAGGGAGGATTCAATAGCATTATCAAACAACTCAACCAAACTAATTCCTGCAGCCTTAGCTTGTTGGGGTAAAATACTGGCTAAAGTTAATCCAGGTACGGTGTTTACTTCCAATAAATGCGGTTCACCATTTTTAAAAATATATTCGCTTCGGCTAAAACCTTTCATTTTTAAAACTTCGTACACCTTTTTTGCAATGGCAGTTACTTTGGTTTCTTCATCTTTGGTTAATCGGGCAGGGGTTATTTCTTGCGATTTTCCTAAATATTTAGCTTCGTAATCAAAAAAATCATTTTCGCTTACAATTTCGGTAATGGGCAATACTTTGGTTTCACCTTTAAAATTTATAACGCCTACAGATACTTCGGTGCCGTCTAAAAAAGATTCAACAATAATTTCATCATCTTCTTTAAAAGCTACCTCAATGGCATGTTTTATATCTTCCTTTTTGTGCACTTTCGTTACACCAAAACTACTACCCGCTTTATTGGCCTTCACAAAGCAAGGCAAACCTACTTTGGCAACAATGGCATCCTCATTAATGGTATCACCTAAATTTATATAAAATGATTCAGCCGTTTTTATGCCATAGGGTTTTAAAACGCTTAAACAGTCGCGTTTGTTAAAGGTTAAACCCGCTTGATACATATCGCAACTGGTTTGCGGCATGCTAATCAATTTAAAATAAGCTTGCATAAATCCGTCTTCTCCAGGCGATCCATGTATGGCATTAAACACACAATGAAAAGTTATTTTTGAGTTGTTTAGAGTCACCGAAAAATCATTTTTATCCACAGGGAATTCAGCGTTGTTGCTATCAACATACACCCATTTTTCTTTGAAAATATGAATTCTGTAAACGTTGTATTTTGAAGCATCTAAAGTTTCAAAAACCACTTGGCCACTTTTTAATGAGATTTGGTATTCGCTTGAATAACCTCCCATGATGATAGCAATATTTTTTTTCATCTGTATAGAAATAATTAAGGTGTCAGTCTAAAAACTACAATAAAACGTATCTATTATTAGTTAAGCTAAAATATCACTTAAATTGCAAAAGAAAAAACAGTTCTGTTTTTATATATTTGCCTAATCGAAAATTTTATACATGAGCGTTATTAAATTTCTAACCAGTAAAGTATTTTTTAAACAATTATTATTGGCTGCGGTTGCGGTAATTGTATTAAGTTTTATCATGTTACGATGGTTAAACTTTACCACAAACCATGGTGAATTTGAAACCGTACCGGAATTAAAAGGAAAATCTTTAAGTGTTGCACAGATAGAGTTAGACGAGAATAATTTAACAATGCAGGTTCAAGATTCCGCAAACTATAACCCCGATTATCCTAAGTTTTCGGTTATAGATCAAGCGCCTGCAGCAGGTGCCAAGGTTAAAGAAGACCGCAAAATTTATATTACGGTAAATCCTTCTGGTTATAGAAAAATTGCCGTTCCAGATTTAAAGGAGCGTACGTTTAGACAAGCAAAACCAACTTTGGAAGCTTTAGGGTTTAAAGTAGGAAAGCTTACGTATGTAGATAACATTGCCAAGGATTTGGTTTTGGATATGACCTATAAGGGGAAACAAATAAAATCTGGTGAAAAGCTGCCAAAAACAACTGCTATAGATTTGGTGCTTGGAAATGGAACTAGACCAGGTTCAGCAACAACTGAAGAAGGAGATAGTTTGCCCGACAACGGAAATGAAGATGCTGCACCGGCTTCCGATTTAAATTTTTAAATTAACAACTGCTGTGGTTTACCGCGGTTAATAAATTCCAATGGAAGATTATACACCCGATTATATTGATGATGAAAGTGACCTTTATGAACATCATGCTTTTGATGTAGAAAAAGGACAAAAACCACTTCGAATCGATAAATATTTAATGAATTTTGTTGAAAATGCAACACGAAACAAAATTCAGGCAGCAGCAAAAAACGGAAGCATTTTTGTAAATGGAACTCCTGTTAAATCAAACTACAAAGTAAAGCCATTCGATAAAATCCGTGTTTTATTTACGCATCCACCTCATGAAAATTTGTTGGTAGGTGAAGATATTCCGCTTGATATTGTTTATGAGGATGATGAATTGTTGGTAGTAAACAAACCAGCAGGTATGGTAGTGCATCCCGGACATGGAAACTATTCGGGAACGCTTATTAATGCATTGATTTATAGATTTGAAAATTTACCGAACAACTCCAGTGAGCGTCCTGGTTTGGTACATAGAATAGATAAAGATACAAGTGGACTTTTGGTTATTGCAAAAACCGAACAAGCCATGACGCATTTATCGCTTCAATTTGCTGAAAAAACAAGCGAGCGCGAATACGTAGCTATTGTTTGGGGAAATATAGATGAGGAGGAAGGTACGGTTGAAGGTAATATTGGTCGTCATCCTAAAAACCGTTTACAAAACACCGTATATCTTGGTGATGAAGCCGATAAAGGAAAACCAGCCGTAACACATTACAAAGTTTTGGAACGCTTGGGGTATGTAACCTTAGTATCCTGTAAACTTGAAACGGGGCGTACACACCAAATACGTGTTCATATGAAACATATTGGGCATACCTTGTTTAATGATGAACGGTATGGTGGCGAAAAGGTGTTAAAAGGAACCACCTTTACGAAGTACAAACAATTTGTAGATAATTGTTTTAAGGTATTGCCTAGGCAAGCGTTACACGCAAAAACATTGGGTTTTGTACATCCAAAAACCGGTAAGTTTATGAGTTTTGATACGCCTATTCCAGATGATATGGTACAGTGCATTGAAAAATGGCGCACTTATTCAAAACACCAAGGTGCTGAAGAATAAATCTTCTGTTTTTTTAATTTAGCTAATTTTTGTCGTTTTTTCAGAAAGGAATTTATACAGCCCCAAGCGTGTAAAGTCGTTCCATAGTAGGTGTTTTGCTACCACCTGCAGGTTCTAAAGTAATACCAAAGGCTTCACTTTCATTAGCATTTTCAATTTCAAAAATCTTGTTGCTATCGGTAGTAAAATTATCAATAGTTCCTAAACTTGTAGGGGTTAATGGGCTTAACTTTAACGACCATACTTGGTACACCTTTCCTTCTGGTGGATCGGGCAAACCTTGTGCATCTAAGAAAATGCGTTGCGTATTTTTATCCCAATAAACTTTAGCATAGGTGTTTGCAAAATTGCCTTGTCCCGCTAAAGGAACTTTGGTAATGTTATCATCACGTAAAACACTTATTAAGGTATTGGCTTCTTCCAAACTGTTTTTGGAATTGGCTATTTGGGTTTCCAATAAAGATTGTTGGGTTTCTGATATTTGTATCTCTTCTTTTAGTTGATTATTTTCAGTTGAAGTATAAAATAACCCAACGGCTAAAATAATAGACGCGGCCCAACCAGTATAAGTTATCCAGTTGTATTTAGGTTTGGCTATAGAAATAACTTTGGCTTCATCGTTGTTAAAACCTAATTTGTTTTTTATAGCTTGTAACGAGTTTGTGTTTTTGTTGTTAGATGCTGCTGCTGTAAGTTTAATAATAGCGGCTTCAATATCTAAAACTTCTTGTAAAATTTCAGGATGTTGTTGCATAAGCTCGTACACTTCCTGATTTTCTTTTTCAGAAAGCGAACCCGCTACGTATAGCTCTAAAATTCCAGATTCTATGTATGCTTTAATATCCATTTTATTTTAATACCATGTTTCTTAATTCTTGTATGCAGTTTCTGTTTCTTGTTTTTATTGTGCCAATGGGCATATCAAGTGCTTCAGAAGCTTCAGTTTGTGTGTAGCCTTTAAAGTATAATAGTTCAATAACTTCTATACATTTTTTTGCAAGCTTGCCCACAAATTTTGCAATACCAATGGAATCGGTTTTGTTATCTAAACTTTCATTGGTTTCAAGTATATCTACGAAAAAAGTAGCATCAAGGTTTTGTTTTGAATTTTTAAAGGATTTTGAGCGGGTTTTATCAATCGCTGCATTTCTGGCAATATTTAAAATCCATGTAAAAAACCGTCCTTTTTCGGCAGAATAGGTGCTGGCATTATGCCATGCTTTAATAAAAACATCTTGCATAACTTCTTCAGCTATGTCAGAATCGCGTACAATATTATAAATAACACCTTGCATGCTATCATTATACATGTTGTATAACGTTTCAAAAGCCTTTTCGTCTTTCTGTTTGAATTTTTCTATTAGAAGTTCTAATTGCATACAAGAGTTTGAGTTTCCGAAAGTAATGAATTAAAAAGATAAAAGCTACTGTTTTAAAGTAGCTTTTATAAATAATTATTTTGCTTTCTGTTTTATTGAATGATTCCACCACAACTTACACGCCCACCAGCATCACCAGTCGGTTGGGTTGTAAAGTCGTCTACACCAGCATGTACAATAATGCCCTTACCTATAATGTTTTTGGTTTCATCGTCACAACCAATACACCATTCATTTGTAGATATAGAAATGCTTGCATCTCCGTTTTCATCGGCTATTAAATTTCCAATGTCACCTTTATGATATCCTGTTTCAGCACCCCATTTCCCATGTGGTAGGTTTGTAGGGTTCCAATGCCCACCGGTAGATTTTCCGTCAGATGAAGAACAATCAGACGATTCGTGTATATGTATGGCATGTTCACCAGGTTCTAAGCCGCTTACTGTTGCAAGCATGCTCACAGTGCCTTCTTTCTCAGTAAAAATAACAGTCCCACTAACGCTACTGTCGCTTTTAGGACTAAGTTCTATGGTAACACTTTTAGGTTCTACTACTTGACTATCAGTAGTTTCTGTTTCTGTGGTTTCGGTATTTTTTTTCTCGTTTTTACATGAGGTTAAACCTATTGTAAAAACCAGTATTAGCAAGCTTATTTTTTTCATTTTATAGTGTTTTTATTTATCGAAAGTTAATGCTTAAATCAAACAATTACAAATTTGAATATGACTTATATGATATTATTTTAAATTTATATGCATTTGTATTTTGAATGAGGGGTTCAAATTGGTTTAAAAAGTTGCTAATGAGTATGCTTTAAAAGAAGCATAAAACATTCTGTTTTTAAATTGTAGTATAAGTATTTTTTATTTTAACATACCAAAGTTTAATAATTCTTTAGCTTTTATTGATTGAAAATAAAGTATTTTTATACAGCTATGACAAAAAATAATACTTTAAGAAAGGGTTTTGTATTTAAAAAGTATGAGGCGCCCAATCAATCTCCTTTTGATAAACTTTTTGATATTTTTAAAGAGTTGATTACGCATACTTCCGGTGATTTTGATGAAGCCATAGATTGGTTGCGGGAATTGGACAAAGAATATAAACTTACCACGCCAGAATATACCATTGATGATTTTATTGAAGACCTTAAAAAGAAAGGCTATATAAGAGAAGAAATGGACCCCGATGGGAATAGTGGTGGAATGGCCATTACTGCAAAAACTGAACGGGCCATTCGTCAGCAAGCTTTAGACCAAATTTTTGGAAATATAAAACGCAGTGGTCAAGGCAATCATAAAAGTAAAAGCCCAGGTATAGGCGATGAGCATACGGGCGATTTCCGAAATTATCAATTTGGTGATGCGTTGGATAAAGTGTCGATGACCGAAAGTTTAAAAAATGCCCAAATAAACCATGGTATTGCAGATTTTACTTTGTCTGAAGGTGATTTGGTAGTTGAAGAAACCCTTCATAAATCGCAAATGAGTACGGTGCTTATGATTGATATTAGTCACAGTATGATACTTTATGGTGAAGATAGAATAACGCCGGCCAAAAAAGTAGCCATGGCTTTAGCCGAATTAATTACCACACGCTACCCAAAAGACACATTGGATATTCTGGTTTTTGGTAATGATGCATGGCAAATAGAAATTAAAGATTTGCCCTATTTAAAGGTAGGTCCCTATCACACTAATACGGTGGCAGGACTTCAATTGGCAATGGATTTACTTCGAAGAAAGCGAAATACCAACAAGCAAATTTTTATGATTACCGATGGAAAACCTAGTTGTTTGCGTTTGTCAAATGGCGAATATTATAAAAATAGCAATGGTTTAGATAGGCATATAGTGAACAAATGTTACATGATGGCACAACAGGCAAGGCGTTTGCACATTCCCATTACCACATTTATGATAGCGCAAGACCCTTATTTAATGCAATTTGTTAGAGAGTTTACCTATGCCAATCAAGGAAAAGCATTTTATACAGGACTTAAAGGTTTGGGTGAAATGATTTTTGAAGATTATGAAACCAATAGAAAAAAACGGATTAGAGGATAAAAAATAGATTTAAGAAAAAAGATTAAAGAATATAGAAAAAACACAGGGTTTAAAAGAAGTCTCTCTTCTTTATTCTCTTTTCTAAATTCTAAATAAAAAAGAATATGAATATAGAAAACATAAAAACATTAGGAGAATTAAAAAAATCAGGTTATCAATCAAAAACCATAAAAGATGAATTACGTGATAATTTGATTCAAAAACTAAAAGATAATGAAACCACTTTTGAAGGAGTGCATGGATATGAAAATACCGTAATCCCCGAATTGGAACGTGCCATTCTATCTAGGCATAATATAAACTTGTTGGGTTTGCGTGGGCAAGCAAAAACACGTTTGGCCCGTTTAATGTTAAATTTGTTGGATGAATATATTCCTTATGTAGAAGGCTCGGAAATTAATGATGATCCTTTTCAGCCCATATCTAGATACGCCAAAGAATTAATTAAAGATAAAGGTGATGATACACCTATTGCATGGATGCATAGAAGTGAACGTTTTGCTGAAAAACTAGCCACACCCGATGTAACGGTTGCCGATATTATTGGTGATGTAGACCCTATTAAGGCAGCTAATTTAAAACTGAGTTATGCTGATGATCGTGTGATTCACTACGGAATGATTCCACGGGCCAACCGATGCATCTTCGTCATTAATGAGTTGCCCGATTTACAAGCAAGAATTCAAGTGGCATTATTCAATATTTTGCAAGAAGGCGATATTCAAATTAGAGGATTTAAGTTGAGGTTACCATTAGATATTCAGTTTTTATTCACCGCAAATCCTGAAGATTATACCAACCGAGGCAGTATCGTAACCCCATTAAAAGACAGGATTGGTTCTCAAATTTTAACGCATTATCCTGCCGATATTGAAACGGCTCGTTTAATTACGGAACAGGAGGCTAAAGTTGTGGAAGCACAAAAAGATTCGGTTACCGTTCCGGATTTGGCACGAGATTTATTGGAGCAAATTGTGTTTGAAGCACGAGAAAGCGAATATGTAGATGCTAAAAGTGGTGTTAGTGCCCGTTTAAGTATAACAGCACTAGAAAATTTATTAAGTACCGCAGAGCGTCGTGCTTTGAAATCGGGCGATGAAAAAACAACGGTTCGATTGAGTGATTTTGTTGGTATCATCCCATCTATAACAGGAAAAGTAGAGTTGGTTTATGAAGGAGAACAAGAAGGCGCTGCCATGGTTGCATACAACTTAATAGGTGAAGCTGTTAAAAGTTTATTTGAAGAGTTTTTTCCGAAAATTGAAAAATTAAAAAAGCAGGACGAGGAAACTCCTTATGATGATATTGTTTCATGGTTCTTTAATCAGCAAGATGGTTTTGAATTGTTGGACGATTTACGTGATAAAGAATATAGAAGCCAATTGGATGCCATTTCACCTCTAGATGATTTATTGGCTAAATACCAGCCAAAATTATCAAAAGAAGATGGTTATTTCATCAAAGAATTTGTGCTTTGGGCATTGGTGGAATTTAAGCAGTTAAGCAAGCATCGTTTTACAGAAGGCATTCAATTTAAAGACCCTTATGGTAATTTTATAAGCGGTATTTAAGCATTTTTGTAAGTTTTCATATTGTAAATATAAGTTTATATAATTTCGAAATTGTTAATGTGAGCTAGATATATTCCTTTTATATCAAAAATATTTTTACAGTCCATTTCTTAATGGATTGAGGCAGTGCAAGTCTTTAATTTTCCTTATATTAAGGTCTCAAGTAGTTTTTCTAACTATTTATAAAGTATAATTTAAACAATTGCATTTTAAAATATGGATATAAGCAAAGAGAATAGTATCAAACTTTTATCTTTTGATATTGACAACACACTCATCGATTTTAATACACTAAAAGGAAGTTTTACCAAAACTTGGAATAAGTACAAAACAGATTCTAATGTATTGCTCACTTACAATACAGGCAGATTGATTGATGATGTTTTGAGCCTCATTAAAAGAGGTGTTCTGCCAGAGCCGGATTATATTATTTCGGGTGTTGGTACCCATATTTATGATTATAATAATAAATGTATCGTAAAAGAGTTTAATGAGGTACTTGATGATGGTTGGGATATTCAGTCCGTTGAAAAAATTATACACAATAGCAATCATCCTATTAACGAACAGCCTTCAAAATTTCAACACTCCTACAAACGAAGTTATTTTTTTCACGATGCAACTTCAGAGCATATAGCCAACATAGAACAGGATTTTGCCAATGCCAATATGTATATTAACGTGGTATATTCAGGCGATAAATTTTTGGATATTCTTCCCAAGTGGGCAAATAAAGGCAATGCACTGCAATGGCTGCTAAGGAAACTCGATTTAAACACCAACCAAGTTTTAGTGGCAGGAGATAGTGGAAACGATTCCGCCATGTTTGGATTGGATGGTGTAAGAGGAATTGTTGTTGCCAATGCACATGAAGAATTATACAAATTTACGAAGCATAGGCAAGTGTACCATGCCGAAGGTGTAAATGGGGATGGTGTTGTTGAAGGGCTAATTTATTATGGCATATTGCCAGCAGGTGCTTTGGTTAACAATGAAAAAGACCATAAAGATGATTTTTTTATTCAGCAAGAACTAAATAATATAGCAACTGAAGACGAAGGTGAAAAGATAGCCTTAATTAAAGAAGGTTATGAAAAGGCTATTGAGGCCTTAAGAAAAAATATCACACCGCTTGGTTTTTCAGCTTGTTCTATAAAAGATAATATCCCAAATGGAACCGATGAAAACTATCACAGTGTATGGGCAAGGGACGGTGCAATAACGGTTATTGGGTCGCTGCCCCTTATTCATGATGAAGAAATTCATCAATGCCAACGTCAAACACTTTTAACCTTATTTGAACATATTTCTCGTAACGGACAAATTCCATCAAACGTTCGTATAAAAGATAACGTACCCGATTACTCGGGAGTAGGGGGTATCTGTTCCATAGATAGCGGTATTTGGGTGGTTATTGCCTTTTATGAGTATGTGAATGTAACCAAGGACATTGAGTTTCTTAGAGACCATATTGACAACATAAAAGAAACGATGCGATGGCTTGGAGCTCATGATAGTAACAATGATGCTTTATTGGAAATACCTGAAGCGGGCGATTGGACAGATTTGTTTGGTAGAAGTTATAACATTCTATATGACGAAATCCTTTGGTACCGCTCCAATGTTTGCTTTGGGCGAATGTTGGAAATGTTGGGAGATTATGAGCAAGCAGGAGAATATATTAGATGGTCTCAAGTAATTAAAAAAGAGATTATTCAAAATTTTTGGCCTTCTACGCAACAGAAATTGTTTTCGGGAGTATCCTTTGCAGAACGCCAATTTACTTTAGGAGACACATCCTATTTAATAGCACAAACAACCCCATTCGATTTTAGTTGGCGTTGTGATGTCTTTGGAAATATTTTAGCCTTTTTACACGGTACTATAGATGCTGAAAAAGCACATCAAACCTTTCGCTTTATGTTAGGGGTTGGGGTTAACGATCCGTTTCCTGTAGCTAATGTATATCCCGTAGTGTCTCCCGGAGATCCAGATTGGAGACCTTATTATACGGTAAACCTATTAAACTTGCCTAATCACTACCATAATGGTGGTATTTGGCCTTTTGTAGGCGGTTTTTGGGTGAAGTTTATAAACAAATTAGGGCTGAAAGAAATGGCAATTTCAGAGTTGCATAAACTTGCTTTAATTAACAAAGAAGGAATAAGTGAAGAATGGGAATTTACAGAATGGGCACATGGTACTACAGGTAGAGCAATGGGTAAAGCCTACCAAGCTTGGTCTGCTGCTCAATATATTTCAGCTTGTCATCATTTAAAAATAATTAATAATTAACTAAAATTTATAAACTATGAAATCGATATTAATGATCTCTTTGCACGGATATGTAGGTGCCAATGCCGAATTAGGAAAACCAGATACAGGAGGACAAGTTGTTTATGTTTTAGAATTAGCAGAACGTTTTAGCCGATTAGGAAAAAAAGTAGATTTAGTAACACGTCAATTTGAAGATCAACCAGAATATGATGTTGTAGATGAAAATTATAGTGTATGGCGCATTCCTTTCGGAGGAAAAAAGTTTATCCGTAAAGAAGATATGCACGATCATTTAAAGAAGTTCGTCACTAATACCTTAGCAGCTATAAAAAAAGAAAACAAGAAATATGATATTGTTTATACCCATTATTGGGATGCGGGTTGGGCAGGACAGAAAATAGCTGAAGAATTGGGAATATCTCATGTTCACACACCACATTCACTAGGTTGGTGGAAACGCCATAGTATGGGAAGCGATATGGATGAGGTTGAAATGGAGAAAACATATCGTTTTAAAGAACGTATTCGAAAAGAATATTTTGTGTACCAGATGTGTAATTTCGTTATTGCGACCACCTTGCCACAGGTAGATTTACTTACTAAACAATATGATGTGTTATCTAGAAATTGTGGTATGATTCCACCTGGTATTGATGAAAATCGTTTTTATCCAGTGCCTTCAAAGGAAAACGATAAAGTTCGCTCTAAGTATGATATCCATCCCAATGATATATTAGCTTTGGGTAGAATGGCACATAATAAAGGCTATGATTTGCTTTTACAGTCTTTACCTACTGTATTGGAACTTTGCCCCGAAGCACGTTTGGTTGCCGCTATTGGAGGAGATTCGGAACAAGACAAACAAGGTATAGAAAAACTAAAAACGTTGGCAGATGAATTAGGCGTTTTAGATAAAATAAAATGGAAAAATTATATTGCAGATGAAGATTTAGCAAACGTGTATCGGTCAGCCAATATTTTCGCCATGCCATCAAGGTACGAACCTTTTGGAATGGTAGCTATTGAGGCTATGGCTTGTGGTACGCCAAGTGTGGTAACAGTTCATGGTGGATTATATGATTTAATTGATTTTGGAAATCAAGCATTGTTTGCGGATCCTCACAGGCCTATTGAGTTTGGAGCGATGCTGTCTATGCCGCTTTTATATCCTAAATTACGTAATGAATTATCGGTTGAAGGTGCTCGTTTTGCACGTCGAAATTTTGGATGGACCGGAATAGCTAAACGTATACTTAAAATATTTGATAATTCCATCAACCAACAATCTATGGAATCAAATATTTATACCCATTGAAAAAAATAGAGTTTTTCAAATTATCGACTATCTCTGCTTTTAATATTCAAAGCGCAAAGTTTCACTATTTCTGAAATTCGTTTTGTTCTGGTGGCTTCGCGTTTTGCTTGATTAAGCCAATATAAATAGCTTTTTCTGTAGGAGGGCGCAAAGTTTTGGTAGTTTTCAAAAGCTATGGGGTTTTTGTCAAATTCGGTTTGTAAATCTTTTGGAATGATACCGTTTTCAACATCGTCCAGAGCTTCCCAGCTACCGTTTTGTTTGGCAACTTCAATAATTTTCAAACCCCTTTCGTGCATTAGGTTTTCAGAAATTAAGCCTTCTAAATATTTTTTATTTAGGGCGCTCCAAACACTTTTTTCGTTTCTGGGTGTGAAGTATTGCCTGCGTTTTCCATTGCCTAAGCTTTTTACGGTTGAATCTATCCAACCATAGCATAAGGCTACTTTAACGGCTTCTTCCCATCGCATGGAATCGTTTTCGTGTTGTACTTTATAAAAGATGAGGTAAACGCCTTTGTAGGTTTTGTGGTTTTTATGTAACCATTCGCGCCATTCTTTATCTGTTTTAAAATATAACTCGGGTAACTCCAAACCAATTAAAGTTTTTTAGAATTAATATAGAAATTTGGGTCTATTTCAAAGGTCGCATTTTTGGTGTCCAAAGTTTTGGTTTTCCAATCGGCTTTAGGGAACAGCCATTCTTCTTTGCCATTTATGGTTACTTGAACTGGCATATCGAACTTATCAATAATGTTGGTCCATCGGTATTTTAACTCTTTGTTTTCAATTTTGTATTCTAAAGTTGGTATTTTAATTGTTCTTAAATATTGATTGAAATACTCGGTTAAATCGATACCCGTTTCTTTTGAAATGTAATCTTCAATCTGCTTCGTGGTAACGGTTTGGTGGTAAAAGGTTCTATTTAAACCTCTTAAAATTTGACGCCATTTTTCATCATCCTCAATAAGTTGTCTTAAGGTATGGAGTATGTTGGCGCCTTTAAAGTACATATCGCTAGAACCTTCTTTGTTTACATTGTAAAAACCAATAATTGGTCGGTCGTTTTCAATGTTTCTCCTAATTCCAATAACGTATTCTGAAGCAGCTTTTTTTCCGTAGTAATAATCTAAAAACAAACTTTCAGAATAACATGTAAATCCTTCATGAATCCACATATCGGCTGCATCTTTGTAAGTGATATTGTTTGCAAACCACTCATGTCCGGCTTCATGGATAATAATATAATCAAACTTTAGTCCCCATCCGGTACCAGACCAATCATTGCCTAAATACCCTTTTTTATATTGGTTTCCGTAAGTAACCGAGCTTTGGTGTTCCATGCCTAAATAAGGCACTTCAACCAATTTAAAACTATCGGCATAAAATGGATATTGACCAAACCAATGCTCAAAAGCTTTCATCATTTTTGGGGCATCTTTAAAATGCTCTTTGGCTTTTTCAAGGTTGTCTCTTAAAACATAATAATTCATGTCTAAATTGCCGCCTTCACCATCATAAACCTCAGAGAAATTTACGTAATCGCCAATGTTGATGTTAACACCGTAATTGTTTATAGGGTTTTTTACAATCCAAGTATAAGTTTTGGTGTCTCCTGTTTGTTCCACACTTCGTAGTCTGCCATTGGAAACGTTTGTTAGGTGGTCGGGTACATTCACACTAATAAGCATACTATCCACTTCATCATACATATGGTCTTTGCATGGCCACCAAACACTAGCGCCTAAACCTTGGCATGATGATGCTATAAAATGATTGCCATTTTTGTCTTTCGCCCATGAAATACCTCCGTCCCAAGGAGCTTTTACGGCTTCTTTAGGATGCCCTTCATAATAGACATCAACACTATTGATGTCGTTTGGGTTTTGAACATCTACTAAGTTTATAAAATGCGCATTACCATCATGCTTAATCTCTAATTCTTTATTGTTTTGTATGGCTTTAGTGATTTTTAGAGGGAGCTGTAAATCAATTTGCATTACAGAATTGTTTTCAAGTACTTTATATTGAATAGTGTTTTTTCCTGAAATATATTTTTTGTCAGGATTTACCGTAATGTCTAAATGATAATAAGTTAAATCCCACCAAGCGCGCTCTGGGGTAATACTGCCCCTTAAGGTATCCTGCCTTGTGAAATTGGTTTTTTCTGATAACAATTGTGCATTTACTGAAGCAAATGAAAAACTAAAAAGTAGGCTGATTATAAAGAACTGTTTTGTCATAAATTTATTTTAAATCAAAAATAGGTGTTAATTAAATATTTTATTGGGAAAAGTTATTAGGCTTTCAAAGCCATTTCCGCCAACAGCTGCAATACCAAAAAAGAAATTGTCAATAACGATGCCATCTAAAGTAAATTCGGAAACATTTCCAACATATCGGCTATAGTCCCAAGTAGGTGAAGTTGTATCTCGCCAGTAAATTTTGTAACCTACGGCACCATCAACTTTATCCCATTTGAATTTGGCAGAAGGTTCTACAATGCCACCAATAGCCACGTTTTTAGGCGCTAATGGTGCCCAAGCTAAACTTGCTAAATTAATGGCATTAACAGCGGTTAGCTTTTTTGCATAACCAAAATTCACATGTTCAATAACATCGCCATATTTAATTCCGTTTTCTTCACGGATATCTTGGTGTTGTTGTGTATAATTTTCGTGTGCCTCCATAATACGTATACCAGCAAACCCCAAATCGTTAAACGGACGATGGTGACCACCACGCCCAAACCTATCTAATCTATATACCATCATTGGGTTCATTTCTGGCATGTAGGTTTTTGTTGTTTTATGGATGTAGCGTGCTAATTGTCGAGAGAGTCCATCTACTTCGCCTCCATAAAAGCGGCGGGCATTTCGTTCTTTCTCTGTTTCGGTAGGAGGTACGGGTTCTGAAAATATCCGGAAAGACCTATTGTCTACAACACCATCAACCCCCTCAATATTACCTATCATATCATTGTTGAAAACACCAATAATATCCCAGCCTTGTTTTTTTGCAAAATTTGCTAATCCAGCCCCTCCAAAAAGACCTTGTTCTTCACCAGACAGTCCTACATAAATAATGCTGTTTTCAAATTTATATTTTGAAAGTACTCTTGCAGCTTCTATGGTACCTGCCATACCAGATGCATTATCATTGGCACCAGGGGCATCTGTGGTAAAATCCATAGTATCACTAACACGGGAGTCTATGTCTCCACTCATAATAACATAGCTGTTAGGGTATTTGGTTCCTTTTTGAATAGCGACTACGTTAACCACCCATGCGTCATGGGGTACCCGATTGTTGCCTTTTTTTGTCACAAAATCTTTTTGGTAAAACACATTTAGGCAATCATCACAAAGGTTGGAAATGGTTTCAAATTCATTTTTTATCCAACGTCTGGCAGCTCCAATACCTCTATTGTTTGAAAGTGTATCGCTAAAGGTATTTCGTGTTCCAAAATTTACAAGGGTTTGGATATCTTTTTTCAATTCGTTTTTCCGAAACGGCATCTATAATTTTATATAAGTCTTGTGGGGTTTGAGCATATGAAACAACCGAGAAAAGTAATAGAGTAAATAAGTGTTTTAACTTCATTTTTGTTCATTTTTATAATTGAATTTTAAACTTGCTAAGTGTTTTTCTCTTAATGAATGATCTAAATAAAAATTCAATTTATTATTGTTTGATTTTTTCCTGTTTCCATAAAAAGGGTCAAATAAATAATCATGACTTTCAAATGGAGATATATTCTTCTAAAATAATGAAAATAAAAACGCCCCGAAATTAAATTCGAAGCGTTTTTGAGAATTGAGTTAGTCACTACAAACGCATTGCTTAAAAGCAATACTTATTTTCTTTTATAACTTTTGAAGCTATAATATTTCTTAATTCAATAATGTTTGGCATGTTCACATACTTAATGTAACGTTTTAAACCCATAAGCATCATACGTTGCTCGTCGCCAGTTGAGAATGAAATAATGGAGTGTTTTCCTGCAGTTTCGATAACATCGATAGCATGGAATAAGTTTAATTTTGCCATGGCAATTTGTTCTTTTGCCTTATCTTCACCCTGCTTTTTTGCCATTTTTTCTGCACGTAAAATAGCAGATTCCGCTATGTAAATTTGAATTAAAATATCGGAAGCAGCAAGCATAAGTTGTTGTTTTTCTTCAATTTTTTCACCATATTTCTGTAACGCAGCACCAGCAACCATTAAGAATAATTTTTTTAGATTGGCAATGATGCTTTTTTCTTCGGAAAATAATTCTGAAAAATCTTGTACGTCGAAATTTGGAATACCAGTTAATTCGTTAGCAACTGCTGTGGCCGGACCTAACAAATCAACGTGGCCTTTCATGGCTTTTTTGATTAGCATACCAATACTTAGCATGCGGTTAATTTCGTTTGTGCCCTCGTAAATTCTGGCAATACGTGCATCTCTCCAAGCCGATTCCATAGGGGTGTCTTCAGAGAATCCCATACCTCCAAAAATTTGGATGCCTTCATCGGTACATTTTTGAATGTATTCAGAAACCGCCACTTTTAAGATGGAACATTCAATGGCATATTCTTCTACACCTTTCAATTCCGCTTCTTGATGTGTATCTTTCCCATTTTTTTGCCGAAGCATGATGCGGTCTTCTATGTTTTTTGCGGCACGATAACTGGCCGCTTCACCAACCCAACAGTTGGTTGCCATTTCAGCTATTTTTTGACGAATGGCGCCAAAGCTTGCAATAGGGGTATTAAATTGAATACGTTCATTGGCATATTTTACAGATACAGTGATGGCGCGACGCTGAGCATCTAAACAGGCAGCTGCTAGTTTGATTCTACCTACGTTTAGTGCGTTCATAGCTATTTTAAAACCGTTTCCTCTGGTGGATAGCATATTTTCAACAGGAACTACGGTATCATTAAAAAATACTTGTCTGGTTGAAGACGCACGAATACCTAATTTGTGTTCTTCTTCGCCCATGGTAATGCCATTTGGATTGTTCTTGTCGTATTCAACAATAAAACCTGTGATGTTTTTATCATCTTCTATACGAGCGAATACAATCATTAAATTACAAAAGCCAGCATTAGAAATCCACATTTTTTGCCCGGTAATCTTGTATGATTTCCCATCTTCAGATAAAACGGCTTTGGTTTTACCCGAGTTGGCATCACTACCAGCACTTGGTTCAGTTAAACAATAAGAGCCAAACCATTCGCCCGTAGCTAATTTTGGTACATATTTTTGCTTTTGTTCTTCGGTTCCATATAATGTTATAGGCATGGTGCCAATTCCAGTATGTGCACCAAAAGCGGTACTGAACGATCCTGTGGCACCTGAAATATAATCACAAACCAGCATGGTATCAATAAAGCCCATGCCCATACCACCATACTCGGTGGGTACTGAAATGCTTAAAAAACCCATTTCGCCTGCTTTTCGCATGCAAGATTCCGTTAAGGCATAATCTTTTGCTTCAAAGCGTGGTTTGTTTGGCCAAATTTCTCGGTCTACAAATTCGGTGACGGCCTCTTTCATCATTAATTGTTCCTCAGAAAAATCTTCAGGTGTGAATATATCTTCACAGTTTGTTTCTTTAACCAAGAATTGACCACCTCTTAAAATATTTTTTTCTTCCATAATTGTTTGTTTTAGAAAAGAGATAAAAGAATATAGATAGTAGACTTTTAGCTATTATTGTTTAGACCATTTTGAAAACCCATGGTCATTCTTTGAAACTCTTCTATTTTATTTTCAAGTTTTTTTAAGATATCAGCATTAATATATTTTCTGTGATTTGCAACCAATAGTTGTGTCCCTAATTCGAAGGAAGATCCTAAAGAAATATCTAGATAATTACTAAAAGATTTGTCTGTTTTAGCTGAACCTTCCGCTATGTTACTAGGGATTGAAACAGAACACCGACTCATTTGTGAAGACAAGTCATAACGTTCATGTTTTGGAAACTCTATTAAAATATCTGAAATGTCATTAGTTATTTCAAGACCAAGTTGCCAAATTCTTAAATTTTTATAATTATGCCGTTTTCTAAAAGCCATTTCTCAACAGTCTCTTTTCTTAATTCTATATTCTTTTTCTTCTTAATTTAAAAATTCAAAAATTCCACAAGCACCTTGACCTGTACCTACGCACATGGTAACGGCACCATATTTACCTGTCATGTTACGTTTGCGCATTTCATCAAATAATTGCACCGATAGTTTTGCACCAGTACAACCTAGTGGATGCCCTAAAGCAATAGCGCCACCATTTACGTTTACAAGGTCGGGGTTGAGGTTTAATTCTCTTATCACAGCTAATGATTGTGAAGCAAACGCTTCGTTAAGTTCAATTAATTCTAAATCCGATTGTTTTAAACCTGCTAATTGTAATGCTTTTGGAATGGCTTTTACAGGACCAATGCCCATAAACCTTGGTTCTACGCCTGCTGCCGCATAATTTACCAATCGCGCAATGGGCTCTAAGTTTAATTCTTTTACCATATCTTCACTCATCACCATTACAAAAGCAGCGCCATCACTCATTTGCGATGAGTTTCCAGCGGTTACACTGCCGCCAGCGGCGAATACTGGTCTTAATTTTGCCAAGGCTTCCAAACTTGTTCCAGCACGAGGACCTTCGTCTTTGGTAACGGTATAAGATTTAATTGCTTTTTTTCCGTTGTCATCAATATAAACCTGTTCTACTTTTATAGGTACAATTTGGTCTTGAAATCTATTTTCAGCAAGTGCTTTTAAGGCTTTCATATGTGAATTATAAGCAAATTCATCTTGGTCTTCGCGTGACACATTAAATTTGTTGGCAACAGCTTCGGCCGTATTTCCCATGCCCCAATAATAGTCTTCATGACCCGCTTTAACGGTGTCGTAATTCAATTCAGGTTTAAAACCCGTCATAGGTACCGAACTCATGCTTTCTGAACCACCAGCAATAATACAATCGGCCATTCCCGATTGGATTTTAGCAGCTGCAATAGCAATGGTTTCAATACCTGAAGAACAAAAGCGGTTTACGGTAACCCCAGGAACATCTACACTATTTAATCCAATTAATGAGATAAATCGTGCCATATTTAAACCTTGAGCACCTTCTGGCATGGCATTACCCACAATAACATCGTCAATGCGTTTTACATCTAGGTTAGGTAATTCCTTCGTCATGTGTTGGATGGTTTCCGCACCCAATTCATCGGCACGTTTAAAACGAAAGACACCTTTTGGTGCTTTACCAACAGCGGTTCTGTATGCTTTTACTATATATGCTTGTTTCATTTTCCTCTCCCTAACCCTCTCCGAAGGAGAGGGAACTGTTGCGGGTATGTTTTTAGTTATACATTTTGTTTCTATTCCCTAAATTCCCCCTTCGGGGGTTAGGGGGATTCTAATTTCTTAGTGGTTTCCCAGTTTTTAACATGTGTTGGATACGTTCTAAGGTTTTTCGTTCTGTACATAAACTTAAAAAAGCTTCACGCTCTAAATCCAACAGATATTGTTCGCTAACTAAGGTAGGTTCGGATAAATCGCCACCAGCCATTACATAGGCCAATTTGTTGGCAATTTTATGGTCGTGTTCACTGATGAAGTTTGAAGCTTCCATAGAATCGGTTCCTACTAAAAACATACCCAAAGCTTGCTTACCAAGTACTTTTACATCGGTACGTTTTACAGGTTTTGTATATCCAGCTTCCGCCATTAATTTAGCATAGGCTTTTGCTGTAGCAATTTGTCTGTCTTTGTTTACTACAACAATGTCTTTTCCTTTTTGAAGAAGACCCAAATCGAAGGCTTCATAAGCAGAGGTTGCTACTTTTGCCATACCAATAGTTAGGAAGTATTCTTGAAGTGTGTTCAATTCAACATCACCTTTTTTAAACGAATCGGAAGCACGTAAGGCCATTTCTTTAGAACCGCCTCCACCAGGGATAACGCCCACACCAAATTCTACCAAACCAATATAAGTTTCGGCTGCAGCTACTACTTTATCGGCATGCATGGATAGTTCGCAACCACCACCAAGTGTCATGCCATGAGGTGCAGAAACGGTTGGGATAGCTGAATAACGCATACGCATCATAGTATCTTGGAAATATTTGATGGCGGCATTCAATTCATCATATTCTTGTTCCACAGCCATCATGAAAATCATACCAATATTAGCGCCTACAGAGAAATTTGCTGCTTGGTTACCAATAACCAAACCAGCGAAATCTTTTTCAGCAATATCTATAGCTTTATTTAATCCTGCTAAAACATCGCCACCAATGGTGTTCATCTTAGATTGAAATTCGCAGTTTATAATACCTTCGCCCAAATCTTCAATAACAACACCAGAGTTTTTGAATACTTCTTTGGATTTTCTAATATTATCTAAAATGATGAAGGCATCTTGATCAGGGATTTTTTCTTGTGATTTCTTAGGGATATCATAAAAATAAGTAGCGCCATTTTTTACGGTGTAAAAAGATGTGTTTCCTGAAGCTACCATCTCATGCACCCAAGCCGCAGGTTCTAAACCTTCTGCTTTCATGATTTCGATGCCTTTTTCTACACCAACAGCATCCCAAATTTGAAAAGGACCGTGTTCCCATCCAAATCCGGCTTTCATTGCATCATCTATTTTATATAAATCATCGGTAATTTCAGGTATTCTGTTGGAAACATAGGCAAACATGGAAGCGAAGTTTTTTCTGTAGAAATCGCCTGCTTTATCTTTCCCTGCAACTAATATTTTAAATCTGTCGATGACTTTATCAACCGTTTTTGTTAATTCTAAAGTAGCAAAACTTGCTTTTTTTGAAGGCTTGTATTCTAAAGTATTTAAGTCTAAGGCTAAAATGTCTTTACCTTCTTTTTTGTAAAAGCCTTGTCTTGTTTTGCTTCCAAGCCATTTGTTTTCCATCATTTTATTGATGAAATCCGGTAGTTTGAAAAGTTCGTGAGCTTCATCGTTAGGGCAATTTTCATAAATACCGTTGGCAACATGTACCAATGTATCTAACCCAACCACATCTACCGTTCTAAAGGTTGCCGATTTTGGTCGTCCAATCACCGGACCAGTTAATTTATCAATTTCTTCAACCGTTAAGCCTAAAGATTTTACTTGGTGGAATAAGCTTTGAATACCAAAAATACCAATGCGGTTTCCAATAAACGCAGGTGTGTCTTTAGCAACAACCGAGGTTTTTCCTAAGAATTGTTCACCATAACCATTTAAAAAGTCTAAAACGTCTTGTGATGTTTTAGGACCCGGAATGATTTCGAATAATTTTAAGTAACGTGCCGGATTGAAAAAGTGGGTGCCGCAGAAATGTTTTTGAAAATCTTCTGAACGGCCTTCACTCATAAAATGGATGGGGATTCCAGACGTGTTGGAAGTTATTAAAGTTCCAGGAGTTCTATATTTTTCAAGTTTTTCAAAAACACTTTTTTTAATATCGAGGCGTTCAACCACAACCTCCATAATCCAATCTACATCTTTAACTTTAGCAATGTCGTCTTCTAAATTACCAGTGGTTATACGTTTGGCAAAATCTGGGTGATAAATAGGGGAGGGCTTCGATTTTAATGAGGTCGCTAAAGCATCATTTACCAATCGGTTTCTTACCATTTTATCGTCTAGTGTTAAGCCTTTCGCTTTTTCTGCATCGTTTAATTCTCTTGGAACAATGTCAAGCAACAGCACGTCTACCCCAATATTTGCGAAATGACATGCAATACCGCTTCCCATAATTCCTGAACCAATAATGGCTACTTTTTTAATTCTTCGTTTGCTCATTTTAGATTACTTATCGTTTTGATCGTAAATTTTTTTATTGGAAATCATATCGCTTATTAAATCTGAAACCTCATAGAAATGATTTAATTTTTCTTCGGAAATGTTTTTTCTAATGGTTTCATTAAAAATCAGTACTTTTTCTTTAGAATTGGCTCTTTTTTCGAGTCCAAATTCAGTAAGACGAATGATAACACCTCTGCCATCTTCCGGATTTGGGTGACGTTCAATCAACCCTTTTGCTTCCATAGTTTTTAGAATCCGAGATAAACTGGTTGCTTCCATCCCCATTTTTGGACCTAAAGCTGTTGATGGTGTGCCTTTTTCCGGATCGATACTTAATAGTGTAAAGCCAGTAGCCATAGTGCTTTCAAATTTAGCAGCTTCTTCATTATACATTTTTTGAACAGCAAGCCATGTGGTTCTTAATATATAATCAATAGTTTTTTCTTTCATAATTGGTAGGTTGGTAACTCCAAATATATGAAAATATATTATGCATGCATAATATATTGAGAAAAATTTAATTTGTTTTTTTGGTTTTGGTATTAATTAAAACTTTCGATTAAGATCTGTATATTTTCTCTATAAGATTTGAATAGATTTCTTTAATCACTTTCCGTTTTAATTTCATGGTAGGTGTTAAATGGCCTGATTCAATAGACCAAACATCTGGGGTTATTTCAAACTTTTTGATTTGTTCCCAATGCCCGAAATTTTTATTTGCATGGTCAATTTCTTCTTGAATACGCTCGATTAATTGAGGGTTTGAAATAAGATCGGTTGTGTCTTTAAATGCTATTTGATGTTTTCTGGCCCATTCCTTAACAAAATCGAAATTAAGTTGAATTAAAGCAGCCGGCATTTTTTCACCTTCGCCAATGACCATGATTTGCTCTATAAAGCGCGATTGTTTAAATTGATTTTCGATAAGTGCAGGCGCTACATATTTTCCGCCAGAAGTTTTAAACATTTCCTTTTTACGGTCGGTTATTTTTAAAAAGCCATCATTGTCAAATTCACCAATATCTCCTGTATGGAAATACTCACCTGTCATGACTTCAGCTGTTTTTTCTGGTTCTTTAAAATAGCCTAACATAACGTTGGGGCCTTTTACTAAAATTTCGCCATCTTCGGCAATTTTAACTTCAACGTTATCAATTATTTTTCCAACGGTGCCAACTCTAAAGCCACCATTACGCATATCGTTAACTGAAATTACTGGCGACGTTTCTGTAAGCCCATAACCTTCCATAATGGGTAGTTGGGCAGCAGCAAAAACGCGAGTCAATCTCGTTTGAAGTGCAGCGCTACCAGAAACCATAATTTCTAAATTGCCACCTAAGCCTTCTTGCCATTTGCTGAAAATTAGTTTTCTAGCTATTTTTAATTGAAACTCGTACCACCAGCCATTTTTTCCATAGGGCTCAAATTTCAAACCTAAGTTTAAAGCCCAAAAGAATAACATTTTCTTTATGCCTGTTAAATCAGTTCCTTTGGCTACAATTTTGTCGTAAACTTTTTCGTAAAGTCTTGGAACCGCCGTCATTACTGTAGGGCACACTTCTTTTAGATTGTCGCTCATTTTTTCGATAGACTCGGCAAAATAAATTTCAACTCCACAATACATGTATAAGTAAAGAATCATGCGTTCAAAAACATGGCAAACAGGAAGGAAACTAAGTGCTTTGGATTTTCCTTTAACAAATGGAACGCGTTTTTCGCTGTCTAATACATTTGATACTAAATTGTTATGTGAAAGCATGACGCCTTTTGGCTTTCCGGTAGTTCCGGAAGTGTAAATTAGGGTTGCTAAATCGGAAGATTTTACGACTTCTTTTCTTGCTTCAACGTCAGTTTGATTGCTAGTGTCTTTGCCTAAACTTAAAACATCTGTCCAATGATTTTCTCCTTCAATGGCGTCAAAAGTATAAACGTTTTTTAGCTTGGTTTTACTTTTTATGTTATTCAGTTTTTCAAGAACTTCAACATCGGATACGAAACAATAAATGGATTCGGAATGGTTTAGAATGTACTCATAATCTTCAGAAGCAATAGTTGGATATATGGGGACATTTTGAGCGCCTGTTTGTAGCACGCCAATATCTAGAATGTTCCATTCCGTTCTATTGGATGAAGAAATAACAGCAATTTTGTCGTTAGGTTTAACACCTAAACGTAGCAAACCTCGGCTAATTGCGTTAGCTTGATTTATGAATTCTTGAGTTGAAATAGATTGCCACTCACCATTGTATTTTGTGGAGAATGCCTTATCTAAATTATAAGTGCTTAATTGGTGATAAGGAAAGTCAAAAATTCTAGTAATATTAGCCATTTGTTTTCTGAAAGTTTCTAGTTATGCAAAGTATGAAAATAAATGAGATTTTCAAATTGATTAAAAAAGTGAAGTTGAATTATTGAAATTCGTAGAATAGATTACTGAATGTTATTCTTTTATGATTCTAAAGGTTTCAATGTTGTCCTTGTTATGAACCTTTAAGATATAAACACCTGTTTGTAAATGAGACAAGCTAATTGAATTAGTTCCATTTGAAACACCTTGTGATATTAACTTCCCTGCATAATCAAATATTAAATAGTTATAATTAGTAAATAACAGATTTTTAATATTGATGATGTCCGACGTTGGATTTGGATAAACATAAGGTTTATCAGCTAATTTAATGGTTTTAATAGGTTTAACTTCTAAAACAGTTTCATTTTTAGCTACTGCTACACTTTTACAAGCCTGTTCTAAATAATCTTGTAAATCATACCGATCATGCGTTTTTTCATAACCTAAATCGTTGGATTTTTGTAAATTTTCACAAGCTTTTTCATACTTGCCTAATTCAAAATATACCACTCCAAGATTTCGGTAAGCGAACGAATTATCTTTATTTAAACGTAACGTTTCTTTTAAATCAGCAATGCCTTTATCCGAGTCACCTAACTTATGATATATTAAACCTCGCAAAGTTCTAATATCTCTTTCAACACTGCCAAAACCATATTTTATAAGGTTTGATTCTTGTGCAAAAGCCAAATTAACATGATGCAATGCTTTATCATAATCTTCAAAATCGGTATATAGTGATGCTAAGGCTCTATGGCTAAATTCATGGTCTGGTCGTTTTTCTAAAGCTTTTTTCAAATAAAATTCTGCAAGTCTATACGATTTAATACCATATAAGTAAGAACCTAAATTATATATCAATCTTTTGTCTTCTGGGTCTGCTTTAAGGGCTTTGTATTTATATTGTGTTGCATAATTCTCCATTTCATAATACTCATAAATACTAGCTCTTGCATCAAAAATATTGGCTAAAAGCTTATTTGGGACTTCCACTTTTTTTACTTCGCTTATTTTTAAAAGCCTTTGTTCTAATTTAGTATAATCATTAAGCGCTAAAGTGTAATTACCTAATACATGGCGCACATGGGCACGAGCCAGTTCAGATTTTAAATCATTAGGATTTGCCTTTAATTTTGCATTCAATTCCTTTAGCTTTATATGTGTCGCTTTTATTTTTTCTTCATCTTTTTTATTGAATTCTAAAATATGGTCTGTACGTTTTATTAGATTTCCGTTTTCAAACTGCCATGTAGTAACCTTATCGCCAGCTTTATTGAATTTATAACATGCACCATTGTACTTAATATTTGTAAAGTAGAATGCTTCGTTTAGTTCGCCTGTTTTGTAGTAAGTTTTGAGACTGTCAATTATTTTATCACTTCCAAACCATCTTTTTATAGCAAGAATACTATCGTTATAAAAAGTACGTTTTACATTGATTTCCTCTTCTTGAGCACATAAAAATATAGGGGATAAAAACAGATAAATAAAGAAGTGATTTTTCATAAAGATTTATAAATTCTGTTAAAAACAAAAAGCTTCTACCAAAGTAAAAGCTTTTCTTTAAAAATCGTATAGAATTTCTTATTATTTTTCTAACCAAAGTCTAGCATTCACAAAGGCTTCTAACCAAGGTGATACTTCGTCTTTACGACCTTGCGGATAATTTGCCCAATTCCATTGAAAGGTAGAACGCTCAATATGAGGCATGGTTACCAAATGACGACCTGTTTTATCGCACATCATGGCTGTATTAAAATCGGAACCATTTGGGTTGTGAGGATATTCAGCATAACCATATTTAGCAACAATTTGGTATTTGTCTTCAGAATATGGCAATTTGAATTTACCTTCACCATGCGAAATCCAAACTCCTAAAGTAGCACCTTCAAGTGTTGAAAGCATCACTGAATTATTCTTTTGAATTTTTACTGAAGTGAATGCGCTTTCATGTTTATGCGAATCGTTATGAACCATTTTACCATGAACATCGTGCTCAGGGTTGATAAGGTCTAATTCCATCCACAATTGGCAGCCATTACAAATACCAACAGATAGTGTGTCTTCTCTTTTGAAGAAATCCTGAATTACTTTATTGGCTTTTTCATTGTATTTAATAGCACCTGCCCAACCTTTTGCAGAACCAAGCACATCAGAATTACTAAAACCTCCAACAGCACCTAAAAACTGAATATCTTCTAAGGTTTCACGACCCGAAATTAAATCGGTCATGTGTACATCTTTAACATCAAAACCTGCTAAATACATAGCGTTTGCCATTTCGCGCTCGGAGTTACTTCCTTTTTCACGAAGAATAGCGGCTTTAGGTCTCGACTGCGCTCGACCTGACAGATTTTTGTCACTTCGAGCGGAGTCGAGAAGTCCTGTAAAATGACTAGGGAATGTATATTCTAAAGGTTGATTTTTATAATTGTTGAAACGCGCTTCAGCTAAATTATTAGCGGTTTGTTTTTGGTCTAAAAGGAATGACGTTTTGTACCAAACATCCCTAAGGTGACTAATATTATTTAAGCCTATTCCTTTTCCTAAATCATTTTTGAGATCTAAAAATCCATCTGAAGTTACATTTCCGATATTATAAAATTTGATATGTGCTTCTTTTAATGATTCTTCAACATCATAATTATCTTTTGCTTGAAAAACAATACCTGCGTTTTCAGCAAATAAAAGCTTAACAGTGTCAGATTCATTTAAACTTGTCAAGTCTATTTTAGCTCCCAAGTTATTATCAGCAAAACAAAGTTCTAACAGCGTGGTAATTAATCCACCTGAAGCCACATCATGTCCAGCTACTATTTGTTTATCTTTTATTAATTTTTGAATTGTGTTGAAAACGGTTTTTACATATCCTGCACTTTTTACGGTAGGAGCATCGTTTCCTATTTTATTTAATATTTGAGCGAAAGAACTGCCTCCTAATTTAAAATTATCTTGAGATATGTTGATGTAGTAAATACTTCCTGCATTTTTTTGAAAAACAGGTTCAATTACATTGCCAATATCGTTACAGTTTCCTGCTGCTGAAATAATTACCGTTCCAGGAGATAACACATCGCCATCAGGATATTTTTGCTTCATAGAAAGCGAATCTTTTCCTGTAGGCACATTAATGCCTAAATCGATCGCAAATTCAGAAACAGCTTTAACTGCTTCATATAAACGGGCATCTTCACCTTCGTTTTTACAAGGCCACATCCAGTTTGCTGATAGTGAAACTGATTTTAATTCGTCTTTTAAAGGTGCCCAAATAATGTTAGTCAATGCTTCGGTAATGGCATTTCTGCTTCCTGCCACCGGATTGATCAATCCTGAAATAGGCGAGTGCCCAATAGACGTTGCAATCCCTTCTTTCCCTTTATAGTCAAGCGCCATCACACCCACATTATTTAGTGGTAATTGTAATGGGCCAGCGCATTGTTGTTTGGCTACTTTTCCACCAACACAGCGGTCTACTTTATTTGTTAGCCAGTCTTTACATGCTACGGCTTCCAGTTGTAAAACCTGCTCTAAATAGTCATGGAACTTATCGGAATTATAGTTTAAATCTTTATAATTTCTTTTGATGGTTGTATCGGTCATGATGGTTTTTGGCGAACTACCAAACATATCTTCCATCGCTAAATCCATTGGTTTATGGCCGTTTGTTTTAGACTCGAATGTAAATCTATCATCACCCGTAACATCCCCAACCGTGTACATAGGTGAGCGTTCACGTTCTGCAATACGTTGAAGGATATCGATATGCTCTTTGTCAATCACCAAGCCCATGCGCTCTTGCGATTCGTTACCAATAATTTCTTTATCAGAAAGGGTAGGGTCGCCTACAGGAAGTGCATCTAAATCTATTTTTCCACCAGTATCTTCAACCAATTCCGATAAACAATTTAAATGGCCACCAGCACCATGGTCGTGAATAGAAACAATATAGTTTTTGTCGCTTTCTACCATACCACGAATGGCATTGGCAGCACGTTTTTGCATTTCTGGGTTGGAACGTTGTACAGCATTCAATTCAATACCTGATGCAAATTCACCTGTATCGGCACTTGAAACTGCTGCACCACCCATACCAATACGGTAGTTTTCGCCACCTAGAATAACTATTTTATCACCAGTTTGTGGTTTGTCTTTTAACGCTTGGTCTTTTTTGCCATAACCAATACCACCTGCTTGCATGATCACTTTATCGAAACCAAGTTTTCTGGCGTCTTCTTCGTGTTCAAAGGTTAAAACCGAACCACAAATAAGTGGTTGTCCGAATTTGTTTCCAAAGTCTGATGCACCATTTGAAGCCTTAATTAAAATATCCATTGGCGTTTGGTACAGCCATTTGCGTTCTGGAAATGCTTTTTCCCAAGGGCGGTTTTCTTCTAAACGAGAATACGAGGTCATATACACCGCGGTTCCTGCTAATGGAAGTGAGCCTTTTCCGCCTGCAAGCCTATCGCGAATTTCACCTCCCGAACCAGTTGCAGCACCATTAAAAGGCTCTACGGTTGTTGGGAAATTATGGGTTTCAGCTTTTAATGAAATAACTGACTCAAAATCTTTGGTTTCGTAAAAATCGGGTTTGTCGGCGGTTTTTGGAGCAAATTGTTCCACTTTTGGACCTTCAACAAAGGCCACATTATCTTTATATGCTGAAACAATACTGTTTGGATGTGTTTCAGATGTTTTACGTATTAATTTGAAAAGAGAGGTTGGTTTTTCTTCGCCGTCAATTACAAACGTGCCGTTGAAAATTTTATGGCGACAGTGCTCTGAATTCACTTGCGAAAATCCAAACACTTCAGAATCGGTTAACGGGCGACCAATTTTTTTGGCAACGCCTTCTAAATACGCTACTTCTTCATCACTTAATGATAAGCCTTCTTTTTGGTTATAAGCGGCTATATCTTCAATGTTAAGTATCGGTTCTGGTTTGATATTGATAGTGAATGATTCTTGATTTAATCCTTTGAATTTTTCAGAAATCATCGGGTCGAAACTTTTAAAATCTTCGGAAACCGCTTGAAATTCTTCAATACGGATGATGTCTGAAATACCCATGTTTTGGGTAATTTCAACCGCATTGGTACTCCAAGGCGTTATCATGGCAGCGCGTGGACCAACAAAAAAAGCATCGAGAGATGCTTGTTCTATTTTAGGCTGGTTGCCAAATAACCACGTTAATTTAGCGATGGTTTCAGTTGATAATTCTTTTGTTGTTTGAACAGCAAATACCTTGCTGGTTACGTTTCCAAAGAAGTGAATCATTATATATTGATTTGTGTGTGTTTAAAGAAAGTGCAAATTTACTTTTTTTCGGCGTAATTTCATGTAATTAATGCCATGAAAATGTTTAATTATTCACGAGGTTTTGAACATAAAAAAAGCGACTGTTTAAAGTCGCTTGCTAGGTTATGCTTTTCTTTCTAAAAGTGCCATGTAAAATCCGTCGAATCCAGATTTGTGGGCTAAAACTTTGTTGTCTTTTACAAATATAAAGTTTTTTCCAGCTTCCGATGTTAAGAATGTATCAACTTGTTGTTGGTTCTCAGATGGTAATACCGAACAGGTAGCATAAACCAATTGCCCGCCCAATTTTACCATTCTAGAATATTGTTGTAAAATTTCCTGTTGGGTCACTTTAATTTTGTCTATAAACTCGGGTTGCAGTTTCCATTTGGCATCTGGGTTTCTGCGTAAAACACCTAAACCAGAACATGGGGCATCAATTAAAACACGGTCGGCTTTATCATATAATTTTTTAATCACTTTTGTAGATTCTATAGCACGTGGCTCAATGTTATGGGCGCCGTTTCGTTTAGCGCGACGTTTTAATTCATGGAGTTTATTGGCGTAAATATCCATGGCGATAATTTGCCCTTTGTTTTCCATTAAGGAAGCAATATGCAGTGTTTTTCCGCCAGCACCAGCACAAGTATCTACCACACGCATACCGGGTTTTACGTTTAAAAACTCGGCAACTAATTGAGAGGATGCATCTTGAACTTCAAAAAAACCATTTTGAAAGGCTTCGGTGGTAAATACGTTGGCACGTTCTTTTAGCTTTAAAGCATTGGGATAATCGGGTAAATAATCGGTTTCAATGTCTAAATCAAATAATTCGGCTTGTAGTTTTTCTTTGGTTGTTTTAAGGGTGTTGACTCTTAAAATAACATCGGCTTGCTCGTTTAATGCAGCCATTTCTTTGGTCCAGATGTCTTTGCCTAATTCTTTTTCACCCAATTCGTCCAACCAATCTGGAATGGATTCTTTGAATTTTCTGATTTTTGAAAGTTCATCAAAACGTCCTTTTATTTTACGTGTCGGGGTGTTTTCAAAATAGGTCCAATCGGGTAATTTAATACCTTTTAGGGTTGCCCAAACAGCAAACATGCGCCATAAATTATCTCTATCGAACGGTTCTTTAACTTCAGCTATTTCTGCATATAAACGTTTCCAACGTACAATATCGTAGGTGGTTTCGGCAACAAAAGCGCGGTCGCGTGCGCCCCAACGTTTATCTCGTTTTAATAATTGTTGAATGACTTTATCTGCATAGTTTCCTTCGTTAAATATCAAGGTTAAACCATCAATAACCGAAAAGCATAAGTTTCTGTGTAATCGCATGTTGTATAAATAAGTTTGCAAAGTTACATTTATTATGTTGATTTGTTTATACGTTTATTCGTTTAGCTTTTCTACTTTTAAGGAAATTTATAGTTTATGAAACGGATTTCCGTCATTTTAATAAGTATTGTTTTTTTTATTTCCTGCGTAAAAAAGAAAAGGTTACCGCCACGGAATTTCTCTAACGTTGAGATTGAAAACATTTTAGAAGATTCGTTGTTAAGTATTCGCGCTATTGATATATTGAACGATGGAAGTCTTGCTTTTGCTGCCAACAATGGCGCTTTTGGTCTTTTTAATTCTGTGAAAAAAAGTTGGATGATTTCAAAACAAGAGTTTGATAGTTTAAACCTCCAGTTTAGGGCAGTGGCACACACAGCAACCGATTTTTTTATGCTAAGTATTGAAAATCCAGCTGTTTTATATAAAACAGGAGGTTCGGGGCAAATGCAAGTAGTTTATAAAGAAAACCACGCTAAAGTTTTTTACGATGCTATGGTTTTTTGGAATAATCAAGAAGGGATTGCTGTTGGCGATCCAACCGATGGTTGCATGAGTATCATTATTACCCGAGATGGTGGCAACACGTGGAATAAAATTTCTTGTTATAAATTGCCGAAATCCAAAGAAGGTGAAGCAGCATTTGCAGCTAGCAATACCAATATAGCCATTGTAGGAGATAAAACTTGGGTTGCTACAGGTGGAAAATCGAGTAGGATTTTATACTCGGCAGATATGGGTGAAACTTGGGAGGTTTTTGAAACGCCCATAGTACAAGGTTTAGAAACCACAGGGATATATTCCATTGATTTTTATGATGAAATGAATGGATTTGCCATAGGTGGCGATTACACAAAACCAGATGCTAATACAGCAAACAAAATAAGAACCACCAATGGAGGTGAAACTTGGCAATTGGTAGCACAAAATGAAAGCCCTGGGTATAGAAGTTGTGTACAGTACATACCAAATAGAAATGGAAAGGAACTTATTGCTGTAGGTTTTAAAGGAATTGATTTTAGCAACGATTCTGGCGATTCATGGAAGCGCTTAAGTGAAGAAGATTTTTATACGCTTCGTTTTTTAAACGATAGTATCGCTTATGCGGCAGGTGCTGGAAGAATTTCTAAGCTTACTTTTAGGGAATAAAAAAAGAGGAATTTTTAGTTCCTCTTTTTAGTGTTTATTTTTTTCTCTTTTTATATTCATCAAACATTTTTCGTTTAAAATCGTCTTCAACTTTATGTAAAAGAATGATTTTTTTTGCAGGTATCACTTTCATCAGATTATTGATGAACTCGCTTTTAAGTTTATCTCTTTTCTCCTCATTCATTCTAATTTTCTTTAGTAGCTGTAAGGCTTCTTCTTCGGAAATAGTGTTTAAATCGGTCTTTTTACGAGTTTCATAAGATTGTCTTCTTAAATTGGAATTTTCTTCTTCAAACTCATTGTATATAGGCCAAAATTTTTGAGCTTCTTTTTCACTTAAATTCAATTTTTCCGTTATATACGCAATTTTCAGTGTTTTAATTTTATCACCATTAGATTGCGCAAAGGTGGCTAAGGAAAAACTTATTATGAATACTATGCTTGTAAGTGTTTTCATTTCTTTATTTTGTAATAATATCTTCAATTTCTAAGTTGTCAAAAACAAAATTTTCTAAAGTTTCTGAGCTGTAACCGTCATTTATTAACTGCACATCCTGTAAATCTTCTTGGGTAAAAAGAGATGCAAATTCGGTTGGTTCCAAATCTTCGTTTAGGATGTAGTTTTCAATACTGGCTGTTTCCAGAGTATCGATGGTGATATTTTGAGTTTTATTAAAGAATACATTAATTAGTAACATTAAACTTGCTGCAACTGCGGTAGTATAAACAGCTTTTCTCCAAGTAAATAGTTTGATAACCTTTGTTTCTTCTTGTGGTTTAACCGCATTGACAATTTTATTTTCTAACAAATCAAAGTAATTATCGGGCAATTTATATCCAGATTTAGGAACTATTTCTTGTAGCTTCACTTCGCTTAAAATCTTATCTTCAAGCGATGCAAAGTAATCCTTCGGAACTTTAAACCCAGTATCTTTTGTATTATGTAATTTATTTGTTTTCATCTTGTTAATAAGACTTGATATTTTGTAAAAGGTTTAATCTTCAGTTAAATATGATTCAATTTTTTTTACCGCTATGTGGTAAGATGCTTTTAATGCGCCTTCGCTGGTTTCTAATATATCGGACATTTCAGAGTATTTCAAATCCTGAAAATATTTCATATTAAAAACCAATTGCTGTTTTTCTGGTAATGTTGCAATGGCTTTTTGTAATTTAATTTGTATGATTTCACCTTCAAAATAAACATCTGAACTTAATTTACTAATAGCTATAGATTGTACTTCTTCGTTTGTTGTTTGCAAACGTTTAGCGTTTTGATTGATGAACGTTATAGCTTCGTTTGTTGCAATGCGATACATCCATGAAAACAATTTACTGTCTCCTTTAAAGTTATGAATATTTTTGTAAATTTTTATGAAAGTGTTTTGAAGTACGTCATCTGTGTCGTCATGAGACTTTACAATGTTACGAATGTGCCAATACAACCGTTCTTTATACAGTGTTATCAGCTCTCTAAAGGCGCGCTCTTTATGGAATTCAGATTTTAATTCTTCTAATAATTGTACTTCGTCAATCACAAAAATACTTTAATGGTTAGACTACTAAATATACTAAAAGTTTAATGTTGTTTTTTTAATTTCACACAAAAACACAACTACTTAAAAATCAGCATATTGAAAAATTAAATATCGATTAAGTGTAAAATAACACGATTAAATGCATTTTTTTCTTGTGAGATGTATTTTTTTATTATATGTTTGCTATAGAAACCTACTTATGTAGTTAGTCGTCCCCAAGTCTAACTGGATAAAAAAAAGGATAGAAACCCAAATCTCTATCCTTTTTTATTTCATGATAATTTTAATTATTCAAAACTCTGCATATCAACCAACTTTTTATATACACCATTTTTGGCAATGAGTTCATGGTGTTTACCTTGTTCGGCAATTTCTCCTTTATGCATCACGACAATTTCATCGACATTTTGAATGGTCGACAAGCGATGAGCAATAATGACAGAAGTTCTATTTTTCATCATATTCTCTAAAGCCACTTGTACCAAACGTTCACTTTCGGTATCTAAAGCTGAGGTTGCTTCGTCAAGAATCATAATTGGCGGATTTTTCAGTACAGCACGTGCAATGCTTAAACGTTGCTTTTGCCCGCCAGACAATTTGTTTCCAGCATCACCAATATTAGTTTCTATACCGTTTGGTAGGTCTTTGACAAATTCCCAAGCATTGGCAATTTTCAATGCGTCAATCACTTCTTCATCGGTAGCATTTTCTTTTCCGATAAGGATATTGTTTTTAATACTGTCATTGAATAGTACAGAATCTTGTGTTACCAATCCCATAAGGTTTCGCAAGGAATATGTGGTCAAATCTTTAATGTCATTGCCATCAATATTGATGCTTCCCATGTTTACGTCATAAAAACGTGTCAGCAAATTAGCGATGGTACTTTTTCCGCTACCAGATTGTCCAACCAACGCAACACTTTTTCCTTTTGGAACCTTTAATGAAAAGTCTTTGAGTACTAATTCATTTTCATATTTAAACGATATATTTTGAAATTCAATGCCAGAGTTGAATGTTTCTTTTTGTTTGGCATTTGGTTTGTCTTCTAACGGCGATATAGTATCCAGTACTTCAAGAACTCGATCAGCGGCGGCATTACCTGCTTTTACTTTATAACTTGCTTTAGAAATTTCTTTTGCAGGAGTTAAAATTTGATAAGCCAATGCCATATAAGCAATAAAAGCACCACCAGAGAGTGTTTTGTCAATCAATACCATAGAGCCACCAAACCATAGTAATATAGCAATGGTAACGATGCCTAAAAATTCGCTTGTTGGAGAAGCCAAATTTTGACGGTTCAATAAGGTATTGGAAAATCGGTAATAGCGTTCGGTAGAATTAATGAAAGTTTTGTTGAACTTTTCTTCAGCATTAAAGCCTTTAATGACTTTTAATCCACCTAAAGTTTCTTCGAGCGTTGAGATGAAAATACCTTGTTCGCTTTGTACACGATTGGATTTCTTTTTGAGGCTTTTTCCAATACGAGAAATGATTGAACCAGAAATGGGGATAAATATAAATACAAATATAGTAAGCTTTACAGAAATTGTAAACATTGCAATAATTGCAAATAAGATAGTTAGAGGTTCTTTTACTACGAGTTCTAAAATGGCCAATAAGGAATTTTTGACTTCATTTACATCACCAGAAATGCGTGCAATAATATCGCCTTTTTTCTTTTCGGAATAATATGCAATTGGTAGGGAAATAACTTTTTTATAAATAGCATTTCTTAAATCCTTTAAAACACCATTTCTTAAAAAAGTGATGTAATAAAGTGCCAAATAATTAAACAGGTTTTTAAGCAAGAACAAACTTATTATCAAAACAATCATATACAGCAATGCCCGTTGAGAACCATGGTTTTCTGTTGTTGTTGTGATAAGGTAGTTTATAGAGTCTTCAAGGTATGACTTTAGGCTGTTGGCGCTACTATAAACAGGTTTTGCGGTAACTTTTTTACCTTCACCAAAAAGCACATTTATCATAGGCATTAAGGATACCATGGCTAATGTGCCAAACAAGGCGTAAAAAATATTACATACAATGTTTAATATTGCAAACTTCTTATAAGGTAATATAAAGGAAGAAAGTTTTTTCAGATAATCCATTTAGTTAAGGTTCATGGCATTTACAATCATATCCAATTGAACTTCCAATTTCTGTTCCGTTGCTTTAAATGCTGACACATTGTCTAAAGTTGTGTTGACACTGATGTAAAACTTTATTTTTGGCTCTGTACCACTTGGTCTGAGCGCAATTATACTGCCGTCTTCGGTATAATAAATTAATACGTCCGATTTTGGAATATCAAGATTTTCAACAGAGTTTGCAATCAGGTTTTTTGCAATTGACAGCTCATAATCTTCCACGCGAATAACTTTAGAACTATTGATTTCAGTCAATGGATTTTCGCGTGCATCAACCATCATTTGTTTTATTTCTTTGGCGCCTTCAATACCTTTTTTGGTTATGGAAATCAGTCGTTCTTTATACAATCCATGAGTAACATATAGCGCAATCAATTCGTTGTAAAAAGAACTGCCATTTGCTTTTGTTGCAGCAGCTATTTCGCATGCTAACAGGGTAGAAGTAACGGCATCTTTATCGCGTACAAAATCGCCTACCATATAACCAAAACTTTCTTCGCCACCACCAACAAAATCAAGCTCTGGAAAATCTTTAATAAGTTTTGCAATCCATTTGAAACCGGTTAAAACAATTTTACAGTCTACACCATAGGCATCTGCCAATTTATTAAGCATTGGTGTAGATACAATTGTTGAAGCAATAAATTCTTTGCCTTTAATTTTTCCAGCAGCTTTCCATTGTTTTAAAAGGAAATCAGTCATCATTAACATGGTTTGATTTCCGTTAAGTAGTTGTAATTTATTCTCTGAATTACGAACAGCAACACCCAAACGGTCACAATCTGGATCGGTGCCAATAACAATATCAGCGTTTACTTTTTCAGCCAACTCCAATGCCATTTTTAAGGCAGCTGGTTCTTCTGGGTTTGGTGACGCTACCGTTGGGAAGTTACCATCTGGCACTTCTTGTTCTTTCACAATATGCACATTTTTGAATCCTGCACGCTTTAGGGTTTCTGGAACTGTTGTAATGGATGTTCCATGTAGCGAAGTAAAAACAATAGTTAAATCATCTTTCGCTTTAGCGGACGTATTGAAGTTTGCGTTTTTAACAGATTCGGTTATAAAAGCATCATCAACTTCCTTACCTATATATTTTATTAAAGTATTGTTTGCTTCAAACTTAATGTCTGAATATTTTAAACTATTAATAACATTAATTATTTCTCCATCTTGGGGCGGTACTAATTGTCCGCCATCTTGCCAATATACTTTGTAACCATTGTATTCTGGTGGGTTGTGAGATGCCGTTAAAACAATGCCGCAGTGACAGTTTAAATGTTTTACAGCGAATGACAATTCTGGAGTTGCACGTAAATCTTCAAACAAATACACTTGAATGCCATTTGCTGAAAACACATCGGCAACTACTTTTGCAAGGCTTTTACTGTTGTTTCTACAATCGTAAGCTATAACTGCTTTTGGTGTTTCGTTTGGGAACGATTTATTTAGATAATCACTTAAACCCTGTGTGCTTTTTCCAAGTGTGTATTTATTAATGCGGTTGGTTCCAACACCCATAATACCACGCATACCACCAGTACCAAATTCTAGGTCTTTATAAAAACTTTCTTGAATGTCTTTTGGGTTGTTTGCAATACTATTTTTTATAATAGATTGTGTTTCGGCATCAAAGGTTGGGGTTAGCCATGAGTTAATTCGATCTAAAATTTTTGGTTCAATGTGTATCATGATGTTTTAAATAATATGTTTCAAAAGTAATTTATTGTAGAAGGATATTTTTGTAAAAGTTACTAATTTGAAGTGAAATATTGAGTTTTAAAATTAATTTTTTGTTGAAATATTAAAAATTTTATTTGAGACTGTCATTTGCGTTAGGGGTTGAAGTGGCATCCTTTTGGTTTTTCAGAAAAAACCAAAAGATATAACGGAAAACCCGACCCTTGTGGTAACGCCCAACATAGTTATTCTAAATTTAATTTTTCTTTAATTGAATAGCGTTTTTTGTCTTCTTTGGTACGTAAAATAATTTCGCCTAAAAAACCAGCTACAAAAAATTGTGTTCCAATAATCATAGTTGAAAGTGATATGTAAAATTGCGGACGCTCGGTTATTAGCCTGCCAGTTGGGTTTAAAAATAGTTTATCGATACCTAAATAGAGTGCGAAACCAAAACCAATGGCGAACATGATGAAACCTAATGCGCCAAATAAGTGCATGGGGCGTTTTCCGAAACTTGATAAAAACCAGATGGTGATTAAGTCTAAAAAGCCATGAACAAAACGATTCATGCCGAACTTGGTTTCACCATATTTTCTAGCTTGATGTTGCACTACTTTTTCAGTGATTTTTACAAAGCCGGCATTTTTAGCCAAAACAGGTATGTAACGGTGCATTTCACCATTCACATCTATGTTTTTAACGAGCTCGAGTTTGTAGGCTTTAAGGCCGCAATTAAAGTCGTGTAATTTTACTCCCGATGTTTTTCTGGCTGCCCAATTAAATAATTTCGATGGTAAGTTTTTAGAAATAACGGAATCGTAACGCTTTTTTTTCCAACCAGAAACCAAGTCGTAACCATCGCTTACAATCATGTTATAGAGTTCTGGTATTTCGTCTGGATTGTCTTGTAAATCGGCATCCATAGTAATAACCACATCGCCTAAAGCTTTTTCAAAACCTGCATGAAGTGCTTGCGATTTGCCAAAATTCTTAAAAAAACGAATGCCTTTAACATTTGGGTTTTGTGATGAAAGGTTGCTTATGGTTTTCCAAGAGTTATCGGTGCTGCCATCATCAATAAAAATGATTTCGTACGAAAATTGATTGGATTGCATAACTTTAGCAATCCAGTCATGTAATTCGGTTAAAGAATCTTGTTCGTTAAGTAGTGGTATAACTACTGATATGTTCATTTGAAATAATGTTTTCAGATTCCAAAAGTAAAGAATTTATTTATGCATCTGATTTTTTCATTACTAAACCTCCAATTAAGGAATATATTAACCCAAAGAATAAACTCATGGCTACCCAAAAAACGCTACCTGCAATAGGATTGGAAAAGAATTCAACCATTTTTAATTGCATTTCTTTAGCTTCAACGGGCGCTTCAGTTGCAGCAATTTGATCGGTAGCAAACTCTGTCATTTTGGTATTGTATTCAGAATCAATGATGTAGTTGAAAATAAGGATGTAGCCAACATATACTAAAGCACTAATAAGTGCAACTGCAATTCCTGTTTTCATGGCTTCTTTTAAACTTAGTAATCCAGAGTTGCTTTTTTTATAAAGACTTATTGCGTAAATTATAATTAAAGGAAAAGCTATATAATATATGTACACTGGCCATTGCTGTCCTTTAAACGCCATATCCGTCGCATACATGTAGATAGCAATTAGCGTCATGATACCCCCTAAGACCAAACCTAAATTAATACCAAATTTGCCAGGGTTTAATTCTTTAGATTCCATATTTTTGTGTTTAAATTGTTGGTTTTTTAGTTAGTATTCAAAGATAGTAATTCGTTACAATAATATTAGTAATAAAAAATGTAAAAAAGTATTGCGAGATTGTAAAAAATGCTTATTTTTGCAAACCAAAATTGAAAGAATATTAAAGCTTTAAGCGATGAAACACTTTTTAGTGTTGCATCTGTCAGAATAAAAAAATAAATATCATCCAGATGAAAAAAGATATACATCCAGAAAATTATAGAATTGTAGCATTTAAAGATATGTCTAACGAAGATGTGTTTTTAACTAAATCTACTGCAAACACAAATGAAACTTTAGAGGTTGATGGTGTTGAGTATCCACTTATCAAAATGGAGATTTCTAGAACATCGCACCCATTTTACACTGGTAAATCTAAATTAATCGATACTGCTGGGCGTATCGATAAATTCAAAAACAAATATGCTAAGTTTAGTAAATAAGCTTAACAAACTATATATAAAGCCTTCTATATTTAATATGGAAGGCTTTTTTATTTTAGACAATTAACCTACTTTTGAATAGATAACTAATAAGTTTAAGTTTTAAGAGAACATCTTCTAACTTCTAACTTCTAACTTCTAACTTCAATATGAACTATATTCTTTTTGATGGACCTTCGCGTAATAACTTATTGCCATTTACTTTTACGCGTCCTGTTGCCGATATAAGAATTGGAATTTTAACCATTCGTGAAAAGTGGGAGACTTTTTTAGATACCACCACCACAACCATTACTGAAGAGTATTTATCTGATAAATATCCCATGGTAGAAATGGATGAAAATGTCATGATAAACGCATCGTACCTTCCAAATTTAGAATTGGTAGAAATGGTGAAAGATTTACAGGAAAATCAAGCTATTTTTAAGGATGAAGATGTGATTGCTTTCTTTTCAAAGAATACACAAGAAGAGGTTGATTTTGATAGCTATGAGGCCATTGAATTTAATGACGATGTTATTAAAATTGAACATACTTGGGATATTTTTTCAAAAAATGGAGAGGCCATTCAAGAAGATTTTAATTTGCTAACAAATGGAAGACGTTCTCAACCCATTCCATCAAGTAATAACGTAATTGCAGCCGAAAATATTTTTATTGAAGAAGGTGCCAGTTTGGAATTTGTAACACTGAATGCTAGTAATGGCCCAATTTATATTGGAAAAAATTCCTTGATAATGGAAGGGTCTTTAATTCGTGGGCCTTTTGCACTGTGTGAAGAAGCGATTGTGAAAATGGGAGCTAGAATTTACGGGCCTACTACTATTGGACCTTCAAGTAAAGTAGGTGGTGAGATAAATAATGCAGTGCTGTTTGCCAATTCAAATAAAGGTCACGATGGGTTTTTAGGAAACTCTGTTTTAGGAGAATGGTGTAACTTAGGCGCAGATACCAATACGTCTAACTTGAAAAATAATTATGCCGAAGTGCGTTTATGGGACTATCAGACAGAAAGTTTTGCAAGAACAGGATTACAGTTTTGTGGACTTATGATGGGAGACCATAGTAAATGTGGTATCAATACCATGTTTAATACAGGTACGGTTATAGGGGTTAGTGTGAATATTTTTGGAAGTGGTTTTCCTAGAAATTTCGTGCCGAGTTTTAGTTGGGGAGGAAGTGCTGGTTTTACAACTTATGTAACCAAAAAGGCATTTGAAGTAGCTGAAGTGGTTATGTCTAGGCGTAATATGACATTTTCCGAACAAGATAAAGTTATTTTAGAGCATATATTTGAAGAAACCAAAAGGTTTAGACGCGAGTAGTTTCTAGATGTTTTATATTGGAATATGTTTAAATTCAATTTGTTATATTTGTGAAACACTAGGTTTCTATGTTTAAAAAGCTGTATTTTTTATGTTTTTTTCTAGGTTATTTGGGATTCTCCCAAACAAAAACTTATACTGTAAAGAATATTGAAATGAATACCAAATACCCGCATTTTGGTTTGATGCTGGTAAATGATTCTAAAATAGTTTTCACTTCGTACTTATTAGACCATAAAGAAAAATTAAAACGATTTCAAGGAAATCCAATCTTAACTATTTTTGAGGGAACTGCTGTAGGAAGTGGAAATGTTCAAAATATAAGTCCGATTGAAATAGACCCAGACCAGAAAATATTCTATATTACAGCTGCAACATTATCGCCTAAAGGAGACCAACTTTATATTACTACAATGTTTGAAGGTAAAGATGTTGATGACGATAATTTCCAAATTAAAGTAGGTGAGTTTAAAACAGGTGTAGGATGGACAAATTTCAAGGAATTGCCGTTTTGTAATCCTAAATATTCCTATGCACATCCTGCTATAAGTAAAGATGGGAAAACCATGTATTTCACTTCGAATATTGGAGGAGGAAAAGAAACAACCAAAGGAGGTTCAGATATTTTTAAAGTCGATATTTTAGGGAATGGTGAATTTTCGGAACCTAAAAATTTAGGAAGCAAAGTAAATTCATATAGCAAAGAAATGTTTCCTTTTATTAGTGCAGACAATACGTTGTATTTTGCATCGAACCGACCAAATGGTTTCGGCGGTTTTGATATTTACAGAAGTAAAATGAATGTAGATGGTACTTTTGAAAAAGCAGAAAAACTTCCCAAACCCATAAACAGTTCCGAAGATGATTTTAGTTTGATTATTAATAGCGTGAATAAATCAGGCTATTTATCATCAAAACGTGATGGAGGAAAAGGGGATGATGATGTGTATTATTTTACGCTAAATTAATTTTTTTTCACCTGCTTCAATTCCAATAAATTAATAGGATTAATACCCAAACCATTTACATTTTTCCTGGTAAAACGTACAACTTCATCATAAAACAAAGGAACAACAGGTGCTTCGTGCATAACTAACGAATCCATTTTGGTATAAAGGCGTTCTCTTTTCGTGGTATTTGTTTCGGCAAAGGCTTTTTCGTACCACATATCAAACAAATCACTTTTAAAGTGTGTATAGTTAGGTCCGTTCGGGGCGAAATTTTTGCTATAATAAAGCGATAAATAGTTTTCTGCATCCGGATAATCAGCCACCCAACTCGCTCTAAATAAACTTAGTTTTCCGTTGGCTTTGGCATCTTTTAAAGTGGCGGCGGGAATAACATCTACATTTACAATGAGTCCGATTTTTTGAAGTTCACGTTGTATATATTCGCAAAAACTTAAGTAATTTCCTGTTGTTGTAATAGATATTTCCGGGGTTTTGTTGGCACTCTCTTTTTTAAATTCAGCAATTAATTGTTTGGCTTTTTCGGGTTGAAAATCAAAACCAATAGTTTCGTTGTAACCTGGTAATCCCTTTGGAATAAAACCTCCGTTGGCAGGAATACCAACACCATTTCGTAAATAAACCATCATTTTTTTACGATCGAAACCATAATTAATGGCTTTTCTAATGCGTTCGGATTGTATTTCAGGAATTTCAGAATCCATGTAAAACGCTAAATATTCGGTGTTTAAATAGGGACCACGAATCATGTTTACATCATTCTTGTATAAACTTCTAAGTTGTCCATCAGCCGTTAATATTTCATCTTTATAAGAAGCGTCCAATCCAGAAACAAAATCGATATTGCCTTGCGCAAACTGTAAAAACTCACTTTGCTTGTCGGGTAAAAAGGTTATGGAAACTGCTTCTAAATATGGTAATGCTTTGCCTTTTTTATCTTTTTCAAAATAATGATTGTTTTTTCTAAATACCAATTTGATGTTTTCTTCCCATCGTTTGAATTTGAATGGGCCTGTACCAATAGGGTGAGAACGGAAATCACTTCCATAGTGCTCTACAATTTCTTTAGGTACAACACTGCAATATTTCATGGTCAGTAATCCTAAAAAAGCGGGAAAAGGTTGTTTTAGTTGGATTTGAAAAAGGGTGTCGTTTACTGCTTTAAAGCTATCAACCTTACCTAAAACCCAACCACCAGGAGAAGCAACTTGGGGGTCTAATAAACGGTTTAGGCTGTATTCAAAATCTTTGGCAAATACTGCTCTTGTTGAATCTTTTCCAAATAAAGCATCTTTATGGAAATACACATCGTTGCGTAATAAAAACGAGTAGGTTAGGGCATCTTCAGAAATAGTCCAACTTTTTGCAATACAAGGTTGTACGTTTAAATGGTCGTCCATTTGTACTAAACCGTTAAATAATTGGTTTGTGGCCCATATATCGGCGATGTCTTTAGAAAAAGCAGGGTCTAACGAGCCTATGTTTTTATGTTCATTATACCTAAAAACAAGGGAATCGTTATTCATTGTAGATTTCTTATTGCAAGATACGTACATGTTCGCAATAAGTAAGAGTATGCTGTATTTAAAAAACTTAGAATAGGCCTTAATCACATTGGTAGTTTTATGTATTCAAAAATAAAGTTTTTATTTTCTATTTCTAATTAAAATAGATGTGACTTTTTAAAGAAATATGTGTCTAAAATAATGTTAGGTGATTTTTTGTTATTATCAACAACCAAGTCTCTCAAAGGGTGTAAAATTATGCTACGCCCTTAAATTAAGAGCGTTTCGCTTTGAAACGCTCTTTTTTTATTAACTTTGCACCTTTAATAAAAGAAATGAATTCTCGAAAAAAAGTCGCATTTTATACATTAGGTTGTAAACTTAATTTTTCTGAAACTTCAACAATCGCAAGAAGTTTTACAGATGAAGGTTTCGATCGTGTAGATTTTTCTGAAAATGCAGATATTTACGTTATAAATACCTGTTCGGTAACCGAAAATGCAGACAAGCGTTTTAAAAGTATTGTGAAACAAGCACAAAAGGTAAACCCGAAAGCATTTGTGGCTGCTGTTGGTTGTTATGCACAATTAAAACCTCAAGAATTGGCAGATGTAGATGGGGTGGATTTGGTTTTGGGTGCAACTGAAAAATTCAAGATTACAGACTATATAAATGATCTATCTAAAAATGACATGGGCGAAGTACATTCCTGTGAAATTGAAGAAGCCGATTTTTATGTAGGCAGCTATTCAATAGGAGATAGAACCCGTGCCTTTTTAAAAGTTCAAGATGGTTGTGATTATAAATGTACCTATTGCACCATTCCATTGGCACGTGGTATTTCACGAAGTGATACTATGCAAAATGTGTTGGAGAATGCCCGAGAAATTTCAGCTCAAAACATTAAGGAAATAGTTTTAACGGGTGTTAATATTGGCGACTACGGAAAAGGTGAGTTTGGAAACAAAAAACACGAACACACGTTTTTAGATTTGGTAACAGAGCTGGATAAGGTAGAAGGCATTGAGCGTTTACGAATTTCATCTATTGAGCCGAATCTTTTAAAGAACGAAACCATCGATTTGGTTTCAAGATCTAGAGCTTTTGTGCCTCATTTTCATATTCCATTACAATCTGGTAGCAACGAGATTCTTAAAAAAATGAAACGTCGTTACATGCGTGAACTGTATGTAGATAGGGTTTCAAAAATAAAAGAAGTGATGCCTCACGCCTGTATAGGTGTGGATGTTATTGTTGGTTTTCCGGGTGAAACAGATGCACATTTTTTAGAAACCTACAATTTTTTAAACGGACTGGATATTTCGTATTTACACGTATTTACCTATTCGGAGCGGGATAACACTGAAGCTGCTGAAATGGACGGAGTTGTACCAATGAATGTTAGAAACAAACGCAGTAAAATGTTACGTGGTTTATCGGTTAAGAAGCGCCGTGCATTTTATGAAAGCCAAATAGGGACACAAAGAACCGTATTGTTTGAAAGCGAAAACAAAGAAGGGTATATTTATGGATTTACTGAAAATTACGTTAAGATAAAAGCACCATGGAATCCTGAATTGGTAAATACATTACATCAAGTAGAACTTACCAAAATTGATGAAGATGGCTTGGTTCGATTTGAATTTGTTAAGCTATTAGCCTAATTTAAGTGCCAATTAACCTTATTTTATTCTTTTCAACTTATTTATTGTGCAGCTGAATATTTACGTAATACTTTTACTGAAGAAGTAAATAATGCCCCAAAATGAAGAACATATTATTAATCTTATGTTTTACGCCTTTATTATTGACCAGTTGCTTTAGAGATGGAGACGACGACTTTGCTATTGTAGGTGTATGGCAATTATCGGCTATGAATGTTGAAGATGGTTTTGATATAAATAACGATGGAACCATTAGCTCCAATTTGTTAAATGAAATAGATTGTATAAACAATGAAACTTTGGTTTTTGAATCTAATGGTGTTGTAACATCTAATTCAACGTTCAATCCTCATATAAAAATTGCGTTACTTGATGGTGCTTCAGATGAATATATTTTTAATGTTGTTTGTGATGAAGAAGGTGTTATAAGTTTTGCTACAACATATGCATATAATAGTAAGGTAGTAGTAATTAATGAAAGCATCGCAACTTTTGCTAACAACCAATTGTCAAGGGTCTTTGAAGATGCTATCCAAATATATAATGAAGATTTTACGGAAGTAGTAACAACCAAAGATTTAACCTTGGTTTATACAAAACAATAAATTTTTCGTTTTAACCCAAAAAAAAGTCCGAAGTTTTTAAACTTCGGACTTTTTTAATTTTATCTAAAATCTAAAATCTAAATCCTAACGCCTACTGGAAGCATGCGTTTATACTTTCGGTTGCTTCTAACAAACTTAGCAATTTCAGGACTTGTTGGTACAACGCTTAAATTGCGTTCTTCAATTTGTTCAAAAACAGCAGCTAAAAAAATTTTGGTAAAATTCTCATCATTAATTTCCTCAGGAATAACAAGTTTGGTTAAAAAAATCTTTCGTTCTTGCAATGAGTATTCTATTTTAGCTAAATGGTTATCGATTTTCAGTTCAAACTGGCGTAAAAAATCATTATCTACTAATTCTGCAACATCAATCATAGTGAGTATTTTTTAATTTTTCAGGAAACTTAAAATAGCTGAGTACTATTGTATAACTTTGTTTGGCAAAAATACGAAAAATAATCGTTATTAAAAAGTAAAATACAGGTTAATGCCTTATAAAATAAACTATTAGAGTTTAATAGTTGTTTTGTGTTTTTTATGTTAAAACGTATGAGAGAAGAAATTATACACGTTTATTTAATGCCAGGAATGGCAGCAAGTCCTAAAATCTTTGAGTATATCAAATTGCCCGAAGACCAATTTAAAATTCATTACTTAGAATGGTTTTTACCTCTTAAAAATGAGATTATTAGCGATTATGCTTTAAGAATGACAAAGCATATATTACATGAAAATGTAGTATTGTTGGGTGTGTCTTTTGGAGGCGTTTTAGTGCAAGAAATGAGTAAGCATATTGCGGTAAAGAAGCTTATTATTGTGTCTAGCGTAAAATCGATGCACGAATTGCCAAAAAAAATGTTATTAGCAAAAGCAACCATGGCATATAAGTTGCTACCAACACAGTTGGTTGGTAATGTCGAGCTTTTTTCTAAATATGTCTTTGGAAATAATATAACAAAGCGTTTGGAGTTATATAAAAAATATTTATCGGTAAATCATAGTAGTTATTTAAGTTGGGCAATTAAAGAAATGGTTTGTTGGAACCAAGCAAATTACTTGCCTGACATTGTTCATATTCATGGTGATAATGATGCGGTATTTCCCATAAAAAACATTTCAAATTGTATTACAATAAAAGGAGGGACCCATATTATGATTATCAATAAATACAAATGGTTTAACGAAAATTTACCAAGGATAATTTCAGAAAACTAAGCAAAATATTTACCTTTAAATAAAACTTTTTAAAAATGAAGACTATACAGAAAATATTGGCGTTTGTGGGATTATTAAGTTTATGTGCTTTATTTGTTTATGCCCTTCAAGATGCGCCTACCGATGAAAATTTTGAAAAAAAGCTGATAAACGATTATAATGTTTATGCGCTTCAAGTGCCTGGCAATTTAGATTTCGCAGGTGAGCCCATGCCACTTAAAGACCTGGATATTTTTGAGCGTATGGATAAAGAGTTGTTGGTTAACACCTATTGGCAATCCAACGGATTGTTAATGTTTAAACGGGCTAATAAGTATTTCCCGATTATAGAGCCCATTTTAGCCAAAAATGGTATTCCAGACGATTTTAAATATTTAGCAGTCATAGAAAGTGGTTTAACCAATGCTGTTTCTCCAGCAGGAGCTCGTGGTGTATGGCAAATTATGCCAGCTACGGCGAAAGAGAATGGATTAGAGGTAAATGAAAATATTGATGAGCGCTACCATTTAGAAAAATCAACCGAAGTAGCCTGTAAGTATTTGTTGAAATCCAAAGAAGATTTAGGTTCATGGACGCTTGCAGCTGCTGCTTACAATGCTGGTAATGCTGGAATTTCTAGATATTTAAGAGAACAAAACGTTAAGAATTATTACGATTTGTTGTTGGGTGAAGAAACGGGGCGTTATATTTTTAGAATCGTTGCCCTTAAGGAAATTTTATCCAATCCAGCTAAATATGGTTTTAATTTTAGAGAGAAGGATTTATACAATAATGTGCCTACCCGAAAAGTAACTGTTAATACTGAAGTAACAGATTTTACAAAATTTGCTGAAGCAAATGGCATTAACTATAAAATACTCAAAATCCATAATCCTTGGTTAAGAGAACCGAAACTTAATAACAAATCGGGGAAAAGCTATGTTATAGAAATTCCGGAAAAGGGATATTACAATGTACAATAGTAAATAAAAAAAAGACCAACTAAATCATATCATAGTTGGTCTTTTCTTTTTGGGAGTTGTTAGAATTAGCCTCTTCTTTTTTGAGCTCTTATGGAACCACCTGCACCAAAATGTTGGTTTGGACCCACAGCACGTTTCATGTTTTCCTTCATCATTTTAATTTGATCGGTAAGCATGCCTTGTTTATCTAATTTTTGAGCTTCAGCAAGTAGTTTTTCAGCTTCAATTTTTCTGCGTTTAGAAAAAGCAATGCCCGATAAATTCAATTTTGCCATGGCCATATCATGATCCATAGATAAACCCAATGAAACGGCTTTCTTGAAATATTTTTCAGCCTCATTGACGTTTGTTTGAGAAACCATTAAACCATGTAAATAGTTATAATAACCTTGTTGTTTTCTTACCAAAGCAGCTTCAGGATTCTTAATTTTATCCAACCATTTTTTAGCACCTTCAAAATCTTGCTTACGTAACCTTAAAAATGCCAATAATATAAATTCATTCTTAAAATAAAGAAACACAAATATTAATGAAAGTAATATAAACATGATGCCATTGCCAATGTTTCCTTCGGTAAATTGATACACTGCAAAAGCAATTATTCCAGCAGCTATAACTAATTTTATTATTTTATTGTACATTTTTTATAGTTTGAATTATTGTTTTTAGATGTTTTTTACATCTAAGTTTAATTTTGAATGCAAAGAAACTAAATTTTTATCAAAATCAATCCATAGATTTTTAACAAAAGGGAGTTGTTGAGCCCAAATAAATAAAGGAATTTGTGGTTAATTAGTGTCTTGAAAATAAATTCGAAATATTTTTAAAATAACATTTGTCAAAGTAAAAACTCTTTGTATATTTGCCCTCGGTTTTAAAGGAACCTAAAATAATAAATAAAAAGTACAATTCAGATTTTAAAGATATAAAGTAATGAGCAAAAGAACATTTCAGCCATCGAAAAGAAAAAGAAGAAACAAACACGGTTTTAGAGAAAGAATGGCTTCTGCTAATGGAAGAAAAGTACTTGCTCGTAGAAGAGCTAAGGGTAGAAAAAAATTGTCTGTATCATCTGAATCTAGACATAAGAAATAATGATTAACAATTGTTGATATTAAAAAGGTGTTACTTAAGTGTAATGCCTTTTTTTATATCTGTTAATCCGTATTTTTGTAACTTATTATAAAACAATTATTAAACAGTAAAAATGCCAAAAAATTCAAAACTTAAATCTATTCTAATTATTGGATCTGGTCCTATTGTTATAGGGCAAGCATGCGAGTTTGATTATTCGGGAACACAAGCTTTACGCTCTTTAAAAGAGGATGGAATTGAAACCATTTTAATTAATTCGAATCCTGCAACCATCATGACCGACCCATCCATGGCCGATCATGTGTACTTGTTGCCGCTTACAACCAAATCGATAATTAAAATTTTAAAAGAACATCCACAAATTGATGCCGTTTTACCAACAATGGGTGGCCAAACTGCATTAAATTTATGTATTGAAGCCGATGAAAAAGGTATTTGGAAAGATTTTAATGTTGAAATTATAGGTGTAGATATTGATGCTATCAATATAACTGAAGATAGAGAAAAGTTTAGAATGCTTATGCTAAAAATAGGCATTCCTATGGCACCTCAAGCAACTGCAACATCCTATTTAAAAGGTAAGGAAATAGCGCAAGAGTTTGGCTTTCCTTTAATTATTAGAGCATCGTTTACTTTAGGTGGTGAAGGTGCTTCATTTGTTTATAAAGAAGAAGATTATGATGCGTTATTAACACGTGGATTAGAGGTGTCTCCAATTCACGAAGTGATGATTGATAAGGCGTTAATAGGTTGGAAAGAATATGAGTTAGAGTTGCTTCGAGACTCCAATGATAATGTAGTAATCATCTGTTCTATTGAAAACATGGATCCGATTGGTATTCATACAGGTGATTCTATAACCGTGGCACCTGCCATGACTTTAAGTGATAAAACTTACCAAAAAATGCGTGATATGGCCATTCATATGATGCGTAGTATTGGTGATTTTGCTGGAGGTTGTAACGTGCAGTTTGCGGTTTCACCAGATGAAAATGAAGATATTATTGCCATTGAAATCAACCCGCGTGTATCGCGTTCATCGGCATTAGCAAGTAAAGCAACGGGTTATCCAATTGCGAAAATTGCTGCTAAACTAGCTTTGGGTTATCATTTAGATGAATTACAAAATCAAATTACAAAATCTACTTCGGCTTTATTTGAGCCGACTTTAGATTACGTAATCGTAAAAATACCACGTTGGAACTTTGATAAGTTTGAAGGGTCTGATAGAACGTTAGGACTTCAAATGAAATCGGTAGGAGAAGTGATGGGTATTGGGCGTTCCTTCCAAGAAGCGCTTCATAAAGCAACACAATCGCTTGAAATTAAGCGTAATGGTTTAGGTGCCGACGGAAAAGAAAACAAGAACTACGATCAAATTATAGAAAAGCTTACCCATGCTTCTTGGGATCGTGTATTTATTATTTACGATGCCATTGCAATGGGAATTCCGTTAAGCAGAATTCACGAAATCACAAAAATAGACATGTGGTTTTTAAAGCAATACGAAGAGTTATTCTTGCTTCAAAAAGAAATTTCTACTTACACCATTGATACCATCCAAAAAGACTTATTGCTTGAAGCGAAGCAAAAAGGTTATGGAGATAGACAAATAGCGCACATGCTAGGTTGTTTAGAAAGTCAGGTTTACAATAAACGTGAAGAATTCGGGGTAAACCGTGTTTACAAGTTGGTTGATACCTGTGCTGCGGAGTTTAAAGCAAAAACACCTTATTACTACTCAACGTTTGAAAGTGATATGGAAACTGCGGACGGAAACCGTTATGCAGATAACGAAAGTATTGTAACAGATAAAAAGAAGGTTATTGTTTTAGGCTCGGGACCAAACCGAATTGGACAAGGTATTGAGTTCGATTACTGTTGTGTGCATGGTGTTTTGGCAGCTGCTGAATGTGGTTATGAAACCATCATGATTAACTGTAACCCTGAAACCGTTTCAACCGATTTTGATACTGCACATAAATTATACTTCGAGCCAGTTTTCTGGGAACATATTTACGACATCATCAAGCATGAAAAACCAGAAGGTGTTATTGTACAATTAGGTGGACAAACAGCTTTAAAACTTGCTGAAAAATTAACGAAATATGGTATTAAAATAATAGGAACAAGTTTTGAGTCTTTAGATTTAGCTGAAGATAGAGGGCATTTTTCAAACCTTTTAAAAGAAAACAATATTCCTTATCCACAGTTTGATATTGCAACCACAGCGGATGAAGCTGCTGCCATTGCAGATGTGTTGGATTTCCCAATATTGGTAAGACCTTCTTACGTACTTGGAGGGCAAGGGATGAAGATTGTTATCAATAAAGAAGAGCTTGAAAAACATGTGGTTGACTTGTTAAGCCAAATGCCAGGGAATCAACTACTTTTAGACCACTATCTAGAAGGAGCTATTGAAGCGGAAGCTGATGCCATTTGTGATGGAGAAGATGTGTACATCATTGGTATTATGGAACATATAGAGCCATGTGGAATCCACTCAGGGGACAGTAACTCGATGTTACCACCATTTAACCTAGGTGAGTTTGTGATGCAACAGATTAAAGACCATACTAAAAAAATTGCGTTGGCGCTTAATACGGTTGGTTTAATAAACATTCAGTTCGCTATAAAAGATGATATTGTTTACATCATCGAAGCAAACCCAAGAGCATCTCGTACCGTACCATTTATAGCAAAAGCTTATGGAGAGCCTTATGTAAACTACGCTACTAAGGTAATGTTAGGAGAGAAGAAGGTTAAAGATTTCAACTTTAATCCGCAATTAAAAGGATTTGCGATTAAGCAACCGGTATTCTCTTTCAATAAATTCCATAATGTGAATAAGAAATTGGGACCTGAAATGAAAAGTACAGGAGAAAGCATTTTGTTTATAGATAGTTTAAAAGACGATGAGTTTTACGAACTATACTCAAGACGAAAAATGTATCTTAATAAATAAAAATAGAAAAGCCGCTTTAAGCGGCTTTTTTTAGGTCTTTTCTAATTTGAAATTTAAGGAGATAGCAACAGTTTCAGAGACTTTATCTCTAACTACTTTGGGTATTTTTATATCAAAATCTGAAGTATTTACTTTGAAATTCCCCGATATATTTATGAAGTCACCTTCTTTTGAAAAGTTTAATGGAATGGATTCCAACTTTTTGCTTTTACCATGAAACGTTAAGGTGCCGCTAATCTTAAATATTGAATTAGACTGTAATTTATTCATGGTGAAATCTTCTAAATTTCCTTTAAAAATGGCTTTTGGATATTTATCAGATTCGGCATAATTTTCATTAAAATGTTCTTCCATTAAGGCATTTTTAAATCGAAAACCTTTAACTAAAACCAGTGCAGCAAATTCTCCGCTTTCAACCTCAATGATGGCTGTTACAGAATTATTAATGGCTTTAACTTCTTCAAAAGAAGAAACCGAAGCTTCAAAATTTACTACGCCAGTTTTTGTAATATACTTGGTTTGTGAAAATATATTAAGACTTAAAAAGACTATAAAATATGCTATTGCTTTTTTCATTTTGAATTTATTTAAGATGCTAAATAAATATGAACTTTTTTAATTCTCCAGCAAACCATCATCTAACCATTTTTGAATTAAATCTCTATTGGCTTGAGACATTAAGCCGTCTGTTGGCATTGGATTATTGGTATTGTTTATTCTGCCAATTAACCCTCTGGTTTCTACGGCACTTTTTACTTGACTATATGTTGTTAAAGACATAGGGGCGCCATTAGTTGGTGGATTGCCATGACATGAAGTACAATTTGCACTCATTATACTTTTTATGTTACCGTTATAGGTGATTTTACCTGATGGGTTCGGATTTGGGTTTGGGTTTGGTGTAGGTGAAGTGTCATCGTCACTACCACTAGAGCAATTGAATAACAATGTAACTGTTACAAATACGTAAACTAAATTTTTAAATTTCATAGCGTGAATTTTTAAATTAATATTTCGTTTTTTTAGCATTATTTATTTACTAGGCATATCTAAAAAGTTCTACTTAGGTTAAATCCAAAGTAAATATTTCCATCGGTCCAGTCGCCTGTTGCTTGTCCTAAAAAGCCATTGGTGTTCATAGCTTGTGCATTGGTAAAGTGCATTTGAAAAACATGACCGCCAGTTTCCAAATCTAAGCCCAGAGATAATGGGTTTTTAAAAGGTGAATTACTAGCTCTATTTAAATGCCAACCGTAATCGGCATTTATAGACCATCTTTTACCTAATTTATAGCGTCCGCCAAAACCTAATGCAAACTGAGAATTATTTTGTTCTTCTATCAAAACATAATTGTCGTGAAAAAAAGTAGGTGCCAATTCTATAGATAAATTGGTGTTTACCTTTCTGGAAATTAATAGTTGTGCCGCATATCCTAAACGATCCTTAAATTTAATGGATGGCACATCATTTTCATCTAAGGCTGTATTGATTAGGAGGTCGTTAAAACCTACAATAGTAAATGGGAAACCGTTTTTTTCTTGTCTTGCAAGCCTATATTTTAATGAAGCTTCATAAGTTTTTTGAAACGAACTTCTAGAAACTCCAATATTTAGCCCATCTGAAATTCCGTATATGAAATTGAGCCTGGTTACGGCATCATCAAGTCCAAAAAACGTGTTGATACCATTTTTAATCGTACCAAATCTGTGCGATACAATAAATGTTAATTGTTTTTTTGAAACCAGCTTCGTTGATTCGAAGTTTACAATTTTCAAACCTTTAAATGTGGCTATTTCATAGTCAGTATTTGTTGTGTCTGTATCGATTTCCTTTAATAAATCATCTTGTGCGTAAGCTAAAAAAGGGAAAATGGATAAGATAAATATTATGATGATTTTCATATGTCAATGCTGTTTAAATTGTGGTTATTGTTTTAAGAATCGTTCCGTTTTAGAAAAGTTATTAGCTGAAATTTTTATAATATACATGCCTTTGCTCCATTTTGAAATGTCTATTTGACTTTCTAATACTTTGCTGGTATATACCTGTTTTCCCAATAAATCAAATACTGCAACGTTATCTACTTTTAAGTTTGGCTGTGTTTTTAGTTGTATAAGTGCACTAGCTGGATTTGGTGATATTGAGAATTCCTTTAATTGAAAATCGTCTAAACTTAAAGTTGTTGATGCTTCAATAACGTCAATATCTAAAGTGGCAGAAATGGCATCGCCTTCCCATGCAGGAGACGCGCTGCTTAGAATTCGCATCGTATTAACATTTTGTAATGTTTGGGATATGTTTGTGCCTCCAATCAATGAAAAGTTAGAGGAGCTAATTGGAATTGTTACTTCTGTCCATGGACTTCCACTATTAATAGTAACGGCATTTGTAGTGCATATTTTGCCGCCAGCTCCATCAAAAGCAATTCTTATATTTAGTGAATTTGTTGTTGCTTTAGCTTTGAATTTAATAGCAATAATACTTTGCCCAGTAAAATTGCCAGTCCACTGGTTTTGGTTAAACATCACCATTCTACTTCCTGGTCCTGCGCCACTGGAAACATTTCTTAAAAAATTGTCGTTTGCGCCGTTTGGGCCACCAGTTGAAATGTTGACTGGCGGATTTGGAGATTGCGCTCCTTCTGCCCACGATTGCACCGTACCGGATTCAAAATCATCAATTTGACCTGCAAACACCTGCGATAAAACCGATGTTGAAATCAATATTGAAAAAAGAAAAAGTAATGTTGCTTTCATAATATTTTAGTTTTAGGATTAATCAATAATAATGCATTGGTCTAGTTTTACTTGTTCTAACAGATCATCATAACCAATGAAACGACCTTTAATTTTGATTTTGTCAGTATTTAAAGTTTTTTGGATTTCATTTGAAAATTGACAAAACACTTTGTCCTCTATAGTAATGCTTTGTGGATTTTTATCTGAAATACTGCCACTAACTTCAATAGTTTTATTTAAATATTTGTTTTCTGACGACATGGGATTAATTGCAAATTCATTCGAAATATCTGATGCTGTAAGTTTATATATAGATGTTTCGGTTGCTATATCACGGTGGTCTTGATAAACATACCTGTAACCTATAACTGCAAGAGCACATAGCAGTATTATAATTAACCATTTTTTCATAGCATTTTATTTTTTTAAACTGCTTCAGTTTTTAAACTGAAGCAGTTCCGCTAGTAATCAAATGTTATAACACTTAAAAATGACATTTGAAAATGAAATTTCTCTTTTTCATTAAGTATTACTACTAGCTTATTTATTTAAAAAAAAAATTGATATAATTAGTTGCAATTATTTTTATATCGCATTCTATCGTTGCCACCAACCCTTAGGTCTATTTTGGTTTCGGTATATTTTGATATTTCATGCAAAACCCAATTGTTATTGCAATAAGGTAATTTAGGAACATTTATGGTAACTATTAAACTGTTTCCTGTTCCTTTAGTAGTGTAAGTGCCATAATTTGTATTGTTCGCGTAAAAAGCAGAAACAGTTCCGTCGGTACGAAAATTAAAAGTGTAACCATCATAATAGTCATCATAATCATTTCCATAACGTTCTAACTTATCAATACTCCAACCTGAACAGTTAGTTAAAATGTCAAGTAGTTGATCTTGGTTACAGTCATTACAATCATCGTCATTATAATCGTAATCATCATCTTCATCACAATTATTACCATAAGTTTCTATTAAGTCTTTTAATTCATTAAGATTGTTGGTGATTAATTGTGTGCCATCATACAGTGTTACTTCGATGGGGAATTTAATGGTAACAAAATCAGTATTTCTTAAATTTTTAATAAAGCCATATAGCTGAATATCTGAGGTTATAGCAATGCTTTCTATAATTTCGCTGTTTGAGTTATATAAAGAAGCCGTAATGGGGTAATTAAAATCTAAGCACTCTATATCGTCATCAATTTCATTTTCACCATTACAAGTGCTTATGTAATTATATAGTTCTGTGTAATTGTTGATTCTTACATTCGTAAAATCGCTAAGAATGATGGTAATTGGAAAAGAAATGAATAAAGTATCAATATCATCATCATCGTCATCAAAAATGTATTCAATAATTTTATAATCTTCTTCTGTTTTAATAGTAATGCTATTACCGTTCACCATTACAGTAATAGGCAATTTTATATTAAAGCAATTGGCTTTATCTATGATATTATCATTAGACCCATCATTGATAGATGTTTTTTGCATTAAACTGGCAACTGAAGAATTGGCAACCAAAACTTCGTCTTCCGGTGCCTGTATAGATTCGGTTTCCTCTGTTCTGCAAGAAGTAATAAATACCAATGCTGTAATAAAGATGTAAAAGATAACTTTTTGAGCTATTGTTTTCATAATTTGGTGGTCTTTAACAGAAGCTTTTATTAATTAAACAACTAGAAATAAAAAACTCCTGAATTTTTTTAATATATTTTTTATATAACTTTAAAGCACTAAATTAAATACTTTGCCAAAAGAACTTAACGACCATATATGCGAAGACAAGGTTTTTGAGCGTGTTTATAATAAATACTCACAAGACTTGCTTAATTTTTTATATTATAAATATGGTTCGCAAATAAACCCAAACGATGTAGCGCAAGATGCATTTATAAAGCTATGGGATAATTGTAAAAAGGTTAGTTTAAGTAAAGCTAAATCATTTTTGTTTACTGTTGCCAATAATTTAATGTTGAATGAGCTTAAACATCAAAAAGTAGTTTTAAAATATCACAATGAAAGGCCGAAAGATTACACCAATGAATCGCCAGAGTTTATTTTTGAAAAAGAACAGTTTTTACAGCGCTATCAAAAAGTGTTGGAAAATTTAAATGAAGAACAACGCATCGCCTTTTTAATGAATAAAGTGGAAGGGAAAAAACATAGCGAAATTGCCGAACTTTTGGGAGTTACCCAAAAAGTAGTAGAATATAGGATTTATAGTGCCTTCAATACGTTGAAGAAAGAATTGGAAGGATTTAAAATAAAATAATCAGGAGAATTTAGTTTTAAGTTGTTATATATTAAAGTTAAGGATAGATGGATAAAGAGCATTTAATAGAAAAATGGTTAAAGGACGAGCTTAATGATGCTGAAAAAGAAATGTTTGGCAAGTTGGATGATGCAGAGTTAAACGAAAATATAATAGATAGCGCGAAACATTTTAAAGCCTCACATTTTTATAAATTAGAAGATTTTAATACGTTTAAAACGCAGTACAAATCGTTAAAAACACCTGTTAAAAAATTAAATTGGACGAATCCACTGCTAAAAATAGCGAGTGTCATTTTAATTGGTTTGAGTATTTATTTTGCTTTTTTTTCAGACCCATTTACACATATAGAAACCTTAGCCGGCGAGAAATCTTCTATAGAGCTTCCAGACCACTCTAAAGTAGAATTAAATGCCCTATCTTCTGTTGAGTTCAATACCAAAAATTGGGATGACCATAGGTTTTTAAAGCTTGAAGGAGAAGCTTATTTTGTGGTTTCAAAAGGAAAAACTTTTGATGTTAAAACCAAAAGCGGGACAGTAACCGTTGTTGGTACACAATTTAATGTAAAGCAACGCGATAATTATTTTGAAGTCAAATGTTTTGAAGGTATTGTAAAAGTAAGTTCAGATACCATATCCAGAAAATTATTGGCAGGTGATACCTATCTAATTTTAGATGGCAAATTCACCCAAGGTAAAATAGTGGCATCTGCACCAAAATGGAGAGATAATTGGAGTGAATTTGAGGCAATGCCAATAAGAGAAGTGCTTTCAGAATTAGAACGACAATATAACGTACAAGTCACTTTTAAAAATATAGATATTAACAGATTGTTTACGGGAGGTTTTGTGCATAACAACCTTGAAAATGCCCTTATTGCCATAACGCAACCCATGAATATGACCTATGAATTGAGTTCTTCAAACCTGGTAATAATTCATGGGAAGTAGAATTAGAGAAATAACCATTTTTTTTAGTTTTTTGCTTTTTGTCTTTTTTAGTAGTTATGCTCAAAATGTCAATAAGCAGAAACCATTGGCTTATGTAATAAATGTATTGGAAGTGCAACATCAGGTTCAATTTAATTACGCCGAAGATACTATTGAAAATATTTTCCTCATTTCTCCAGATGCAAGTTTACCGTTAAAGGAAGTCTTGACTTATCTAGAAATCCAAACGGGTTTATTGTTTTCTATGTTGAGCGATGGTATTGTTCTTGTAAAGCCTAAAGAAGATAAAATGCTTTGTGGCTATGTAAAAGATAAAGATAATTTACAACCCTTAGCATATGCAACGGTTCAAACCTTAATGAACTCTGCCACAACAGATGAAAATGGTTTTTTTCAAATTAAAGTTAAAAGTATAACACAGCCCGTCACCATTCGGTTTATAGGGTATCAAACTATCGTCAAACCGTATAATCAATTTTCAAAATTAGGGTGTGCAGATGTTTTATTGTTTCCTAATTTTCAGTCACTGTCGGAAGTTGTTGTTTCAAATTATATCGCAAGTGGTATAAATAAGATAAACAATGGTTCTTATGAAATAAATTTTTCAGATTTTGATATCCTTCCAGGATTAATAGATAATGATGTTTTGCAGTCTGTCCAGGCGTTTCCAGGGATTCAAAGTATCAACGAGACTGTTTCAAATATAAATATTCGAGGGGGTACACACGATCAAAACCTGATTCTTTGGGATGATATAAAAATGTATCAATCCGGTCATTTTTTCGGGTTGATTTCTATGTATAATCCCCAAATTACCCAAAAGGTTTCATTAAGAAAGAATGGGAGCGATGTGAGTTATACCGATGGTGTTTCCGGAACTATTTCAATGAAAACCAATCAATCAGTTAACAACAGACTTAACGCAACTGTAGGTGTTAATTTAACAGATGCCAATGCTTTTGTTGATGTTCCAATTAATAAAACATCTTCAATACAAGTGGCTGCAAGAAAATCGATTAGCAATTTTGTTGAAACACCAACGTATACCGCTTTTTTTGACAGAATTTCTCAAAATACAGAAGTTTCTAACAATGCCACCACCATTACCAATTCAGACAAAAAATTTGACTTTTACGACACTTCTTTACGTTGGATATATAAAATAAGTGATAAAGATGAATTGCGTATTAATTTTATAAATGTGTACAACGAACTTCAGTTTAATGAAAATGCGTTGGTGAATGAAGAAGAGGAATCTAAAGAAAGTAGTTTAACCCAAAATAGTATTGCAGGGGCATTACATTATAATAGAATTTGGAACAACAAATTCCAAACAGCCTTTGAAGCTTATGAAACCGACTATAAACTTAAAGCGGTAAATGTTGATGTGTTGGATTCTCAACGTTTTTTACAAGAAAACATCGTGTCTGAAACCAGTTTAAAATTAAAAGCTAATTATAGTTTTAGTGAGGCATTACAATTATTAAGTGGTTATCATTTTGTAGAAACCGAAGTTACTAATTTAGATGATGTAGACACCCCTTTGTTTAGGCTTTTGGTTTCGGAAGTAGTTAGAACACATGGCGTTTTTTCACAACTGGGTTACAGATCTGCAAACGGGTATTCAAATTTAAATTTTGGCGTGAGATATAATTTTATTGAAAAATTCAGTAAATCTATTTGGGAACCACGGATAAGCTTCAGTCAGCGATTTTTAAACTTTTTTACGATTGAAGTTTTAGGTGAATTCAAACATCAAAACACATCGCAAGTTATCAACTTCCAAAACGATTTTTTAGGAATTGAAAAGCGTCGGTGGCAGCTATCAAATAATAAAGACATTCCTGTAATTACAAGTAAACAGGCGTCACTAGGTTTAAATTACAGTCATAGAGGGTGGTTGTTTAATATAGAAGGGTATGTAAAGCATGTTGAAGGCATTACTGCACAAAGTCAAGGGTTTCAAAATCAATTTGAATTTTCGAAAAGTACAGGAGCAAATCGTGTAAGTGGTATTGACGTGTTATTTCGAAAACACCTCAATAAGTTTAACACTTGGATAAGCTATGCCTACATGCATAATACCTACCGGTTTAAAGAGTTACAGCCTAATTATTTTCCAAGCAATTACAACATTAAGCATGCAGCTACTTTAGGAATGACTTATAGCTTAGAGAATTTAAAACTATCTGCTGGATTAAATTGGCATTCTGGAAAACCTACAACTTTACCAATTACTGGTAATGAAATTGTAGATGGCAATGTAAATTATGAAGTTGTTAATATTTCAAATTTAGAAGATTATTTACGCTTAGATATATCTGCCCTTTATAATTTTAAACTAACCAACAAAACCAAAGCAAATGTTGGTGTCTCACTTTGGAATGTTTTAAATAAGGAAAACCAGATTAACCAATTTTATAAAATAAATAATGATGTGCTTAATGAAATAAATCAACGCTCTTTGGGTTTAACTCCTAATGCTGTTTTAAGATTTGATTTTTAAAAGAAGTATTAGCTTTCAGTCACTTCAATTTTAGCATTTTGATCTTTTAAAGAATCTAAATACAATTCCATTTTAAACTCCGAAGTTCTAAAAGCAGTAGTTCTATTTTTTGCTTGTTCTTGTCTGGCAATACTTCTGGCAAAGCGTCTTACTTTGTTTTTGGTATCTAAAATAATACCAGGTACAGGAACATTTTTTCCGTTTTCATCTTTAGCAACCATGGTGAAATATGAAGAATTGCAATGTTTTTTTTCGCCTGTTTGAATGTTTTCAGATTCAATTCTTACTCCTATAACCATCGATGTTCTACCAGTGTAATTTACTGATGCTTTAAGGGTTACCAATTCGCCTACTTCTATTGGATTTAAAAAATCTACCTTATTAACCGATGCAGTTACACAATAGTTTCTAGAGTGTTTTGAGGCGCAAGCAAATGCTATTTGGTCCATAAGCCCTAAAATGTAGCCACCATGTATTTTGCCACTAAAATTTGAATGCGATGGCAGCATTAATTGTGTAATTGTTATTTGCGATTCTTCAGTTGTTCTAAACATAAATATTAAATTAGCGAATTGAAAATAAGTCCAGTAAAAATAGCGATACCAAAACTTATTAAAGTTCCTATCAAAATGTATTCTGTTAGTTGACGGTGCTTAGATTCTTTTAAATCGCCAAATCTAAAAACCGATTTGGCAGTAATTAAAAATCCAACAGCTTCCCAGTGTCCTACTATTATAAAAATAAACACTAAAACGCGCTCTAAAATACCAATATATTTCCCTGCATCCTCAAGTGACTCGTTATTTTTAGTGAGTTCTGAAATATTCCACTTTAAAAAAATGGTTTTCATAATTATTGATGTAGGTATTGTTAAAAACAGCAAACAAGCTAATAGCAAAAGATTGAATTCTGTTACGAGGTTGTTCAATTGGAATGTGTTCTCAATAAAAATAAAATAGCAGCAAAAAATAACGGCAATATGGAGTATTTGGTCTATAAAAAATAAAAGACGTCTTGTTTTTTTCTTCTGAATTGAAAGTTTTGTAGCATCAATAATGAAATGCGTTATACCGATGGTTAAAATGATAGACCATAGTGAAATATCCCAAAGAAAGATACTGGTTAAGACGATATGAATTAAAACATGAAAATAGAGCTTATTCGATTTTAGCTTTTTCTTTTCTTTTTCTCTTACCCATTTTTCTGGTTGAAGAAAAAAATCGCCAATAATATGAGCCAGTAAAAGTTTTATCAGTACCATCATTTTTTTTCCAATTGTTTTTCTTCTAACAGATTTATTTTTTTACGATACATGCCATCCAAATCCATTATTTCGTTAAAATGTGCTCGTTTTAAACGTTTGCTTACCGCATCTTGACTCACACCTAAAACTTGTGCCATTTCTGTTTGTAAAACACCATAATTTTCAAGAGCTATTTTAACCGTTTCTGCTGAATTGACAGACCAATTATCCATCGTTATTAAGGCAAGTTTAAAATACAAGTTTAGTTCTTCGTTTAAAAATGAGTGTTTAGACTTTATTTTTAAGTTTGTTTTTTCTTTTTTAAGTTCCTCCAAGGTATCTCCGGAAAATTGAAATGCTTCTCCATTAGATTCAGTAATTATATTGCCTTCAAAGGCTTTATTTCCTACACCAATTGCCATTCGAACATCCAATCCTTTTACGGTTTTTACACAAGCTTTAATATATGTGGCAATATTGAATGCTTTTTTATTGTCCTCAATTTCAATTTGAAAACTGTCACCACGGAATATTTCCCAGTATTTTTTATCAATACTCGTTTTGGTCAATGCTTCTTTTAAAGGCGTTAACCATATTTCTGGATTTTTGAATTTCTTAGACCTAACGATGTCGCCTGTTATTATGCTTACCATATTCAAATTTTATATTCCATGTTTATAGAATATTCAAAAATATGCCTTTTTTATGGAATATTCAAAAATATGCCTTTTTTATGGAATATTAAATGTATCACGTTTTTAGGTGATAAACAAATATATTGCGTTTTTAAGTGATAAAATAGCGTCGCTTTCAACTTTAGTAATTAGTCTAAATCGTCATTAGCACGTTTTATAATGGCTTCTGGTAATGCTTTTTTGGCTTTGGCTCCCATTTTTTTAAGGCGCTCAACACTCGATATTAAATTTCCTTTACCATCAACCAGTTTGTTCATAGCCGCAGAATAATCGCTTTTGGCAGCGTCAATTTTTTTGCCAACACCTGTTAAATCGGATACCAAACCTTCAAATTTATCGTAAAGTGCACCTGCTTGTCGTGCAATTTCAATGGCATTTTGTTGTTGTTTTTCGTTGTTCCACATACTGTCAATAGTACGCAAAGTAGCTAAAAGGGTGGAAGGTGTTACAATGACAATATTCTTTTCAAAAGCTTTGTTGTAGATGCTGTTATCTTCGTTCACAACCACCGCAAAAGCAGGCTCTATGGGGATGAACATGAGTACAAAATCAGGTGATTCTATATCATACAAATCTTGATAGTTTTTTTCTGAAAGTTGATCCACATGTTTTTTAACCGAGTTTACGTGTGCTTTTAAAAATAGTGGTCTGTCATCGTCTTCTGCATTAACCAAGCGTTCATAATCGGTTAACGATACTTTACTGTCAATAATCATTTTTTTGCCATCGGGCAGATGCAAAACCACATCGGGTAAAACGCGCGAGCCATTTTCTAAAGTAAAACTTTGCTGTACAAAATATTCTCTATCTTTCTCTAAACCAGACTTTTCCAATACACGTTCTAAAACCAATTCGCCCCAGTTTCCTTGCATTTTACTGTCGCCTTTTAACGCTCGGGTTAGGTTGGTTGCTTCTTTGGTCATTTGTTGGTTGAGGTCTTTTAATCCTAAAAGTTGCTCTTTTAACGCCGAATGCATACTGATGCTTTCTTTTTGGGTTAAATCGACTTTATCTTCAAAGGTTTTTATTTTTTCTTGAAGCGGTTTTAAAATAGCATCTAAGTTTTCTTTGTTTTTAGTGGTGAATTTTTCTGATTTTTCCTCTAAAATTTTATTTGCCAACAATTCAAAATCTTTACGAAGTTGCTCTTGGCGTTCTTCTATTTCTTGTTCGCGTTTAGAACTTATTTGTTGTAGGTTGTCATATTCGGTGTTTTTGCGGGTTAATTCGGCATTTAAAAACTCTTTTTCCCGACGAATATCTTCACGTTCTTTTTCAATTTTATCAACGGTTTGTTTTAAATCATTAATAGTGATATTAAGCTGGTTTTGGCGTTCTTCTAAAGTGCTTTGTTCGCTTTTACTTTTTAGTTTGGTAATGGTCATACCAATATAAGCGCCAATACCACCAGAAATTAGAATAGCAAGAATTAGGATAAGGTTATCGTTCATTGAAAAAATATGTTTGACCAAAGATAATTTTTTTAGTCGGAAGAACGAAGTTTGCTATTGACAGAAATACAGCTTTTTGAAATTATTTTTATAAGATGGATGCATCAATTTTGATGTCGGCATCACTCCAGGCTAGATCAAATTCTTGTTTTATTTTTTTAGCTTCTTCCATTTTGCCTTGCGCTTTTAAACTTTGATATAAACCTGTTAAAGACCAGCCATTTTGTCTGAGAACACGTAAATCTTCATTGTATGTTTTTTCAGCTTCTTCATATTTTTTAGCTTTCATAAGTATTGCTCCCAAGTTTTGTCTGGTTGGGATGTGCCATGCAGCAGGTTCGTTATAAATTAGACCATCTTCTAAAACAACTGCTTTTTGTAAATGTTCAATTGCCAAACTATAATTTCCTTCCAACCCAGCTAATTCGCCCGAAACAACTTCAAAAGCTAATTTTGCAATGGTAGTTCCAGAATCAAATCCTGTGGCTATGATGGTTTCCATTTCAGGATCTTTAATCATCTCATTAATAGCCTCAAGTTCTTCTTTTGCTTCTTTGATGTTATTTTTTCTGATGAATGCGATGCCTCTTGTATAATGCCAAATGAGTTTTAAATGTTTAATGTTGTCATTTGGTTTAGGGTAGGTAAGTATATCGTTCCATTTTCCAAATCGAGTATAAGCCAGAAGGGGTGTAGAGGCAAAATTTTGTAAAAAATGAAGGTCTTTCATTTCACCTACGGGAACTTTTTCTGCTGTTTTTTTTGCTGCGTCAATGGCTAGTTGACTGTTGCCTAAAAGGCTTGATGCCGACCAAAGAAAATGTATGTTATGGGGATAGTAACCTAGTGGATACATGCCTTGGGAAAAACATTGAGAAATATAATCTTCATCAGCTAAAATAGCTTCTTGGTTTGCTTTTACGGCATCTTTATATCTGCCAACTCTAATGTAAATATGAGATGGCATATGAACGATGTGACCAGCAGCAGGCATTAAACTACCCAGTTTTTCGGCAATAGGGACTCCTAAATCTGGATAAGGAAGTTCTACCATATGGATGTAATAATGGTTGGCGCCAGGGTTATTGGGGTTTAGTTGTATGGCTTTTTCAAGTGCTGCTTTTGCTTCTTTGATATTTGGTGATGGATTCCCATCTTTATCCCAATAATTCCAAGGGACCGTGTTCATAACCGATGCTGCATACAACGTTTGAATATCCGAATCATCAGGGTATTTGGTTGCTACTTTTGCCATAGCTTCCATATAAGCTTTATTCAAAATTGAAACATCTATCGTTAAATCTTTTGAATATCTATGGGTTAACGCCTCAATGAGCGCTTGCTCTTTTGGACTTGCATTATCGATGAGTTTTATGGCTTTATCAATAGCCTCATTGTATTTATTTTTGCGCTCATCATCGGGTAAAGGGTCATTAATATTTGGCCCTAAAACATAAGCTTGTCCCCAATAAGCCATGGCGCATATAGGATCTAATCGGGATGTTTCCATAAACGATCTGTGCGCTTCGGCATGATTGAAAGCATAAGTTAGCCTTAAACCTTGATTGAAAAAGCGCTGTGCTAATTCATTCTTTGTGCTTATTTTATAGAAGTGGTTTCCAAGGTTTTCAAACAAAGGGGCAATTTGTTTCGTGGTATCTATGTTATCCAATAAGAATATGGCGGGTGTACAACTCATCGAATTACTGCCTATTTTTTTTGTATAATCCAATGTTTTGTCAGGTGCTATTTTATAAAAAATAGTAGACAAGAACATTACAAAAGTGAATAGAATAATAAGTTTGGTTTTCATAATTTTAAAATTTAAGTAAATAAAAACCATTTACTTTAATTGCAATGAACTAAAGTGTAAGTGAATGTATCTGGTTGATTTTTAGGCTATAGCTTAGTAAATTTAATTAATTTAATGCTAATAAGAAAGGACTTTTATTTTTTTACCCGAAAACTTCCCGTTTTTTCATCAAAGGCAATTAGATCTTTAGGAAATAAAGTTTCAAAAACACCTTTTGAAATTAAATGGCACGGTGTGTCGGATACCACTTGGTTAGAAGACATAACAATCAATTTATCGCAAAGTTGAATGGCTAAATCTATTTCGTGTGAGGAAAACAGAATGGTTTTTCCTGTTTCTTTAGCTAATTTTTGAAGTAGCTTCAAAATATAGGCCTTGTGGTACATATCTAAATGGGTTGTTGGTTCATCTAGGATAATTAAGTCGGTATCTTGTGCCAACGCACGTGCAATCATCACTTTTTGTAATTGACCATCGCTTAATTCAAAACATCGTTTCTGTTTTAAATCAATAATATTGGTTTGCGATAAAGCAGTGTTGATGATAGCGATGTCATTTTCAGATAAATTTCCAACCCAATTGGTGTAAGGCTGCCTGCCCAAAGCCACCAATTCAAAAACCGATAAATTTTTAGACATCATTTGTTCGGTTAAAACCAAGCTTAATAATTTGGCTAAATCAAGAGCAGGATATTTTTTTATAGGTTCTCCGTTTATAAAAATGGCTCCGCTTAAAGCATCCTGTACATTTGTAATGGTTCGTAAAAGTGTCGATTTTCCAATGCCATTTCCTCCAACCAAACCAACCAATTCCCCTTTATGTAGCTCAATATTAATATGTGAAGCCACAAGAGTTTGTGCTTTTTTTGATTGATATCCAATGGATAAATCTTCGGTTTTTAAAATGATATGTTGGTCTTTTTCGTTCACTAATTCCTTAAGTTTTATCTAAAAATATAACAGTCTAACAATCTAAAAAACCATTTTTCGTTTTCTAACCAATAGCCAGATAACCACTGGAGCACCCACTAACGATGTTATGGCGTTTATAGGTAATGTATAGTCGCTATTGGGAACTTGCGCAATACTATCGCAAATAAGCATGACGATGGCACCCAATAAAAAAACGGCTGGTAATAATATTTTATGATTTGATGTATTAAAAATTTGACGTGTTAAATGCGGAATGGCTAAACCTATAAATGCAATTGGGCCTGTAAAAGCGGTAATGGTTCCAGCTAATAAACTGGTTGAAATGATGATGGCCAATCGGCTTCTTTTAATGTTCAACCCCAAACTTTTGGCATAATTTTCACCTAAAAGCAAGGTGTTTAATGATTTTACTGAGGCTAAACTAATTATAATTCCAAGACAATAAATAATAAAAAATACAAATAGTTCATCCCAAGATAGGTTTCCTAAACTCCCAAAGCCCCAAAAAATATATTGTTGCAGTTGTTGTGCCGATCCAAAATAAGAAAGTACACTTACAATAGCAGCCGTTATGCTAGCAAACATGAGCCCAATAATAAGTATGGCCATGGTATCGCGTACTTTTATTGAAACCATTAAAACCGCTAATAGTACTAAAAAACTACCCAAACTAGCAGCAATTACAATGCTCCATTTTGAAATTAAAAAAGCCATAAATACCCCACCAAAAACCGATGAACCAAGAATAACCAATGCAACGCCCAAACTAGCGCCCGAACTAATGCCCAACACAAAAGGACCAGCCAATGGATTTCTAAATAATGTTTGCATCAACAACCCTGAAATACCCAAGCCAGAACCCACTAAAATAGCTGTTAACGCTTTTGGTAATCGGTAATTTTGGATGATGTGTAGCCAAGTTTCTTGCTCGGTGGTGCTTCCAATAAGGCTGTTAAATACGTCTTTAAAAGGAATATAAACAGAGCCCAAGCTTATGTTTGTAAAAAAACAGATAATCAGTATTGTGAGTAATACTAAAAATGAAAAGCTATATGTTTTTGAATTCAGCAATTAATAATATTTTGGAATTTGGATTTTTTTCTTTGGAATTTTTAAGTTCTAATCTAAAGGTTTAAAAAAGTAAAGGTCATGATTTTTTAAGAGTTCTGGGTGGCAAATTTTAATTAAGTCTTTTAAAACCAAATCGGGTCGGGTAGTACCCAATTCAAAATACAGAATACCGCCAGATTTCCCTTTGGTATTTATAGTGGAATATATGTTTTTATTTTGAAACGCTTTAAACATGGCATGATGTGAATTGGCGTTTTTAAGCGCTTCCCTATGGATGTAGTTTGAAGGACTTAACCAAATATCGGCGTCTTTGGCTTTTGAAAAAACGGTTTCAAAATTAAGGGATAAACTACCAGTACCTTCGGAGTCGCTCCACAAATAATTGGTGTTGGCATCTTTTAAAAGTTGTGCTTCGGTACTGTTGCCGTTTGGTAAAAACCAAACATCGTTGTGCATGGCACCGCTTAATATACTCGGTTTTGTTTTGGCATTTTTTGCTAATTTTTTTGCTTCCAGATAATCTTTTTCAATGGTGTTAAATATAGAATCGGCTTCTTTTTCTTTATTGAACAAGACTCCGAAAAACTTAATCCATTCTGCTTTTGCCAAAGGTGATGCTTCAACCCAATCGCCATTAAAAATAACAGGAATCCCAGATTTTTTTATGGTTTCAAAAGTTCGGTTGTTCCCATCAATGCCAAAACCTATCACCACATCGGGTTTCAATTCCAACAAAACTTCGGTGTTGATGCCTTCGTTCTTGCCTAATTCTCGTATCAATCCGCTATCAATTCTATATCTTGTTTTTTCAGAAGAAATATAATCCGTACCAGGAAAACCAACCAGTGTTTGCTCTACGTTCAACAATTCTAAAGCAGGAATGTGCGTGGTTGAAGTAACCACAATTTTTTCAATAGGAATGGTAATAATGCCATCAAATTCATCTTTGTTTAAAGTTATTTTTGAAAGCATGTTTTTTTGAACCAAAGCATATTTGTAAACCTTTTCAGCTTTGGGCCAAGGATTGGAAATGGTTAGGACTTTAAAATTTTCAGTATAAGTAACTGAAAACCCTTTAGCGTATTGATATTCAGACTTAGTAAGGTCCTGTGCCGTTTCAAGAGGTTTTTTCTGATTGTTTTTACATGCTAGGAAGCATAGAAACACGAATAATAAAACTGCTTTTTTCAATGATTGTGATTTATTTTTTCAAAAGTAAGATTATTTAATCTTTTGGATAAATCATTAGACAAAATGTTTACTTTTGCAGCGAAATTTGGTTTTATCTATTTCACGTAGATGAATTAAAAGGGAATCTGGTGCAATGATATACGATTGCAGATTTTAGATTTACGTTTTTTGTGTTTATAAAATTCGTAATTCATAAATCGTAATTCATTAATTCCAGAACTGTTCCCGCAACTGTAAGCTACAAAGCTTCATGTTAAACTTCAATGTCACTGAAGATTTATTCTTTGGGAAGACCAACATGGAGACGCAAGTCAGGAGACCTGCCATTTTCAAAACAAATAAGTTAAACTTTCGGGATAGAAGTTTGCGTATGTAATCCATGCGATTCTCGATTAATTATTCATTAAAAATGAACAAAAAAACAAATGTTTTTGGTGTACTGTGTTTTGGTATATCAATGGTTGGTTTTGCACAACAGCAAACCGATTCAACAACAGTAGAACAATTAGATGAGGTTGTTATTACAGATTCACGTTTTAATTTAAAGCGTGAACATTCAGGAAAAACGGTTATTAAAATTTCACAAAAAGAGATTGAAAACAACCAAGGGAGAACGGTTTCAGAATTAATAAATACCAAAAGTGGTATTGAAATTAATGGAAGCCGAAGTGCAGAAGGACAAAATTTGGGTTATTATGTAAGAGGTGGTAATAACCGCCAAGTATTGGTACTTATTGATGGTATTCAGGTAAACGATCCGTCATTGGTTTCTAATGAATTTGATTTGCGTTTGCTAGATGTAAATACCATTGAATCCATTGAAATTATAAAAGGAGCTGCCAGTACATTATACGGGAATGCTGCAGCTACAGCTGTTATAAGCATTACAACAAAAAAATCTTCAAGAGAGAAAGTTGCTGCTAATTTTTTAAGCGTGGTTGGAACAAATCAATCTCAAGATGATTTGAATTATTATGGTTCTAGCTTTACAAACAGCGTGTCTGTAAATGGAAGTGTTGATAAATTTAGTTACTTGGCAAGTTTTGGAAATAGATTTGTAGATGGTTTATCGGCTACAAAGTCTGAAAATGCTGAAAAGGATGCTTTTTCAAGATTTAATACCAATTTAAAATTAGGATATGAATTTAGCGATGCTTTTGAAATGACCGCTTTTGCAAGTTATGATAAGCTAAAAACCGATATTGATGGCTTTCCGCCGCCAACTTATGCACCAGGTGATACCTTTGATGAATATTTATCAAACCAAACCAGATTTGCCATAGCGCCTAAGTTTAAATACAATAATGGTAGTTTTCAAATTAATGCAGCGTATTCAAAAATAGATAGAGAAACTATTTCTAGTTTTTCTACAACCAATGAAGCTGAAAGTTATGTGGTTGATGCTTTCAATAAATATGTTTTTAATGAGTCATTTTACACTATTGTTGGTGTGAACCATGCCGATTATAAAAGTTTATTTGCTACCAATGAAAGTTATACCAATACCGATCCATATTTAAATGTTGTTTATGTATCAGATTTTGGCTTGAATTTAAATGCGGGTGCGCGTTTAAACAACCATAGTGAGTATGGTTCGCATTTGGTTTATAGTTTAAATCCGTCGTACAGTGTGCCTGTTGATGCTGGGTATATTAAACTTTTAGGGTCTTACGCCACTTCATTTATTGCGCCTAATTTATCACAATTGTTTGGCTATTTTGGTGCAAACCCCGATTTAGAACCGGAAGATAATAGAACTATTGAAGGTGGTTTGGAGTTTTCAAATAAAAAAGGACTGCGTTTAAACGGATTGTACTTTAATAGAAAAGAAGAAAATACTATTATATACACAACGGGTTATACTAATGCAACAACAGATGCTACGGTACATGGTGTTGAAGTGGAAGCTGAAGTTAAGATTATTGATAATTTAGCCTTTAATGCCAATTATACGTTTACTGAATTAAAAGAAGGAACTCGTTTGCGTTTGCCTAAACATAAAGCGAATGCGGGTTTGGGGTATAACTTCTCAAATAAATCGTTTGCTTCTGTAAATTATCAATTTGTTGGTGAACGATTGGATACCGATTTTTCTACTTATCAAAATGCAGAATTAAAATCATATTCGTTAATAGATCTTTATTTCAGTCAGAAATTAATTAACAACAAACTGAAACTTTTTGCAAGTGTAACCAATCTTTTAAATGAAGATTACGTTGAGATTATTGGTTTTACAACTAAAGGTAGAAATGTGAGCTTAGGTCTTCACTTGGCTTTATAGTGAGAGAATAAAGTCAATTTTTAATGCCGCCATTTCTTTATTTGGCGGCATTTTTTTATGGAATTAAATCGCAATACCAAACACCATATTTGTCGCTTTTACAAATAGCATTGTTGGTTTTTGGACTATCATATTCACGATATACTTTCTCTCCAATGGTAAATGGAATGGGGTTTTTGAAAATAGGCCCATCAAAACAAAAGGTATGGAATTCGCCATTTTCACCACAGGGATCAACACCTTCTGGTAAATTGTCTATAAAGTTTTTGTCAATAACAGTGCCTACAAAGTCTTCACCAAAATATTTGGAATTGGCGCAAACGACAATCGTTTTAAAGCCTAAATCTAAAAATTCAAGAAGGAGTTCTTTGGTGTTTCGTTTCCAAATTGGGAAAACGGTTTCAAAACCTTGTTTGGCCAATTGTTCTTCTCTGTAAGTTCTTAAATCTTCCAAAAAAATATCGCCAAAAGCACTATGTGTAAAACCTTCTGTTTTTAATCTAGAAACAGTTTCTAACATTTTTTGCTCATAGATTTCCATACTTGGCATTTCCGGTAATTCTATAATGCTAGATTTAATGTTTATAGCATCTGTTTGAGCAAATAATAATTCTTTTCTCAAACCGTGCATGGAGACACGGTTGTAATGGCTATTTACGGTTGTAATTAATTCATCAACAGCATAACGTTCATCTTTTAATAAATGATAAAGCGCTAAGGCGGAATCTTTCCCAGAACTCCAATTAAAATAAGTTTTTAGTTTATTCACTTAAAGTTTCTTCTGATTAAGTCCGCAGGAAGCTTTTTGTCCACATACATTTCATTAAGGTGCGGTTCAAAACTATTACTGTCTTTAAAAGGCTTTAAAGTATGTTTTGCTTTCGCTTTAATAGTTTCTAACTTACTAATAGAACCTTCAATATTAGCCAAAGCCGCCGCTAAAAGAGGTTCGTTTTCATTGCCTATAACACCTAAATTTATGTAAGATTCTTTAAGTTCAATATCAGGTGCTAGTCCATTATTATAATCGGTATTGCCAACTTTGTTCAAGGATTTATAAATAAGAGGTTGCATCGCGTAAGCATGGTTTGGGTTTGCGCCCTCACGAGTAAAATTTTCAGAGTCATACAACGTGGTTGAAGCTTGGTATTTTCCAGTAGTAAAATCACCGATATGTACAACCTCAATATATGGATCTAAACTGTTTATAACCAATTCGCTGGCAGAAGCTGAAGCATCAGTTGCCAAAATATATACTTTTTGAAGGTTTAAACTATTTAAAGCAGCACCACCAACCTTATTTGTAAATCGGTTGATTATCGATTCGGGGTCTTCAGTTTCAAAATATGCTTGAAATTCGCTATTCCATTGTTCGGTGCTAAAAACTTCCTCATTAAATTGCCCTGTAATCATGCTGGAAAGTAATATGGCTGAAGTTACCGAACCTCCAGGGTTATATCTTAAATCCAATACAAGATGCTTTACGTTGTTAGATTTAAAATTTCCAAAAACAGCGTTGAGTTGCGAGTCGTAATTTGCAGTAAAGCCATTGTACATTAAATAGCCAACATTTTCTCCTTTCACACTAAAAATTTTAGTGGTGTAAATGGGGTTTTCGGCATATTCTAATTTAGTAAGAGCAATGGTTTCGTTTTTAGAAACCACGGTGTCATCAGAAGTTTCAGGTGTATTGTTCGTGTTGTAAGTTGCTAAATTTAAGGTGTATGAGGTTGAAGATAATAAACTACTGTAATTGTTTACGGTTAAAGGTGTGCCATTTATAGCGTTAAAAACATCACCACGCTTTAAACCCTTATTGGCAGCATCGCTATTATTAAGCACCAAGCGTACAAAGCCAACCAGATTGGTGGTGCTATTGGGTTGACGAAATAGTTTATATTCCATGCCGTTGCTGGTTGAAACACCACTAAAAAGTTGCTCCAAAGCAATATAATCATCAACAATCCAACTGTATTTATCTACATCTTCCCTTTGGTATATTAAATTTTCAAATAAGTCTTCAGGAGCAGAAAAGCTATTCAAATAATCACGATATTCCTTATTTGAAGTAAATCTGTCATTAGCAAGGTCTGGAATATTATCTTTATATAAGTAAACAGCATTCATACCCTTCCAAACAAAGTCATTTATTTCGGTGGTTGAAATTTGGTTATCGTCATTATCTTCAAAACAACTTGTAACTAAAAAGGAAACGGTAAATACTAGAAATAGGACTTTTAATAATTTCATTTGTTATTTCTTATTGATTTTAATCGGTCAAATGGAATATCCATATAAACTTTATTGTTAAGCACAAAAATTTGGTGATGGATGTTTCATTTGTTCGTATTACAGATTTTTTTATAACGTTAGTCTTTAAAACTCTAAATTTACTTACATTATTATATAATTAAAAAATATTTGTAACAAATTAGATGAACGTTCGTCGTAATATAAAATAGCCCTAGCAAAGCAGTTTTGAACCAACCAAAGCAAACCAACAAAAATGACTCAAACAGAGTTTTTAAATATTGTGATGCCTTTTAAAGATAAAGTGTTTCGTTTAGCAAAACGATTGCTGGTATCTACCGAGGAAGCAGAAGATGCAACACAAGAGATATTGTTGAAGTTATGGAACAACAAAACAAAAATAGAGGAGTATAAGAATGTGGAAGCATTTTCTATGACGATGACTAAGAATTTTTGTTTTGATAAATTGAAATCGAAGCAAGCGCAGAATTTAAAAATTGTGCATAACAATTATGAAGATGGCAACACATCTTTACAAAAACAAGTTGAATTAACCGATAGTGTTCATTGGGTGGCTAAAATTATAGAAGGATTGCCGGAACAGCAAAAATTAGTAATTCAATTAAGGGATATAGAAGCATACGATTTAGACGAGATTGCAAAAATGTTAGATATGAACAATACCGCAGTACGCGTAGCCTTGTCTAGAGCTAGAAAAACAATAAGAGAAAAATTGACTAATACACATAATTATGGTATTAAATAGTATAGAAAAGTTACTTGAAAAGTACGAGAACGGAGAAACATCGCTAAAAGAAGAGCAACAGTTAAAAAACTATTTTTCGCAAGAAACTGTAGCGCCACATTTAGAAATGTATAAACCTATGTTCGCCTATTTTTCGGTAAATAAGCAAGAGCAATTTACTAAAGCACTTCCATTAAATCCCGATGGCTATCGGGATAAAAAAGTATTTAACTATAAATGGATTGCTGTAGCGGCAGTAGCTGTTCTTACATTAGGTTATTATTTTAAAAGCCCTGTTGTGTCTTCTTATGAAGAATACGCTTACGGAACATATAACAATCCCGAAGAAGCACTTAACGAAGTCACAAAACAGTTGGCAATGATTTCAAATCATTTTAACAAAGGAGTTTCAACGGTAAACTATCTTGAAGAAGTGAACAAAGGCACCGAAACTCTTGGGTATTTGAATGAAATGCAAAACGCAACAAACATCATTTTTAAAAAACAATAACCAGAATTGAACCAAATAATTAAACACGTAAAAACAAGTAAAATGAATAAGAAATTAATAGTAATCGTAATGGCAATTATGTTATTGCCCCTAACTGGAATGGCTCAAGATATTTTTGAAAAGTATAGCGATAATTCCGATGTCACCTTTGTGTCCATAAAACCCAAAATGTTTCAAATGATAGCGAAAATGGGCATCAATGAAGGTGATCCTGAAGCTAAGGCGTATATGGATATGGTAAAAAGCATTACCAGTTTTAAAACCATTGTTACCGATAATAAATCAATTTCGGCAGATATTAGCAAATGGGTAAAATCGCGTTCAAGTTCATTAGAAGAGCTTATGGAAGTTAAAGACGATGGCGCAGAAGTGAAATTTTATGTAAAAGAAGGAAAAGATTCCAACCATGTAAAAGAGCTATTGATTTTTGTAAACGGTATTAATAAAGTAATGAAAGAAAGTGTTGAAGTAAATGGAGAACAGCGACGTATTGAAACCGTTATTGTGTCGCTTACCGGTGATATTGATTTGAATGAAATTTCAAAACTTACAGAGAAAATGAATATCCCTGGCGGAAATCATTTAGACAAAAAGAAAAAGAAATAACAACGCGCATTAATCATGAATCGAACCATCAACCATATCCTATTGGTTTTGTTTACAGCTACTGTTTTGGTAAGCTGTAATGACGGAGCCAGTTTGCAAAAGTATTTTGTAGACCATCAAGAATCTAAAGATTTTATAACGCAAGATATTCCAATTTCTATGTTGAAAATAGACGAATCTAAATTCAATAACGAACAAAAGGAAGCTTATAACTCAGTATCGCGGTTAAATTTTTTAGGTTTTAAAGCCGATGAAACCAATGCCGAAACTTTAAAAGTGGAATTGGCAAAAGTGAAAACCATTTTGAGCAACGAGAAGTATAACGACCTTATGGAATTAAGCGATAGAGGCAATAAAGTGGTTGTGAAATATCTTGGTGACGATGATGAAGCTGATGAAGTTGTGGTTTTTGGAAGCTCTAAAGACATGGGTTTTGGAATAGTTCGAGTTTTGGGCGATGCTATGAGCCCAGATAAAATGGTAACCTTAGTTGGTATTTTACAAGGTGCCAATGTAGATGAAGGACAAGTTCAAGATATTATGAACTTTTTTAAATGAGTTAAGCATTGTTAAATATATTTAAATATATATTTATAGTGCTTTTTATAATAACTCTGAGAAAAGTATCTTTGTAGAATTACTAATTCAAATGGTGTAATTTTCACCATAAAAATAAATAACACATATGAAGAGTTTCGGATCAAGCAACGTTTTTTTATTAGGAGATAATATTGAATGGGAAGAGTTAGGAGGAGGAATAAAAAGAAAAATCATGGCCTATGATGATAGAATCATGCTTGTTAATGTTCATTTTGAAGCTGGAGGCGTAGGAGCTATGCATAACCACCACCATTCACAAGTTACTTACGTAGCCAGTGGTGAGTTTGAATTTACAGTTGATAACGAAGTGAAACTGGTAAAAGAAGGTGACGCCCTTTATATTCCGCCAAACGTTATGCACGGAACCGTTTGTAAAAAGAGCGGTATTTTAATAGATGTATTTAGTCCTATTCGAGAAGATTTTATGCAATAGTTATTGATTTTTTACATTAGAAGAATCTCTAACAATTAATTCAGCATCAAGAATCACTTTATTTAGTGTTTGCTTTACAAAAGGTTCTTTTACGCGTTCTAAAAAGGTTAATGCTGCTTGTTTTCCAATTTCTGTGCTGTGTTGTTCTATACTTGAAATTGTTGGGGTTACCATGGAGGTAAAGGGTTCGTTTCCAAAGCCAACTAAAGCAATATCGTTAGGTACGTTAATGTTGTTTTCATTAAGTACTTGCAATGCGCCTAAAGCAGCATAATCGCCAGCAACATACACAGCGTCTGGTCTGTTTTTCAATGCTAAAAGTTGCTTCATTTTTTCTCTGCCATCTTCAATAGTAAGGCTACTTTCTATAAGTAAAGATTCATCTAAGGGTAAATGGTGTTTTTTTATGGCATCAATGTAACCTTTAATTCTGTTATTAAAAATTCGTGTACGTCTATAACCACCAATATGAGCAATGCGTTTACAGCCTTGTTCTACTAAATGTTCAACAATCATGTGGCTGCTTTCGTAATCATTAATACCAATATAGTCCACATTCAAATCATTTTCACCACGGTCAAATAAAATTAGTGGTATGCCTTTAGATTTAACTTTTTCAAAGTAATCAAGTTTAATCGTTTCGTTTGCCATGGAGGCGATAATTCCATCAACTTGAGTAAACAAAAGCGTATCTATATTGCTACATTCTTTTTTATAGGATTCGTTGGATTGGGTAATAATAATATTGTAACCTTCCTTATTTAATACTTCTTCAATATTTTGAATAACAGAAGAGAAGAAGTTGCTATTAGTTCTAGGGACAATAACACCAACCAAGTTACTTTTACCTTTTCGAAGCGCACTTGCTAAATGATTTGGTTGATAATTTAGCTCTTTTGCCACTTTTTTAACGGCTTCTTTCGTTTTTGTACTTATTCGAGAATCATCATGAAGAGCCTTGGAAACAGCTGCGGGAGAGATGTTTAAAACGCTAGCAATGTCTTTTATTGTAGTTTTTTTTTTGTTTCTCATTTTTTTATATACTTTTGCTTAAACGTTTAAGCAAATATAGTATTTCAGTTTTTATTATCAAAGCAGATATATTTTTATATGTTTTCCTTATATTTACTTGAAAGCCATTGCTTAAACGTTTAAGCAGAATTTTATTTAACTAAATTTTATAATTATAATAACATGAGTAGAGTAGTAACATTTGGTGAGATCATGCTAAGATTGGCACCTCAAGGATTTTTAAGATTTTCTCAAGCAGACAATTTTGATGTTGTTTATGGAGGAGGAGAGTCTAACGTAGCAGTATCATTGGCAAATTATGGTATTTCTGTAGATTTTGTAACACGTTTACCTAAAAATGACATAGGCGAATGTGCTATGATGGAAATGCGTAAAAGAGGCGTTGGTGTAGATAAAATTGTATGGGGTGGAGAGCGCCTTGGTATTTATTTCTTGGAAACAGGAGCGGTATCTAGAGGTAGTAAAGTAGTATATGATAGAGCATATTCTTCAATGTCTACTATTCAATCGGGTATGATTAACTGGGAAGAAGTATTTAAAGGTGTAGAGTGGTTCCATTGGACAGGTATTACACCTGCTATTTCTCAAAGTTCTGCCGATGTTTGTTTAGAGGCTGTAAAAGCTGCTAGCAAATTAGGCGTTACTATTTCAACCGACTTAAACTACCGTGCGAAGCTTTGGAAATATTGCGACGCTGCAAAAAGAGAAGAAATCATGACTGAATTAACATCTTATTGTGATGTGGTTTTAGGAAATGAGGAAGATGCAGAAATGCACTTTGGTATTAAGCCAGCAGGAGCAGCAGTTCAAACACACGGACATGATGTGAAAGCTGAAGCGTTTTTATCTGTTTGTCAACAAATGATGAAAAAATTCCCGAGAGCTAAAAAAGTAATCACTACGTTAAGAGGTTCTATTTCTGCATCTCACAATACTTGGGCTGGGGTTTTATACGATGGAAAACAAATGTTACAAACCCGTCAATACCAAATTACCGATATCGTTGATCGCGTAGGTGGTGGAGATTCTTTTATGGGAGGATTAATCTACGGATTGTTAACGTACCCAGATAACGATCAAAATGCATTAGATTTTGCTGTAGCGGCATCTTGTTTAAAACACACTATCAAAGGTGATGCTAACTTAGTAACTGTTGATGAAGTAACCAAACTTATGGGTGGTGATGCTTCTGGTAGAGTTGCTAGATAACAATAGATTTTAAATACATAGACCTGCAAGGTTTTCAAAACCTTGTAGGTTTTAATTGAATCTAAAATTCCCAACTAAACTAAATCCTTCAATATGAAAAAATCGATTGCAATTATTTGTGGAGGTGGTCCTGCACCAGGGATTAATACTGTTATTAGCACTTTGGCCAAAACTTTTTTAAAAGACGGCTACAACGTTATAGGAGTACATCATGGATATAAAGGATTGCTTTCTGATAACCCCTCTTTAGTACATTTTGATTTTCATCATGCCGATCGTATTTTTAGTCGCGGAGGTTCTACTTTAATAATGAGTAGATTTAAACCAAAAGACAGCGATTTTAATGCTGATTTTTTTAAGAAGCATAATGTAAAGTTATTGGTTACTATTGGTGGCGATGATACGGCTTCTACAGCTAATAGATTAACCAAATATGTTAACACTCAGAATTTAGATGTAGCCCATGTTCATGTACCTAAAACCATAGATAACGATTTGCCATTGCCAGATAGAAACCCAACCTTTGGTTTTCATACGGCAAAAGACGAAGGTGTTCGCATTGGCAATACGGTTTATGAAGATGCTAGAACAAGCGAAAATTGGTTTGTCTTGGCAGCTATGGGGCGTTCTGCGGGTCATTTAGCATTCGGTATAGCTTCGGCTTGTCATTATCAAATGATGATTATTCCAGAAATGTTCAACAAAACGAATATCACTTTCGAGAAAATCATTAACATGATTATTTCTTCAATTGTTAAGTGTAAAATTCAAGGTATTGAATATGGTGTCGCTTTAGTAAGTGAAGGTGTTTTTCATTTTATGGAACAAGATGAAATCATAAATTCTGGAATTAACTTTACGTATGATGATCACGGACACCCAGAGCTAGGGAATGTTAGTAAGTCTCATATTTTTAACTATTTATTACAAGTTAAATTGAAAGAGTTAGGAATGGATATAAAATCAAGACCAGTAGAGCTTGGTTACGAATTAAGATGTTGTCCTCCAATTGCATTCGACTTAACCTTATGTACTTTACTAGGTATTGGTGTTAAAAAATTATTCGACGAAGGCAAAACGGGTTGTATTGTTAGTGCCAATTCACGTGGCGACATCACACCATTATATTTAAAGGATTTTGAAGATGAAAACGGCAAAATTCCACCTAGATTAGTAGATATAAATTCAGATATGGCTCAACTATTTATTAATAATCTTTTCTATATAAAAGAAAAGGATTATGAAGATGCAAAAAAATATCTACCCAATCCAGAGGCATACGATTTTAAGAAAATATTAAACTGGAACTAAAATAATCCCGATAGCTATCGGGACCAAAGAATAAAAATAATAATAAAAAACAACAATAAAATGGCACAATTTTCAAGATTAGAAGTGGCTCAAGCAATGAAAGATACTGGGATGATTCCTTTGTTTTTTCACAATGATATTGAGTTAAGTAAAAGAGTATTAAAAGCATGTTATGATGGTGGAGCAAGATTAATGGAATTTACAGCTCGTGGCGATTTTGCTCACGAAGTTTTTGGCGAATTAACTAAATACGCTATTAAAGAATTACCAGGTATGATAATGGGTGTAGGTTCTGTTACCGATGCAGGACAAGCAACTTTATACATGTCTTTAGGAGCAAACTTTATTGTAACGCCTGTTTTAAGAGAAGATATTGCCATTGCTTGTAACCGTAAAAAAGTATTATGGTCTCCAGGCTGCGGAACATTAACTGAAATAGCTAGAGCAGAAGAATTAGGTTGCGAAATAGTTAAACTTTTCCCTGGAGATATTTACGGACCACAATTTGTAAAAGGCATTAAAGGCCCACAACCTTGGACAAGCGTTATGCCAACAGGAGGCGTTTCTCCAACTGAAGAAAACCTAAAAGGATGGTTTGATGCTGGTGTAACTTGTGTTGGTATGGGATCGCAATTAATTTCTAAAGATATTATAGCAAATAAAGATTACGCAAAATTAGAGCAAGATGTTAAGAAAGCACTCGCTATAGTTAAAGCTGTTAGAAAATAATTTTTTAAAATTTCTATAAGATGAAAAGCTGAACTTTAAAGTTCAGCTTTTTTTATTCCACACGTTTGTAGTTTTCAGCATATATAGGATGCCCTAGACTATCAATTTCAATTTGAGTAAATGTGTTTTCATTAATTAAAATATCAAAAACAAACTTCTTTTTTGCTTTTATACGGCTATTCATAGCATGGGAGCCATAATCTAAAACTTCGGTTAGCTTGCCATCTTTAAAAGTATAATCCCCAACTCCAAACCAATCTAAAGAATCCCATGCCCTTAACCGGCTCCACATAATCTTAGTTTTAGAATACATCTTCATTTGCTTAAATGCGTTTGAAGATTTTATAGTATCAACGGAACCATCTTCTTTATAGTTCAAAAAACTAACTAATTCCCAAGCACCTTCTAAAGAATGTTCTATAGGTTGTTCAACGGTTTTTTTGTTATTGCAAGAAATTAAAAGGGACGCACAGAAAATAAATAGAATAGTTTTCATAAATGAAGAGTTAATTAATAATCATACTACTACAATTTACAAAAAAAAAAGGAGAAATAGTATAATGGATAATAAGTACTTATGTGATGATAATATCTTTTGATACTTTTAATGTAAGATTTAATTCAAAAATTCTACTTTTGTTAAGATTAAAAATTAATAGCGATTATGTCAGATACGATTGAAAAATTAAAATGTTTAATAATTGGTTCGGGACCTGCGGGTTATACAGCAGCAATTTATGCAGCTAGAGCCAATATGAAACCTGTATTATACCAAGGTGCACAACCAGGTGGTCAATTAACAACAACGAATGAAGTTGAAAATTTCCCAGGGTATCCAGATGGAATTACAGGTCCGGAAATGATGATGGAGTTACAAAAACAGGCAGAACGTTTTGAAACCGATGTGCGTGATGGCTGGATTACTAAAGTGGATTTTTCGGGCGATGTACATAAAGTATGGGTAAATGATACTAAAGAGATTCATTGCGATACCGTTATTATTTCAACAGGAGCTTCGGCGAAATACTTAGGTTTAGATTCTGAACAAAAATATTTAAAATTAGGAGGTGGTGTTTCAGCTTGTGCGGTTTGTGATGGTTTCTTCTATAGAAATCAAGAAGTGGTGATTGTAGGTGCTGGAGATTCAGCTTGTGAAGAAGCACATTATCTTTCAAAACTATGTAAAAAAGTAACTATGTTAGTAAGGCGTGATGAATTTAGAGCATCAAAAATTATGGCTAGCAGAGTTAAGAATACATCAAATATAGAAATACTTTTTAACACAGAAACCGATGAGGTTTTAGGAGACGGACAAGTAGTTACTGGCGTTAGGGTTTATAATAACCAAACAAAGGAAAAGCACGAAATACCAGCAACAGGTTTTTTTGTGGCTATTGGGCATAAACCTAATACGGATATCTTTAAAGGATTTTTAAATTTAGATGAAACAGGTTATATCATAAACGTACCAGGAACATCAAAAACAAATGTAGATGGTGTATTTGTATCGGGTGATGCGGCAGATCATGTTTACCGACAAGCCATAACAGCAGCAGGAACTGGATGTATGGCGGCATTGGATGCCGAACGTTATTTAGCAGGTAAAGATGCTACTTTTGAAGTATCTACATCTACTTATAATTAGATATCAAAAAATAAAATAGGAGCCGAAGTAATTTCTTCGGCTTTTTTTATGAATTGATTTTTTAAATTTAACAAAATGTGTTTTCTTTGAAAACTTTTTAAAACGGGATGTGGCCCTTCGGCAAGCTCAGGATAAACTGCACTTTATTACAGTTTGAACTTCCAGAAACCATGATTAACCATGTAGAGTGGTTATTATTTAAATATAATTTCGGGATGTGGCGCAGTCCGGTAGCGTACACGGCTGGGGGCCGTGTGGTCGCAGGTTCAAATCCTGTCATCCCGACAAAATGGGTATTAAAGGACATTGATAAAAAGTTAATTACATGATTTTCAATTGTTTAAATTTTATTTGATATCATTTGATTCGCTTTAAAACCATTGTTTAGGTGTCCTAATAGGTGTCCTATTTTTATTAAAAAAAAATGCTTAACTTGCTTAAAATCAAGTGGTTTTTTTATGGGCTAGATAGTCCTAAATTAATAAATAGGTGTCCTATTTCCACTGCATTAAGGTTAATTACGTATTTTTTGACGTAATACATATATTGATTTGGCTTTCGTTTAACGGATTGTTTTACTTAAACGGAAGAAATGAAGACTTCGACAACATTTAGTATCCATTTTTGGATAAAAAAAACATTTAGGACTAAAGATAACTATGTGCCTATTTATGTAAGGATCACGGTTGATGGTAAGCGTGCTGACTTAAGTATAAAAAGATGCATATTAGAACATTATTGGTGTAGTCATGCTAGAAAGGTTTTAAAAGGAGATCCTGAAGCCAATAAGCTAAATGATTATTTAGATTTTGTTTACAAAAAACTAATTGATTGCCATAAACAACTAAGCTGTGAGAATAACCTAATTACTGCTCAATCTATAAAAATTCGTTTTTTAGGTTTGGATAAAAAAGTCCAGACAATTCAGGAGTTAATGTCATACCATAGCGAAAATGAAATAAAAAAGTTAGAAAAGGGTACGGCGAAAAATTATGGAGCAACTGAAAAATATTTAAATAAATATTTGAATGAATGCATTAAGCAGTCAGACGTTTCACTTAAAAGAGTAGATTATTCATTTGTAGTTGGATTTGAAAATTTTCTAATGGGTTGTCAACCATTGAATAAATCAAGACCATTAGGTAACAATGGTATTATGAAGCATATGGAACGTTTACAAAAATTAACCACAATTGCATTCAAGCACGGTTGGATAAAAACAAACCCATTTGCTCTATATCAATTAAAATTTCAAGATTATGATGCACCATTTTTAGAGGAAATGGAACTTGAAGCGATATCCAATTTGGTCTTGGTGAATGATGGTTTAATAAGAGTTAGGGATATTTTTATTTTTGCTTGCTATACGGGGTTAAGTTATATAGATGTAAAGAATCTCAAAAAAGGAAATATTTGTTATGGAGTTGATGGTGAGAAATGGGTAATGATTAAACGCCAAAAGTCTAGCTGTCCAGTAAAGCAACCTTTATTAGATGAAGCTTGCTCTATTTTAGAGGAGTATGCTAATTTTCCAAGCGAAGAAAATAATTATTTACTATTACCTGTAATTAGTAGCCAAAAGATGAATAAGGGCTTAAAGGCATTGGCTGAATTGTGCCAAATAAAAAAGAATTTAACCTTTCACGTTGCCAGACATACATTCGCAACTACTATAACACTTTTAAATGATGTACCAATCGAAACAGTTTCTAAAGTACTTGGTCATAAAAAATTGTCAACTACCCAAAAGTATGCTCGCGTCGTAGAGAAAAAGATCAGTAATGATTTTAAACAATTAAAAACAAAACTAAAGACTGACAAAAAAGTAATAAATGATAAAAAGGGCAAAGTATTTGGATATTTGCAAATTGTTTAAAGTAAGAATATGTATACAAATAAGCTCGAAAATTAATAAAAAAGAGGTTTTTTATTCATACAATATCCCCGAAATATAAACTCGCAAACTATTTATCGGAAAAGGGACGGCCTTTAGATTTGTATAATAGATTATATCTATTATGATGATGGTGTTGGAAAGAGGAGGTGCGGGCTGGGATTCGAACCTGTTGTAACTTTGCCAGTGATATCATAGGTTTTGCTAATTGTTGTGATTTTTATTGACGATTTGTGAACCTTAATTTATTTTTATTTAAGCGATATTAACTTTTGTTGTTACAAATTTAATAATCTGTGATTAATTTATTTAAAAATAGATTTATTTAAAACTAATGAATGGTTTTGGGAATAGTAATAAGTTGACTTTTAATTGTAATAGTTGGAGTTTTAAATTTAAAAGAAAAGATTCCAATTTATCAACCATTTCTATGCTTCCACTATGAAAAAGGGAATTAGTTGGTGAATTTTTTTTGAAAAATATCCAAAATGTGTTCAACGCCATTGCTAGCTCTGCATCCAGCTTGATCTGCTATAAATGCAATAGAGTTTGCTTCATAAAGGAGCCTGAGTTTTCCGTTTTTGTTTTTATTACAATTGGGTATATGTATATGCCGCCTTTTAACATATTCCTGTGAAAATCAGAGACCATTGATCCAATATATCTTGCTGAATAAGGACGATTAATTTCATCCTTTAGGCAATATTTAATGTAGTTTTTTACACCTTGGGAAAAAAAAGGAAATAGTTCCTTTCATTAGCAGAATAAATATTTCCTGTGGCGGGAATTTTGATATCGGGGTGCGACAGATAAAATAACTCAATGGTTGGGTTTAAGGTAAAACCATTTACGCTATTTCCGTTGGTGTATACAAGCATCGTTGAAGTGCCGTAAATAATGTGAACTGCCGCTATTTGTGCACTACTTAGTTGTAAAAATCTTTAAGTTCTACAAGGGGTTCAATAAGTGTAATTCTTCTAAGAGCAGAAAAAATAGTTCCAACGGATACATTAACATGAATATTTGTAGAATCATCTAAAGTATCCATTAAGACCACATATTTTCCATTGTTTGATCCATCATTACCCTGAATTTGTATAAAATCTTCAACTTCTTCCAAAACAATATCATAGCTATATCTTTATTTTTTATGGCTTAAATAAATTTTTTGTTTGCAAAAAACATCTAATTTTTGTTGGTTTTATCCTTGTGCATTAACATCATAGAAACTCCAATGATATCAACCAATCCCGCTTTGTTAAATTCATGGTTTACCATTTTTGCTGCTAACCGGATACTGTTTAGTAGCTTGGAAAGTTCGCCTATTGATTAGGGAAAAGATGCTTGATTTTGAAGCAATAAATTGACCTAAAGTTATGATTTTTATTTCAGTCTAAAAAACCACCGTCTTTGACGGTGGTCATGTTTTAAAGGCTTTGCCATTTTTTAGGTTTACCATCTAAAACTTTTTTAAGATGAGTAAATATAGAAAATTAACACATGTGTATTACAAAT